>JAVVER010000223.1:0-1512 GCA_032251145.1 Vicingaceae bacterium | reverse complement strand
TATCTATACCAACAATAGTAGCTATTTCCTTTAAATAAGAATTATAAAGCTGATTACTTGGTATTGAAAACAACAATTCAACATTATCATCAGAATATTTATCAATTAGCTCTCTAGCCTTTGGCAATAAAGGAATTGCAAAATTCCTCTGTGTTTTTTCCCGTTTCATTTGAATCCACAACTTACCATCAAAACCAGTTTCAATATGATTTTTTGACAAGCGTTTCAATTCATTATAAGCCAATCCAGTATAGCAACTAAAAACAAACCAATCTTTTACCTTTTGCAATCTGATCTGGACAAATTGGTGTTTTTCTAAATTTGCCAACTCTTTTGTAGTTAAAAATACCACTTCGAGCTTTACTCTTTTAGAGGAATATAGCATAAATGGGTCTTTTTCTAAAAACCCTTCAGCAATGGCAACTTTTACAGATTTTCTAAAACGTTGAATTGATTTATTAATGGTAATTTGTTTTTGTGCCTTTTCAACCTTTAAATAATAATCCAGTTCTTCTAAAAATTGCAAATTCAACTTTTTTAATGGCAAATCATTCGTTTTATATTTGTGCTTAATAAAAGATTTTACATTGTTTTTAACATAATAAAACTTGTTCCAAGTAACCTCCTTAATCCCCCTTCCTATAAGCCTTTTAAGCTTGATTAAGTAGACTTCAAAGTATTCAACCGTATTGTATTCTTTGGCTAATTTCTTGCCTTTATATTGCGTATAAATGTCAATTGTGGTAAAACTACTTTCCTGAACTTGAAGCAATAAAAAAGCCCTATTAATTTTACTTTTAATAAGGCTTAGTTGCGTATTGATGTAGGTAATTTCATCGTTAGGTGGTTTAGCAGTTTGGTACTTACTATCCCAAAATTCAGGGTTAATGAATAAGCCTGTTGAGAACTCCATTCTATTTTTATTGTAGGTGATTCTGCATCGAATAGAGCATTTACCTAGTTTATTAACTCTACTGCTTGTGAGTAGAAAGATTATATGTATTTTATGATTTGTCATTTTTTTAAGTTTAGATTAGTTAATTATGGTATGCACACCTTATATAATTTTATGCACACCTAGATGTACACCTTTTTGAATAAAAAAGTTGACAAGTTGGCAATTTAATGAGTTGGGAAGTATTGGATGCAATGAATGCATACAATGCAATAACAATAGGTTAAATGAAGATTTTAGTAACTTTCTTTAAAACAAAAAAGCCTTAACAAATTAATGTTAAGACTCATTTTGCTCCTCCTCTTGGGCTCGAACCAAGGACCCTCTGATTAACAGTCAGATGCTCTAACCAACTGAGCTAAGGAGGAATTTATCCGCTTTTGCGAGTGCAAATATACAAGGTTTTCTGCTTTTTGCAAGAAATTATCATAAAAATTTCTTCTTTTTAAATTCTTTAATTTCAATTAAAAGCAACTTCTTGTAAATCAACTTAAAATAATAATGGTTCTACCACGAATGTTGTGGAATTAGTAAATTAGCAAAAAAAAATGTTTTCA
>JAVVER010000222.1:0-1524 GCA_032251145.1 Vicingaceae bacterium | reverse complement strand
TGCACTACAAATTAGATCCTAAAACAACAAATTAACTACTTGCGGATTTAAGGTACTATATGAATATTACGCCATTATGGAAAAATGTATTTGAAATTCAAACTGAAAACGGTTTGGATGAATATTACAATGCCTTGGGCCAGGAGTTTTTAAGATTTTACAAAATCCTAAAAAGCAACCCTCCTATCCAGGTAACATTTTCGTCAGCACAGCAAACTCAGTTTAACGACTATTTTTCCAAAATTCAAACAAAATACCTCAACATACAATCGGAAGATTATATTGCCACGGTCAGAAGAATGGGTTTAATAGCTTACCGTATCGCAATGTTATTTACAGCATTGCGAATTATGGAAGATGGTGATGCAAACAAAATCAGGGAATGTGAAGATGTAGATTTTAACAATGCAATTGCAATGGTTGCGGTATTAATTCAACACAGCAGTCAGGTTTTTAACGCATTGCCTGCCGACAATAAATTACCGCAACGCAGCAATAGAAAAGAACGCTTTTTAGAAAGCTTGCCAAGTCAATTTTCAAGTCAGGATTATTTAAACAGTGCAACAAAACTAAATATTCCCCATAAAACCGCAGAAGGTTACATAACAAAATTTGTTAAAGCAGGTTTAATTCATAGAGATACAAAAGGCAAATATTATAACAATGCCTTTGAGGAAATTAAGGGAACTGAGGAAACTAAGGCTTAAACATTCCATTTTTAAAAAAAACCCACCACGAAAATTGCTATAAACGTGGTGGGAAAATTGCTATGAAAAAGATAGTTTGCCGAGAGGCAAACTTAGATTACAAAGGTAACACATATATCAAAAGCAAAACAAAGCTTAAATTAATTTTAACATAATTATAATAAAATCAACCCTCAACCCTTAATTCCCTCAATGTTCTTAACTTATTAATAATACCCGCATTTCTTTTCTTTAGTTCTAAATATCTTTTATTACTTTAGTAAAAAATTGAAGCAATCTCTATTTTACTTTATATTCACATATAATCTTAGGCAAAATAAAATTTAAAAAATAATAATTAGGAAATATGAATTTTGATATTCAAATAAAAGACAATAAAATATACGCGCCACTTCTAGATAAATGGTTGGTTCATAAACCAGAAGAAAAAGTAAGACAAATATACATACAACGCTTATTACAGAGTTATGGTTTTTCACCCGATCAAATGGCTCAAGAAGTAAAAGTAAATAATTCACAAAGGGGCCAAGGCAGAGCAATGGCAGATATTGTTATCTGGAAAACAAAAGAGGACAAATTAAAGAATAACAATGCTGTAATTGTTGTTGAATGTAAAGCAGAACATATCACCATTCGCGAAGAAGATTATTTTCAAGGATATAATTATGCCTCCTGGGCAGGTGCAGATTTTTTTGTTACGACAAACTTAAAGGAAACAAGAATCTTTAGAGTTGTTAAAGGAAAAATTCCTAAAAGTTTAGATGAGGTAATTGATATACCAAATGTTTCAATTATCAATAATGATAAAAAAATAAGT
>JAVVER010000221.1:0-1534 GCA_032251145.1 Vicingaceae bacterium | reverse complement strand
AAGGAAGTGAACGAAAACACACATCGCTTTGTTGATGAAGTGGTAAACAAAACACTTAAAGTAATAAACGATAGTTTAAAAGAGGGCTTAATGAAATGTTAAAAACAAGAATTATAAAGCCTGTAGAGTATGGAGCAATTTTGTGGAGTGGAAAAGAAACGCCCGACCCCATTCGCACAGAGTGTTTAGATACAGGTCGTGTATTTGAGGGTTTTCCGACAAAATTAAGTGAACCGATAAAAACAAAATTGCGAAACAGAAGCAAACAAAATATGCAATCTCTGATAGACGATATAAAAGGCTTCTTTTCACACGGGAGAATCCTCGATTCTTATTCAGAGGCTTGTTTTGTTGAATGGCTGCCATTTTTTCCTTCAAAAATAATAATAGCATTTTTCGTTGAGTTAGAACTGCTTCATAGCTCAGCAGGGTCGCCAAGGGAATGGATATTGAAAGTAAAAGTGTTGCGAAAAAACGAAAATCAACCCAACACACTTTGGATGATGTGTTATGTGGGAAAGCGACTAAAATCCCAAACAATGATATTGTTATGAGCAGCATATTTCTAAAAAATAACTCTCGCCCTGTGGTGATGCCTTTTATTAAATCAACGGCAGGTAGTAACTCTTTTTTAGAAATCATTATTACTATTTTAAAAAGTTTGGAAGCTCAAAAATAGTAAAATTTCCGAGAGGCACACACAACCGTTCGAGTCGGTAGCGGAAACAAGGCTTTAGGATAGCTTATATGAGGATAACAGACACTGATATGTTAGCGAATATTCAGGGGAAAAGTGGAAGCCTTTTAATTTTAAAACAAACCACAATGATAGAAGCAATAAAACACTTTTTTGAGGCAATAGCAATAGGAATAAGCAAGGTGTTTGTTGCCGAAGTGCTTATCCCAATAGAATTAATAGGCTTTTTTATAAGCTACATTACGGTAATTTATGTGCTGATAATGCTAGAAGTAATAAAAGTATGGAGAATAAAAGGAAAACAAAGCAAAACAACTAAAGATGCCGCATTGTAACCGTATGAACAATAGTATTAATATTATCGTCCGAGAGGTTTCCAAAAAAATCACGCTCAATTTTTTCGTAGGGCTTCAGGTATTTTTGATGAACCGACATAATAACAGATGTGTTTTCAACCTTGCAAACAGCGTAATAAGCTCTAAAAAAATGGTAGCGTACAACAATAAATTTTCGGCTATCGGCAATTACATTAACAGCATCGCCAGTTTTGTAATGATGATGATAACCGGCAATAATTCTCTTTATAGTAAAGTAGCACAAAAGAGGAGCAAAAGCAATTACAATAATCCAATACGCTCTTATGCAGACAACATTGGTAGCATAATTAGTGAAATAAGTAAACAACGCAGAACTGCTAATTCCGATGATACCAAAAACAAGGTTATACCCGTGATTTATCCAAAACTTTTTCATACACAAAACTAACAAAAATAATTGAAAACCCAATCGCCATACGAATATTATAACGGAACGCTTTGCGTTCGTAAGCCTTTTTTG
>JAVVER010000220.1:0-1577 GCA_032251145.1 Vicingaceae bacterium | reverse complement strand
AGATAGTAGCCGGGTTGAGGTCGCTCCAGTCGGGGTTTATTTTCATTGCTTCCATAGCTTCAAAACATTTTGAATTGATTGGACTTTGGAAACAAATCAGGGTTGCCCGTGTACTCATTCACATAAGGATAACCCGTAACGTTACATTTACGTTTTCGTCTTACTGCAATTTTGCCCTGTTCCAGTAAGGTAGCAACATATCTGCAAATACTTTCCCGCATAACGCCTGTATAAACGTCTGCTTCTTTCATGGTCATTGGTCTTGTCTTAAAAGCCTCATAGACTTTTTTTAATTGGGCTAAGAAATGTTTTTCTTGCCCTGCCTGTGAATTACTATCAAACTTCATGGCTACTGTCTTTTAAGAGTTAATGCTTCCAGTAGTTCCGAACGTTTGTAGTAACGCCGTGCGCCAATACCATAAGCTTTTACTTTGCCCTTGTTTGTCCAATGCCAAAGGGTGGAGCTGTCGATTTGTAAGAATTTACAAGCCTGCTCCCGGCTCATTAAATCATCGTTTGCCGATTGATTTTGAAGTTCTTTTTTCAGTTGTTCTAACTGCTTTTTTACCCCCTCATTGATTAAGTCCGCTAACTGTGTAGGGCTTGTTTGAATGAATTGTACGCTTTCCATAATGACTTGTATTTAAAGTTTTACAAGCCAAAATTCCGCTTATTGGTTTGGTACTATTTGCGGTACTCGTACTGTTTTGGTACTGTTTTTTGAAATAGGTTTATTCAGTTGGTAAACACTCTTTAAAATAGGGGTCAATAGCCAAATTATTTATTTCACAATGATTTATGATTTTAAGCATTTTATCCCTTGAATTAAAGATATTCTTATTAGCATTTGAATTATTCAAACTGTAATTGTTTATAGTTGCCAAAATGTATTTTTCAAAACTTTCATTCCCCAATTCCTTAGCAATTTTAGGGGCTGAATAATTGCTTTTTAATACGGTTTTATTTGGGCTTAGATACTCATTCATTCTACCGGTAGCTAACAGCAATCCAAATTTAAACCAAAGATTGTCTTTATACTTATCTACTGCCGGGCTGTCTGCTCCAACCTCTACGGTCAACGGTTCAGTTTCTTTTATAAAATCTGAAATTGCCATTTTTTTAAACAGAATAGCATTGTGCAAATCTGTTGTGAAATTATTGTAAATACTCCCGGTGGTGGGTTTGTTTGGGATGATAAAAAAATCTGTCAAACGGTTGTTGATAGCACTTAATAAATTACTGCCCTTTTCGTCTTTGATGCTTAAATAACAATCCCAACTTTTTGTAATCTTTTCAGCAAGTGTTTTGACTGCTTTAAGGTTGCTTAATCTTTTTGGCTCTGATAGGTTTTTAAACTCATTCAGCGCACTAACTTTCAATTTGTCTAATGTTCCCTTGTAATCACTTGTAAATTGGCTGTAATGCCTTAAATCGCATATCTGAATATCCTTTCCGTAAAGGTGTTCGGGCAATCCGGTAAACTTTAAATCTAAGTTGTTTTTATCTGCTTTTATAGTGCTTTGCTTTATATCAAGGGTTCTAACTTCATTCAGGAATTTATCAATGTTTGGGGTTTT
>JAVVER010000219.1:0-1579 GCA_032251145.1 Vicingaceae bacterium | reverse complement strand
CAATGCCATAAGCCACATGCCTCTGCTGAGAAAAAGTTATTGGCAGGCAACAGCAAGCAATTGTGTTTAAACTGTCACAATAAAAAGATAAAAAATAAAGACGGTTTAATTATAGAAAACATTGAAAAACACTTAACAGAGAGTTCACATATTCACAAAGCCTTAAACCGCAGTTGCACTTCGTGCCATAATCCACATTATTCGTCAAGAGACTTATTGTTAACTGATGACTTTCCTTTAGGCACTTATGCAAAAGGTGTGGAAGAAAGCTTTGCTTTGTGTTTTGGATGCCACGATACAGATTTACTGAATTTGGAAAAAACCGATTTGTATACCCAATTTAGAGAAGGTGACCAGAATTTGCATTATTTACATGTGAATAAAGAAAAAGGGCGAAACTGCACTTCTTGTCACGATGTTCATGCAGCCAACAACACCAAATTAATTGCAAAAAGCGTTAAATTCGGCAGGTGGGATATGCCTTTAAATTTTATTGAAACTGAAAATGGAGGTACTTGCGCAACAGGTTGCCATAAAGAAAGAAGCTATTCAAGAGGAACAGTTAAGTAAATCAGATGTAGAAAATTAAAAGCGAATAGCTTTTGTGAGAGAAACTGGGCACTCTAATCTTTTGTTTGTTTTTAAATGATAGCTTCAGAAAAAAACCGCCAATTGGCGGTTTTTTATGTTTAAAAAGGGAACTTTTATTATAAAATGGCAGTCACTAAATTTCTGATTGGAACAATCAAATAATGTAATGAATTTGCCCTATTTTTCAATCTATCATTTAAAAAATTATTTTTCTGATGATTTTTCCATAATTGTTTAGATTAAAAGTTCATAAATCCGTATAAAATTGATTGTTTTTACCGTTTTTTCATCTGGTAATAGCGTAGTTTTTAAAAATTACGATATTCAGTTATTAAGCTATGTTAGTTATTTAGTGCGTTGTTTTGCGATAGATAACTAGGAATTAAATTCTATTATTATGAAAACATTATTACTTATTTGCGTATTGTTATTGACCTTTTGCTCATTTGCCCAAGAATCAACTGCTATTCATAAATCAACAATAGCTGACGCTAGGATGAATACTTTTATTCCGCCTGTAAAACTCCTCAATAAGGAAATTTGGAATCAAGTCGCTGACACATGTTTTTAATGTAATTTTTTAAGACTTGCCGTTGAATATCAAAATAATGAATATATTTTTTTTGAAATGGATGGCAATAAGCTCGAATTGAGCAGGGCTCCTGAATATAAAACTATTGGAGAGGGAATTGCCTTAAATACCTTTAGCGTTTCCCCTAATTACTCTGGCAGGGCTAAAACAAACAGTGTAGTAACAAGCTCTTCCTATTAAAATTAACAGCTTTATTAAATAATTTTATAAAAAAAATACCGTTGGAATATTGCTAACGGTATTTTTATGTAATTAATTACATGGCATCAATTAGGTATTATTATAGCATCTTCCATAATTACTTTATAAAAATAACCAGCGCCAAAATCTTTATTTACAAAAATTACACCTTCAAAAATAACCACATCACCCTCCGTTACATTTTCCTGGCAAGTA
>JAVVER010000218.1:0-1582 GCA_032251145.1 Vicingaceae bacterium | reverse complement strand
GTATCTTATCCAATATCTTTTTTTGTTTTATCCTATTTCACCCAACGGGTTATTACCATTTTTCATTAGAATCATCCTTTTCAACGTACTCTTTTAAGCTTCTCTCCAAGTCGTTGAATAATTTTTCAATCGATTCAGGCATTGATTTAGTTTGTTTTCTGATTGTACCATTTTTTTTATAAAAAGCTAAACCATTATTTAAATTCACTTCAATACTACCTCCGCTATCATATTGAGATGCTGGCATTCTATAAGAAATTGATGTAGGAGTGAATTTATACTTACCATTTCTAAACTCTAATTCAATAGTATACGTTGTGTTGTAACAAAATGTTGAAAGTAAAACAGTTTGACACAGATAATCCATTGCTACCCCTTGAAATCTAATTTTTTCATTCTCAATTGTTGTTTTAATTACTTCGTCAGGATTTTTATAAGTTTCTTTGATCCAATTCAATGATTTCTCATAAACTTTATTTTTGTTCAATCCGTTAATCTCTCCAACTAAATATTTTGGTGTTAAACCATTCTCATCATATTTAAATTTTTCTTGAGCTGTAAGTGTGAAACATATGAACATTGATAATGTTAAATTGATAATTTTCATAATTTTTATTTTAATGTTTATTATTAGTTTTAATTGGTGCCAACGTCTCGGCTATGAATAGTTGCTTGGGTTAGCACTTAATTGCAAGTACACACCAAACTGAAAATCCGCGATGATTTACAGAAGTAGGCGAGAACAAGCAATTACTTATAGCCATTGTTGTGCTTTCGTTATTTTTTCAGAGTTTCTAATTCGCTATCTATTGATTTAATTAGATTTTCTGTTTTTTCAAACAATTGTTGGTAAAAACTAACTTTAAGTGAATTGATTAAAATACTTTCCGCCAATAAAATTTTAAATTCTTCATCTTTTTTTAGCACGTCAACATTTTTAATTGCGAAATTATATCTTTCAAATTCTTGATTCCAAGCATCATTTTCAGAGCCAAAATCCCTTTTTGTTTTTTTGTTGATAACGGTGAAATGCTTTTTAAAATAAATAAATTTATCATCATAGGTGTTACCGTAATCGTGAGTGTTTTCCAACTCTTTAAGTGCTGATACGTAAAAATCATAGAAACGTGTAATTTCTTTATAAAGTTTATTGTTAGAAATTAATCCTATGTCATTGTTCTGTAGGTTGTTGAACGATGCATTGTGGAATACTGTAATTAGATCAATTCCTAATGCATCATTAAAACTTATACTATCTTTTGGTTGGGCATTTTCATCAAATAAAAAATCAAGTAAACGTTGTTCATTAGTAAGTTCAATTTTAATATAGTCTAAATTCAGCTCACAATCCACTTTGTCAGACAAAATATCCTCTTTAATGTTTTTAAGAATGGTTATTTCAAACTCTAGTTTTTTTTGATTTTCGCTATTTGTATTTATTTGTAATGCAATCAGGATTCCAATCACAACAAGCACAATCTCACCAATTGCATAAAGCAAGTACTTGCTAACTTTATTTTCTTTAATCATGTTTTGACGAATCTTTCTAAAGAATTTTATCATTTGTTATTGGTTGGGTTTA
>JAVVER010000217.1:0-1585 GCA_032251145.1 Vicingaceae bacterium | reverse complement strand
CAAAACGTATTAAACTCCCTAAAAGTTATTGCTAACTTGCACACTGATTAGTTACTTACAAACAAATATTTTGAGATTAAAAAAAAAAAATCTATTTTTGCATCCAACTAATTCACTTGGACTACTTGGACATGAAAATAAATACAAACATTCGTTACGGATTGAGAGCTATCATTGAAATAGCAAAGAGTGAAAAACCTGTTTTGCAAAAAGAAATAGCAGAACGTCAAGATATTTCATTGAATTATCTTGACTCTATTATAGCTGGACTAAAAAATGCTGGATTGATTGTTAATTATGAAGGAAAAGGAAGTGGCTATGTTCTTGCAAAAAAAACAAATGATATTTCTGTTTACAACGTATATAGAGCATTTAGCCCCGACATCCAACTTGTTAATTGTAGTTGCGAAACAAATGAATGCCAAAGATCAAATAATTGTCCCACTAAAGACTTTTGGTTTGAATTAAACTCTCAGCTTAAAGAAATAATGAATAGTAAAACTATAGAAAAACTTATTGAAGAAAAATTACAAATAGTATAATAATATAAAACATTTTTTTTATTCACTTTTTAAATTATATTGTATGAAACAAATTACATGGATGTTAGCAGTAGCTATATTAGTGGCTACTTTTTTTACAAGTTGCAACAAAGATGAAGATCCTACTCCCGATCCAAATCAGGTAGCTTATGACAATGCAGACCCTTCCAAAGGGGGAATTATGTACGACAAATTTTGGAGCACAGAATCAGGATTTGACCAAAACAATCCCAACTTAGCTACATTAAATGCCAACAGTGATTTTTTCCGTTGCAAACAATGCCATGCATGGGACGGATTGGGTAATGCGGGATCATACATTAACAGAGCGCCAAAAACTACAAGGCCAAACGTAAGTGGTCTAAATCTTTACCAGTTAGCACAAACTAAAACATCAAAAGAATTATTTGATGCCATGAAAGCAACTGCTGGCAGAAGAGATATTTCTTATGATTTATCGACTTATGACCCTGTTACAAACAGCACAGATGGTGATAAAATGCCTAATTACGGTCAGTTATTAACAGATGCTCAAATTTGGGATATTGTTAAATTCATGAAAGAAGGCATGTACGATGTTAGTAAATTGTATGATGCTACTTATACAGGAACATATCCAACAGGTTCAGCTACCTATTTAAATGTTGGCCTTGATGGTAATGAAACAGCAGGGAATACCTATTATGCTGCCAATTGTACCGGTTGTCACGGAGCCGATGGTAAAACATTAACAATGGAAAGTATGTCATTGGGTAAATTTGTTAGAAGGAAACCTAATGAAGTACAGCACAAAGTGCATTACGGTCAACTTGGCTCAGCGATGGTTGGAGAATTTGATATTACATTGCAACAAATGAAAGATTTGTATAAAGCCACAGCCAATACAACCAACTTCCCTGACTAATTATCTTTGAATATAAATAAATAGAACAGCGGCTCTAAAAGGCTGCTGTTTTTATTTTCATAAAATTATTAAATGCCCAGTTGGTAGTCGAGTAGGCAAAGGGGAGTTTCACCCCTAAGCCTCTCACAGAACCGTACGT
>JAVVER010000216.1:0-1611 GCA_032251145.1 Vicingaceae bacterium | reverse complement strand
GTCTTACAATGGTTATGCCTTGGCTTCCTTGTATTCCTTGCACTAATGCAATAATCACTTCTGGAATAAAAAAATTAATAGTTCATAAGCAGATGATTGAAAGAACTGCTGATAAATGGAAAGAAGAACTTGAAAACGCGGTTCAGATAATGAAAGAAGCAGGTGTTAAAATAATTGCTTATGATGGTTTAATTGGAACAAAAGCTTATATGCATTCAGAAGAATGGGATGCTTGATTAGTTTTTTCTTTAGAAACTTCTTTTTTATTCATTTATAAAGATTACTGATATCTCTAGTCAACGCGTAATGTTTTTGCTAACATTTATATAGTTGAAGTTTCATAATACTATTTAGGTGATATTTATGAAACAAGAAAAAATTCAGTTAAGAAAATCAATTATTAAACTTCATAATAAAGGCAAGAAACAACCCGAAATCAGTTATCTTCTTGATATTCCTCAGACAACAGTTTCATATTGGATTAGGAGATTTAAAGAAACAGGTGATTTAGTAGATAAAACAAAGTCTGGACGTCCTAAATGGTTAAACATAGATCAATCTGCTGAGCTTAAAAAAATTCTTTTAGATTTTCCACCAGAAAGGTTCGGTGGTGAAAGCATGGGTTGGACGACGAAAATGGCAATTCAATATGTCAAAGATAAATATGGTGTCCAATATAGTATGCGACGTATGCAAGAATTATTCCATGAATTTGGCTTAAACCTAATCACGCCAAGATCTGAGCATGCTAAATCTAGTTATGCTGCAAGAACTGTTTATCGTATGGATTTTAAAAAAAACTCGAAAACGAATATTTGGGTTGCACCATCGTTAATTTCGATGAAGTAACTTTTCGTCTTGTGCCTTTTCTTCGAAAAGTTTGGGCTGCTAAAGGTAGCAGACCAAAAGGAACATTTTGGTGGAGCAATAAAAAAGCCAATTTGTTTGGTGCACTTATCGACGGAAAAGAATTATATTATGAATGGTACGATAAACTAAATGCACACTATTTCATTGATTTCATGAAATGTTTTATAGACACACTTGACAAAAATAAAAAATATGTTTTTGTTTTCGATAATGCACCAGCACACAGAGCAAAAATTTCTCAAAAATATTTAGAATCACTCGGAAAACACATATTCATCGAGTTTATGCCACCATACAGCCCACAGCTAAATTGCATTGAAACTTGTTGGAAAATAATTCGTTACAACGTAACAAATAGTAATTGGTTCAAAACAATTGAAGAACTAAAAAATGGAATAGAAATATTTTTAGACGGACATTTTTTTACGCTTAAACCTAACAACTATTTAACGCGTTGACTATTTGTTAATATTATTACTTTCTAGTGATTAATATAGTTTGGTGTAATATTTATAAATGATCGATTATAGGATTAATATTATGTTCAATTTGCATCTTCATAGGAGAAAGCATGTCAAGAAGACAACAGAGCTCATAGTTGTAAGACTTATAATGGCAATAGGCCTTGCAGGAGTTGATACTATCTGGTCGCTTTACATGGACTCATTTGGATTGTCCAGTTCTATGATAGGTTTCATTTCATCATTTCTTGTGATTGTATCATTGTTCACTGCTCTTTGG
>JAVVER010000215.1:0-1664 GCA_032251145.1 Vicingaceae bacterium | reverse complement strand
TTACAACTACCAGTAAACCATAACCATACAATGTTTTTGTTATACCATAATTTGGTAATAAGTAAAACCCCACCAAAAAAGTAGAAAAAATACCTCCCAAGGTAGAAACAGCATAGACTGTCCCGCTGTTTTTACCCGATTCTTTTGCTTGAGAGGTTAACAAATTAATAAGCATTGGCGAAACTGCTCCAAACAACATTAACGGAAGAAATAAAAAGCACATTAAAGAAATTATTGTTCCTGCTAAAAAATAAAACTGAGATTGACCAGAAAACTCTACGGTAATTGGTAAGACAACACTACTAATTATTGGAGTTAGGGTAAGTAACAAACCACCCATTAACATTAACCAAGCTACTGCTTTGGTATTACTCTTTTTTGAAGATAAATACCCACCAAAATAATACCCAGTAGTTAATGCTGTTAGGGTTATCCCTAATACTGCTGCCCATACATAAATTGAAGTTCCGAAATAAGGCGATAAAATTTTAGCACTGCATAACTCTACGCACATTACCGCACCGCCTTCTATAAAGGCAAGCATAAAAAGTAAGGTTTTTATATTTTTTGTCATCTAAAAAAGTTTTAAGCCGAATGTAAAAAAACCTCTTCAGGTAATTTAAAATAATCTTTTAATTTTTGAGCCATTTTTAATGTGATTTCTCTTCTACCCGAAAGAATAGACGATATATGTCCTTTGCTACCAATAACAGGCTCAAGGTCTTTAGCTTTTAATCCCATTTCTTCCATTTTTAGTTTTATCACTTCTATCGGATTTAGTTGAGGAAGTTTAATATGTTTATCTTCATAATCTTTTACTAAAATTAGCAATAATGCCAATTCATCAGCTTCGTTTGTACCTTCTGCTGCATTAAAAATTTCTAATGTTCTTTTAATGGCTTTTTGATAAGCTGCTTCTGTTTTTAAAACTTTCCATTCCATAGCTTTATTTTGCTTTATAGGTTAATATTTTTATGTCAAATTCTATTTTTTCTGTGTTTATTTTATCATACGCTGCATGTGTTCCAAACCAAATAATATAAGCTGCTGATTGTTTAAAGTTAATGGAAACAATTAAACGAAAATCATTACCTTTGATATTAAATATTACCCTATCATTTGAAACAATACTGGCATTTCTATAAACTTCTTTTAATTCGTTAAAATTACTAAACTCACATTTTAAAAACTCATTATACCATGTTAATAAAGCCGTTTTTGCTGATGGGTACTTATCTACATAATACAAAACAGCCCGTTTAACTATAATATTCATTAATTTAAATAATTATTTATTGTTTCGCTTTTAACTTTGTTGATGTTTATTTAAAAATAACTATTCCACGCAACAAATATACTAAAATGTTTTCAAATTGAAAACAACATTAAGAAAAATTGTTTTTCGGGTACTAATGAAAAAACTACAAAAACTTACCTAAAATATGTAACAAGGGGTCATGACCCCTTGCTTCATGAAACTTCCTGCCTTCGAGCCTTTGTGGCAGAAATAATCAAACTACCCGAATAGTAAAAAAATTATTGTTTTAACCCCACACAGAGATTAATCAGTTAAAAATAACAATATAAATCGAATTCTTGTTAAAAAAAATAAGTAAAATATGTTTATTATCATATAATTATATATATTTGTACTTACATACTTT
>JAVVER010000214.1:0-1667 GCA_032251145.1 Vicingaceae bacterium | reverse complement strand
TTTAGCAAATACAAACCGAATAGAAAATCCGCGAGGATTTTCGTAAGTAGGCCAGAACAAACAATTACTTATAGCCATTGTTGTACACTGGCTTTTTAGAAATTAAAAATAACGTCTTCTTGTAACATGTTTTTGACATCAATGGTCGGTAAGAGATACTCGTTAAATGGTGTACCCTCGGTTTTAGCATGTAATATTCCTCTGGCAGAACCTATAGTCAGTACAGCAAAATGTACTGCAAGACCTTTTGCTACTAAATAAGTTTTATCATCTTGTTTCATTTTATTCAAGAAGTCATTTTTTTCTATTTCGAATAGTCCTTGAACTTCCAGAATTAAAAATGGCTGATCCTTTTTTTTCTCAAAAGAAAAACGAGTGTTACAAGTTACAACATGGTCGTCAATATCTAAACCAAATCCTAATCCAGTCATTAAGTTTGTTTCACCAGTTTTTTTGTAAGCTTTATCAATTATTGCAAACGATACAGTTCGTAAACCTGTAAAAGCAAAACCTAATTTATTGTACGTCATCGCTTTTTAAATTTGATTAGCTGTGTAAGTATATGAGTCCAAGTTTTCCATATTAGTCTGTAAAACAGGATTTCTTTGTGTAATTCTTTCAGACGTTAATTCTTCCTCTATAGTTTTGTACTTGCGTTTATGTACAACTTGCATCGAGCGATGAATGATAGCTGAATTAGTACTTTTATTTGACTTTATTTTTGGGGATGTGATATCAACTCCCAAAGCTTCGGAAATTTTGTCTATTGTTTCGAATGTTAAATTCGCTTTAGCACGTAATATTTTATTTACTTGTTGAGCACTTACACCCATTTTATTTGCTAGATCTATTTGCTTGATTTCATGTAAATCCATATAATCCAACAACTCTAGTGCAAATGCTTGAGATCTAGTTATATTCCTCCTGTTCGAACGGTCTCTTTTAGCTCGTTCTTTCCATTTAGTAGCTGTTCTTGTAACTACTTTGTTTAGGTTTTTTTCCATGTTATAATTCAGTAGAATCTGTGATGTTTTCTTGTTTTAGCCAAGACTTTAAATAAGTCATTTTATCTAGTTCTAATTTCAAAGGTTCTGTATCCATTTTATCGACTAATTTAATTCCAGCTCCTGTTATTACAATTGCATCGTTACCGACACGCACTCCATATAGTCTCAATAAAGAACCGTAATCATAGGTGTACATTTTTCTTCTTCCAGGATCATGATATCTTTCAGATTTTGACAACTCAACAAATTCATCAAATAAAGTTTCAAAACAATCACCATTTTGAGAATTTTCGCATATTTCATCTAATTTATCAAACAAATCACCTGCTTCTTGAAGAATTTCAGTTGTTAAAAATAATAGGCTACAATTTTTGTATGCTCCTTGTTTCCAACCCGATTTCGAGGATTTAATAAAATTTCGTACAAACAATGGGTCTTGAAGTTGATCCTGTATTTTATCCAGTTCTGTTTCATACTCTGTGGGTGTTTGGTAAAATGGACAATCATCAAAGTTCGCTAAATAAACTCCTTGATATTGTTCGTCAAATGTACTGAAAATTTTCATAAAATCAACCTGTAGGTTTATTTTTTGCGTAAAATTAACAAATAAGCATTTTTAAATACAGTTCAATAATTAAAACTTATTAACAATAAAGTGAA
>JAVVER010000213.1:0-1715 GCA_032251145.1 Vicingaceae bacterium | reverse complement strand
AATGAGCTTTCGTAATGAATATGATGGACACACACTAGAACCAGTATTAGAACAATACAATGAAATAGGTGCTGTTAACCATGAAATTCAATTAACAGAAAATGAATTGTTCAGAACCTATTTGCACGATACCACAGGTACTTATGGTTTAAATGATGTGCTTGCTTATTTAAGACAACAAGAGCATAGTGATGACGATGAAGCAACTTGCTGTGCTAAAAAATTATCGTGTGCGTTAATTAAAAATAAAGAACACTTAGAAGCACAAAACACCATAGATTCATTAAGACAAGACAGTACATTAACTGATTTTTGTGATTTTCATACTGCTCTTAATGACTTGGAACAAGCAACACCTGGCACTATTGATAGTGTTACCAATACAGCCATTACACAAACCATTGAGAGTGTAGCTAATTCTACCAGTGCAGGTAAAGAAAAAGCAGGAGCTGAGGCATTATTACAATTTGCCGGATTAGATAATTTTTCAGAAACTTTTGAACCATTAAATGCTAATTTAAGAACCAAATCAACTGATGGTAAACCTACTCCGGGAACAGTCGAATTACTTAACCCCAATTATAAAGATGATTTAATAAAAGTATATCCTAATCCTAATAATGGAAAATTTTATGTAGAATACGCTATAGAGGCTATGCAAACAGGTAGTTTTATATTAACGGATTTATTAGGAAAAGAAATATTCAGAAAACCCTTAAAAAATAATAAAGGACGATTAGATATTAAAGAACAAATAATACCCGGTATTTATTTATATCAAATTATTGTAAATGGAGAAACTTACTCTGTTAACAAATTAGTAATTAATAATCAATAAACTTACTTAGTTGAAAAGCCTGAATATTCAAGCTTTTCAACTTTTCTTATGTATAAACAATTTACATATCTACTACTATTTTTGGTTATGACGTTAACCGAACAGTTAGCTTTTGCTCAAAGTATTTTTAATAACAGGTATGATATAGAAAAGGGAGCAGAACCATTTGGAGCAATAATTTACTCAAATAATAACTTTATAATGCTTGGAAGGTCTTTAGATAGTACAATATACTATACAGCACCTACTCCAAAAGCAAAAATTGGGTTAATTGTTATTGATAGTGTAGGCGAAAATAAATTTATTAATACAATTGGTAATTCTTATTACAACTATTATGGACAAAATGGTGTTTCAATTACACCGTTTAACAATTCTTTTTATTTTAATTCTGCTTATTTAGACACTTTCAACCATGCACACCAATACTTATTCAAATTTAACCAACAAAGTGATAGCTTGTTGTTGGTGCATTATTTTGAAAATGATACTAGTTTTAATATGATTGGAAGCGGTTGTGTATCAAAAAACAATAACTTATATTTATGTGGACAGGTTGACTCAAGTGTAAATTATAGTATTAACCCTAATATGTACCTAATGAAAACCGATACGTTAGGAAATATAATCTGGTGGAAAACCTATGGAGGTTCACAATATGAAACCTGTACGAATATGGACACCTGTTCTGACGGTGGTTTTATCTTAGGGGGTTGGACGACCAGTTTTGGAGGAACTGACCAAGATCCCTATATTCTGAAAACCGACAGTAGTGGTAATTTTCAATGGGATAAAACCATTAATTCTAACAGCTTTAACGATTGGCCTGCTGTAGTGCTCTCCACCCAAGATGGAGGTATTTTGGCAGTTACTACTG
>JAVVER010000212.1:0-1718 GCA_032251145.1 Vicingaceae bacterium | reverse complement strand
CATCTACAAAATTGATGTTTTCAATGACTTCACCTATATTTTTCTCTTCATTGAGTGTAATGATAAGGCCAGTTATTTTTGGTTTGGGTTGGGTCATGATTTTGGCTTAAACCGAGTCAAAAATACAAAGGCTTTAGATTTAATAACATTAGTGTCCGATAAAACATTTTAAAAGTGGGATTTCCAATAAAGGATTTCCCACTTTTTTATATCTTCAATTTTCGCCAAAAAAAAGAGATATGAACAAAAGTACGAACTTTAGCGGAACACCAGTTGTTAAACAAATTTTACACTACATTTCATCATCTGATATTTCTCGGACAGCTAGGATACACAATAGTGATAGGTATTATAAAAGATTTAAAACTTACGATCATTTACTAACCATGATTTACGCCACCTTAAGTGGTGTATCTTCATTAAGAGAGCTCACATCTGCTATGCTCGCCTGCGAAGGGCGTTTAAGCCATTTAAACCTTCAGCATTTCCCTAAACGCAGTACTATTTCTGATGCGAATAAGAATAGAGATAGTAAAGTATTCGCAGATATTTACCAAACACTATATAATCGTTACGCTCCATTTTTATCGGACAGCAGTACATTAAAGCCTCCAGTTAAAAACTTAAAGATTGTAGATTCGTCTACAATTAGCTTATTTACAAATATTCTGAAGGGAGTTGGTCGTAATCCTATTAATGGCAAGAAAAAGGGAGGAATAAAGATCCACACTATGATTAATGCCCTGGAAGATGTACCTTGTTTAATTCGCTTTAGCAGTGCAGCTACTCATGATCATACATTTTTAAAAGAGCTGAAGCTAGAGAAAGATTCTTTTGTTGTTTTTGATAAAGCTTACACCGATTACAAGCAGTATTTACAATGGACATTAGATGATATTTATTTTGTAACTCGACAAAAAAATAATGCTGTCTATAAAAGCATTAAAGAGTTTGATTTAGATGATAAAACAAGTGATGCTGTATTAAAAGATGAATTGATAGAAGTCGTAAAAAACCGAAAGTATATTGAAATAAGAAGAGTCGCTTATTGGGATAGTGAAAAGGAAAAACTTTATGAATTCATAACTAACAATAAGGAAATATCACCAGATAAAGTCGCTGATATCTACAAGCACAGATGGCAGATAGAAACGATGTTTAAACGCTTGAAACAAAACTTCCCATTAAAATATTTCCTTGGAGATAACCAAAATGCAATTGAAATCCAGATTTGGACAGCCTTAATTATTCAACTAATCATGCTAGTTATCCAACGTAAAATAAAGCGTAACTGGGCATATTCAAATATGATAAGCATTATTAGATTACATTTAATGACCTATATAAATCTATCTAAATTTCTTGAAAATCCTGATCAAAAATGGGCTCAATTAACCACAAAACCACCCGATAATCAACTTGAAATATTCACCTAGACACCATGCTATTGAGTAAAATCAAATTTATAGCGAATTTAAAAGCATTAAAGAAGCTTAAATATCAATTCTGTATTTTTGTCGGACAACAATGTTTTTCAATATATTTTTTGATAGCTTAAAATCATTTTCAAAATAAATATTGTCAAATTTATAAAATGTTTTATAAACCCAAGCTTTGAAAAGTTTACTTTTGTATTTAATAATTTAAAATATGTTTACAACCGGACAGTGGATTTTTGCGGCGTTTTTTGTGGTGGCTTTTGTGGTTTTGATGCTTTT
>JAVVER010000211.1:0-1747 GCA_032251145.1 Vicingaceae bacterium | reverse complement strand
TAATTTTATCGTGCAGCATTTGTTTTGTTTTTTATTGGTTTCACTATAAAATTAATAAAATAATTGCTGCTTTTTTATTGATAATCAAATGTTTAAACAACATTTTTATTAACAATTTCTTATCCCGAACTCAGGATTATATTAAAAAACATAGAAGAAAAAGAGATCTTATTAAAGGAAATCCATCATCGTGTAAAAAATAATACGTTTGAATTGATTTGCAAAGATGATGGTATAGGTTACTCCCCTATAATAACTTTTGAAAGTACTAAATGGTTCGGTTTTCAGCTTATTAATAGTTTAATTGAACAACGAAATGGTAATATATCTCGGAAATTAGTTGAAAAAGGAACTTACTATCAATTAACTTTTCAAGAAATATAACGTAAAACTAAAAACTAATCGTCAACGCTAAAGCCTGCAATTCTCTAAGATATTCTCTTTTATCAAATTTAGGAGCGTAAACATATCCATCAATCGTAATTACTCGGTTTCTGTGTTCATCCACCATAGAGTAACTTACAAATGGGCCACCCATAAAATCACCTTGAACATGCCATAAACCTCGCAATTCTTTAGCATAATTTCCTTTAAGGTTAATTTCTCTTTCTTTGGGGATGTATTCTACATAAGTAGTCATGTAAGAACCTTCGGCACCTCCAGGAATGTACTTTTTGGTAACGGCATTTCTTTTTGCAGTAAGTTGATGTACATTAAAAATGCTATCATTATCGTAGGGATAAGTGTAAATAATAAATCCCTGGCTAATAGGATGCTCGCCCATAGAGTACTCTTTTCTAAGCCAAATAAAGTTGCTATCCTCTTTCGCTATGTAAAACAAATCATCTATTTGCATAGAGAGTTTTAATTTCTCTTCTAATTCCTTAGCCAGTTTACTGTTTTTATTGACTTTATATTTTTTCTGAAGTCGTTGTGTTTCTTTTTCATTGAAGTAATCCAACAGGTTTTGGGAGTTTTTCTCAATTATTTCGGCAGCATTTTTATCATTTTTTGCTACTATGGTGGCAACCAACTGTCCTTCCGACCAAACATTTTCTTTTATAGAAATAGCGGGTTTTTCTTGAGCATTTATTTCTACCATTATAATGTTTCTGTTGGTTTGTAAAATTCTGGCAAAAGACCTATGAGGTACATGAATAATGTCAAAAATGGCTTCTTGTTGAGGTAAGCCAACTTGGGTTTGCATAAACGTTTGTCTGATAGCTTCTCCTGATTGATTACTCCAATAGCCTGTATCTATTACCACTAAAAGCTCACCTGATTTTCCTGACATGCTGGGCAAAATACGTTCGTTGGTTTCATCGCAAGCATAAAATAAGGTTGAAAAAGAAACTAAGAAAAATAATAAGAATTTGTTGTTCATCATGTTGTTAGCTTTTTATCCTACTTTTCTGATTCGGAGTTTGGTGCCCAGTTTTAGGTTGCTGTGGTCGATATCTTTATTTAATTCTTGAATTTGTTCTAATGTAACATCATCATATCTATTGGCAATATCCCACAAATTATCTCCTTCTTTTACAGTGTAATATTCATATTTACCATCATAACTGTGTAATTTTTCTTGTTGAATTTTTTGTTTGCTTTTATTTTGGGCAGCATAACTTGCTTTAGGATAAAGTTTGAGTTTTTGACCAACATTCAACCTATCGCTGTATAAGTTGTTCCACTCTTTTATCTGGCTAACTCTGCAATGGTATGTAGTAGCGATTTTACCTAAAAAATCACC
>JAVVER010000210.1:0-1748 GCA_032251145.1 Vicingaceae bacterium | reverse complement strand
CTTATTAGCTTTTTCCGTGATTTTACTTAGACAACTTTAAACAACTTCATTTATTTAACCATACAATAAGAAGTTATTTAAAGTCCAAATATAATAATGAAAATGAATTATTTTTTTGCAATACGAGGCATTTTTTGAGAAGCATAGCCGTAGGTTATGGTTGGAGAAAATAACGAAGTAGTGTATAAAAAGAAACATTTTTTTAATTTATAGAGGGGACTTTAAACAACTTCTAAGTACATTTATATTTTTATTTACAAATTATATTACCAAAAATATGAAAATTGAATTTAAAGGAGCCGCAAGAACAGTTACTGGAAGTAAACATTTGATTACAACCAGAAATGGGAAAAAGATTTTACTAGATTGTGGTTTGTTTCAGGGTGAAGATGCCAAACGAAAAAATTACAATAAAGACTTAGGTTTTGAAGCATCTGAAATTGACTATTGTATTCTTTCTCACGCTCATATAGACCATTCTGGAGCTATTCCCTACTTGGTAAAAAAAGGTTTTAAAGGTAAAATTTATTGCACACTTGCTACATTAGATTTATGTCAGATAATGCTGGTTGATAGTGCTCATATTCAAGAATCGGATGTTAAATATATCAACAGAGCAAGAATTCAAAAAGAATTAGAACCTATAGAACCTCTTTATACCATTGCTGATGCTCAAATAGCACTACAACAATTTGTAGGAAAAAACTATGATGATTGGTTTAAGATTGATGAAGAAATTGAGGTATGTTTTACCATAGTTGGACATATTTTAGGAGCTGCAGCTGTAAATTTAAAAATTAAGGAAGAAGGAATAATTAACACATTATGTTATACTGGTGATATTGGTAGAAAACAACACCATATTATTAAAAGCCCCAAACCTTTTCCTCCTGCCGATTATATTATTTGCGAATCTACTTATGGTAATCGTCTGCACGAAAGCACTTTAAAAACCATTAATAAACTTTTAAATATTGTTTATTACACTTGCGTGGAAAAGAAAGGCAAATTGATAATTCCTGCTTTTAGCTTGGGAAGAACTCAAGAAATTATTTACGCCTTAGATCAGTTAGAAACAGCAGGGAAATTGCCTAAAATACCTGTTTATGTTGATAGTCCGCTTTCTACAAATGCTACACAAATTTTAATAAATCATCCAGAAGCGTATAATGAAGAGTTAAGAGAATACATGAAAAAAGACCCTAACCCTTTTGGTTTTAATGGTCTGTTATATATTAGAGATGTGGAAGCATCCAAGGCTATTAATAATTCTGAAGAACCTTGCATTATTATTTCAGCATCGGGAATGATGGAAGCTGGAAGGGTGGTACATCACCTCAAAAATAATTTAGGAAATAAGAAAAATACCGTTTTAATTGTTGGTTATTGTGCTCCATTTACTTTAGGAAACAGACTAATGCAAGGCACTAAAAAGGTTAAAATTTATGGAGAAGAAATAGATGTACAAGCCGAAATTGAAGTAATGACAGAGTATAGCGCTCACGGAGATTATGAGGAAATGATAGACTTTTTGAGCTGTCAGCATCCAGCAACGGTTAAAGAAATGTTTTTGGTGCACGGAACCTATGAAGTGCAACAAGAGTTTAGAGAAAAATTAATGGAGAAAGGCTATCGTAATATCCGTATTCCTGATGAAAACTCTGAATATTTGATTGATTAAAAGAATTTTAAGAAATTCTTTTAATTTGCCTCACCCATATTTACTTCGTAAATCTGACCTCTCCAAA
>JAVVER010000209.1:0-1754 GCA_032251145.1 Vicingaceae bacterium | reverse complement strand
GCATTGCCACACGTTTGCGGAGTAACAACAATAGTATCTGGCTTTGGCTCGGGGCGTACCCAAATTTTAACGTGCTCTGTTTTTACACAACCGCTATCATTTTTTATGGTAACAATGTAGGTGGTGGTTTGTGGTGGACTTGCTATAGGATTGGCACTACTGGTATCACTTAACCCACCAAAAGCTCCATACCAGTTGTAAATTGCTCCTCCTGTGGCACTCAATTGTACGCTATCGCCTAAGCAAATAGTATCTTGGGCTGCTGTTGCTGTGGTGGTAAAGGTATCGCAGGGGGTGGTGTAGGTAAGGAAAAAGGTTAAATAAATATTATAAGGTGTAGAAGATAGTTGTCTATTTAAATTAATATCAAATGAGGTAGAATTAGCTGATAAATAAGATTTTATGTCAGCTAAACCGTCAGTTCCTCCCATTAAACTATCTGGTGTGTCATCATCTAAACCAAATAAGGTACTGTTTTGATAATAAAAATGTCCTTTTACTCCACCACAGCTCCATAAACTATTTACTGCATCTACACCACCTATAAGTCCAATATTATTATTATTATTGACTAGTACATTAGACCCATCATTTAAAACATTGCAAATTATATCCGTATTAATTGCTAAACCAACAGAATTATTTACATTTATTGGATTTAAATTGCTAAGTTGATAATTAACATTAGGTGTTGCATCTTTTTCATTAAGAACAACTGAAACAGCAGTCTTTTGTGCTGAACCATTCTCATACAAAATCAATAAATAGAAAGCCCCATATTTATCAAATACATTAGTTATTTGGTTCGGAAAACTTATGTTGTAATTATTAATTAACGGATTAATGTCATTAGTTATATCAATACTATGTATAGAGTTTATATGTGTAGAACCTGGAGGAAGTACGTAGAAAAATGATGAAACTTGATTGCTAGAATTAAAATTATAGGTATTAGAATTTAAAGTAACATCTACAGGTTGAGCATTTTGATATCTATTACAAAGTAAATATGCTTTTCTTATTATACTTGCAGGGTCAATATTAACAACAATTTGACCACTAGCTCCATCACCAACTCCAGATGAAAAACCACCACCAGTTACCCCACCATAAAAAACATCTTGATAGAATATTTGTTGAGAATATCCAAAATAGGGTAATAAAGCTAAAATTAAAATGATACAATTTTTTGCTATATTCATTTCTTCCTTTTTAGGAAATTTATTTCATTTTTCAAAGACAAAATGTCTTCATTTAGTTTAGAAAAAAAATCTTTAACGCCTTGGTCTGCAATAATTTGTTGGTTTTGCACTACGCCATTAGCCGTAGCTGCTTGGTTATTATATTGGTTAAAAACTTGTTTAGAATCAAAACTTAAAATAGTAGCAACATCTGTTTCTAATACTTTGGCAATGCTATTCAATCTGTTAATGGTAACATCTGTTTCATTCCCCCCAGTCGATCGGCTGTGCCGAGTGATTACTATTATTATTGTTTTTAACAACATTACCATTCATCAATTTTAAAATTACTTTCAAGAGTTGCATTTCTTTTTTTCCGACATAAATCATGTTTGCCAAAGGTAAGAAAAATATATCTCACTCGGTGCAACCGAGTTAGTGGAGTTGAGATTCTTCACTTCGTTTTACATGAAAACAAGTTTTTTGTAAAACATCGTTCTGAATGACGACAGTGAACTGGCTTTGTGCGTTGGAAAAGTCCCCTTTCGGGGGATTTAGGGGGCTGTCTCGTCC
>JAVVER010000208.1:0-1781 GCA_032251145.1 Vicingaceae bacterium | reverse complement strand
GCTTTTGAAACCTGGTTTTTGACCGATGCGCTGACCTACAAAGATTTGGACCGGACGGTGGAGGCGGTGGGGAAGGGGTTTTGATTGTGAAATCGCGGGATAAGTTAGGTTTATTTGATAGTTGGTGAACATTATGAAAAAAAATCTGCTAATAATATTATTATTTGTAATTGAAATATCATTTGGTCAAAAAAATGATATTGAAAAGCTTATGCAAGAAGGTAATCAATCCTATCAAAATTCTGATTTTGAAACAGCTAAACTCAAATATGAATCAATCATCAACATTGATTCGACTAATAAAGATGCGCTTTTCAATTTAGCCGGAACTGAACTTAGTTTAGGAAACACAAAAAGGGCTTGTAACTTACTTCAAAAATCATATTCTCTTGGTGATTTTGGAGCATATGATTTGATAAAACAATACTGTAACGAATTGGAATATTCTGAGCAAATGTTCCTTTTTCACGTTGATGAA
Source organism: Vicingaceae bacterium (assembly GCA_032251145.1). GTDB lineage: Bacteria > Bacteroidota > Bacteroidia > Flavobacteriales_E > Vicingaceae > BRH-c54. The sequence goes on along the minus strand of JAVVER010000208.1, from coordinate 1,303 downwards.
TTACCAAAGTTTAAATACAAAGCGGATTTTGAAACTTTGGTTATAAACCAAAAGCAAATTAACCCCAAATATATCGAGCTTTTAAAGTCAGAAATTAAGAACTCTAAATCATTAAAACGCATTAATGGAAAAATATACGTTATGATTAATGTTGACATCAAAGGTAATTTAATTACCGACATCAAAGGTAAATTATCTGAAGTACAAAAAACTGAACTTACAAATATTTTAAACCAAATGACCGAATATAAACCGGCGACTTTTAAAGGAATGAATGTCGGATTATTTGGTGGTGGATTTGCTTTACCATTAGCCCTATAAAATAACGTGGTACAACAGCGCATATAGTTTATGGCGGAATTAGTACTAAATCCAAAGTTTTTGTATTTTTATAAACGTAATTACTAATCCGAAAAATTTGCGCTTGTTTGCCCGCCACAAACCATATGCGCAAAACGTTAGTAGCCATTTTAAAAATCGATGAATAGTATAATGACAAAGAATAATAAAGAGAATTTGTTAATACCCATTAAAACAAGCAACTTGGTTAGAGTTGGAAATTCATTTAGTATACAAAATAAAATTTTGTTCGGAAGCATCGCCGATTTATTTAATAAAGCTTTTCGTAAACTAAATAGTAAGCAAATACTAGATATAGATACAAATTACCTGTATTTATTAGAATCAAATCACTCACTTAGAAAACACAGGGAATATAAATTTAAAGCTAATACTGAAAGTGACTATACAGAAGCGTTGGCGATGTTTGTGGAAGTATTAAAAATTAAACCCAAACATGTTTTGTCAATTGAATTCAGTGCTATTTGCAAAGCCAGTCTCGGAAATTACTCTGAAGCTATTGAAGATTACTCAAAAGCCATCGAAATTGACCCTAAACTTACTTTTCCATACATTGGTAGAGGGTATGCAAAAAGTAAATTAAAAGACTATCAAGGAGCTGTTGATGATTACACGAAAGCCATTGAAATTGACCTTAAATATGCTAATGCATACCATAATAGAGGGTCTGCAAAATTTTTTTTAAAAGACTATCAAGGAGCTATTGAAGATTACACGAAAGCCATCGAAATTGGTCCTAAATATGCTACTGCATACTATAATATAGGGAATGCAAAAAGTAATTTAAAAGACTATTCAGGAGCTATTGAAGATTACTCAAAAGCCATTGAAATTGACCCTGAATATGCTAATGCATTCTATAGTAGAGGGTATGCAAAAAGTGAATTTAAAGACTATCAAGGAGCTATTGAAGATTACACGAAAGCCATCGAAATTGACCCTA
>JAVVER010000207.1:0-1818 GCA_032251145.1 Vicingaceae bacterium | reverse complement strand
TCTATTTTTTAAAACCTTTAGCCTAAAATGGAATTTTTAAGGTTCGACTATCTAACACTGCTAACACAAATTATCACGGATTACACTAATTTTTTTGTTGAACGAAAAAATAAAATGAACACAAAAACATCTTTGATGTTTTTAATTTGTGATAATTAGTGAAATTGAATAATAATTTGTGTCAACGGTTTTTAAGTGGGAAGATTGTTTAAAATAAAGGCTTTGTGTATTTTTCTAAAAGACTTAGTTTTTAGAAATCACACAATACATGGCGGTAGTAAAAAAATCTCTGAAGTGAGGAATATTCATTATTCCCGGTAGTATTCTGGTTTTTAACTTAAACTTAATTTCGTAGTTGGGGTTAACCATGAAATAGGTTTTTTTATCTACTTTATACTTGCAGCTCGCTACAATTCTCTCAAATCTATTGATAGAAATTCCAGTATCTTTAATTTCGAGTAGGGAGTCTATTGTTTGCCGACTTTCGCCAAACATTTTAAGCATGCCTACATACAAAAAATTGGGTAGTAAATGGAAATAAGGCAATTTACTAAGGTAGCGACTTCTGCAAATTTGTTGATGTCCGCCAAAAGGCATACGCCAAGGAGGAAATGCAAAAAATACTTTTCCTTTGGGAGATAAAAATTGTTTGAGGTTTTCCAAAAATACTTCCTGATTAGGAATATGCTCAATAGTATCTCTCATAATAATCAAATCGAACTGGGGATAATCAGCAGGATTTACTTTGTAAATATCTTCGGCAATAAAAGTAGCTAGCTGTTTATTAGGATGCTTCTCAAAAAACTTCTTGGCATTTTCTATTTTGTTTGCAGCAAGGTCGATACCAATAATTTTACACCCTAAGTCTAAAAAAGGAAGTAAATTACCACCTTCGCCACAACCAATTTCGGCAACAGTAGTTTCGGGAGTAATATCCATTAAGCCTTTTAAATAAGGGATAACGTAGTTGGTAGTAGTAAAAACTTGTTCGTTAAAATACCGTTCTCTATTTGTATGTCTGTCGTGCATAATGGCTAAAATGAGGCTCAAAAGTAACTCAATTTATTAGATTCAATCTATTTTTTGGGAATAAATGTATGGAATACGCTAATTTTGTTTCCATGACAATAAAAGAACGCTACCAACATTTTATAGACTATTTTAGTAAACATCAGCCTATTGCCGAAACAGAGTTGAACTATAGTAATCCTTATGAGTTACTGGTTGCAGTAATACTTTCGGCACAATGTACCGATAAGCGAGTAAACATAGTTACAAAAGATTTGTTTGAGCGTTTTCCTAATGCTAATGAATTGGCTATTGCCGATGTAGAAGAAGTTTTTGAGTACATAAAAAGTATAAGTTATCCAAATAATAAAGCCAAACATATTGTAGGGATGGCGAACATGTTGGTGAACGATTTTAATAATGTTGTGCCATCAGATATAGATGAGTTGCAAAAAATGCCTGGTGTTGGTAGGAAAACAGCTAATGTTATTGCTAGTGTCATTTATAATAAACCAACTATGGCGGTAGATACACATGTTTTTAGAGTTGCCGAAAGGTTAGGGTTAACAACAAATGCTAAAACCCCATTGGCTGCCGAAAAACAATTGGTAAAACATTTACCTGAAGAAGTTATTCCCATTGCTCACCATTGGTTAATCCTGCACGGCAGATACATTTGCGTTGCACGTAAACCCAAGTGCGATAAGTGTGAGATTACTCATTTTTGTAAGTATTATAAGAAATAAGAAATTAGAAATTAGAGATTAGAGATTAGAGATTAGAGATTAGAAATTAGAGATTAGAAATTAG
>JAVVER010000206.1:0-1868 GCA_032251145.1 Vicingaceae bacterium | reverse complement strand
ATAACATATTTCACTATATTATTACCAGTTATGAGTTTATTGTTTATTTGATTATAGAATAAAATAAGCTCGCAAGCTCGCGTTTTTACGTGGGCTTGTTTTTTGTTTTTCTTAAATCCTTGTTTGATTGTATAATTAAAGTATAAATATTAACTTTTAACTATTATGTTAGAAACAGTTAAAGCTAGCAGTAACTATACAATCAAACAAATATTTAAGGACGGTTTTAGTGATTTTTGTAATTTTCACAAAAATGACATTCGTGATGTAGTTATTGAAAATGTTGCTAAAATTATGAACTGCGGTGATAAAGATAAATTGGGTTATTCAATCTATTCCTGCCCATCGTGTGAATCTAGACATATCGTTGCCCATACCTGTAAATCTCGCTTTTGTAATTCATGCGGGAAAGTAAAAAATGATGAGTGGATAGTCAAGGCGCAAGATAGATTGTTGAACGTTCCTCATAAACACCTTGTATTCACTATCCCCTCTGAATTATGGTTGCTTTTTCGCAACTAATAGACATTTACTGCCATATCTATTTAAATCTGTTTCCGAGGCTATTTTATCCTGGTCGGAAACTAAAAAATTTCTACCGGGGATTGTTTGTGTGCTACATACTTTCGGCTCTCAACTTAACTTCAATTGTCATATTCACACACTCTACACTCTAGGGGGAATTAGCAATAATTCTGAATGGAGGCCAAACGAATTTATCCCCGTAACAATGCTCAAAGCGAGGTTTAAGGCCAGATTATTGCATTATCTGAGAGATGAATTTAAGCATAACAATGTCATAGTTCCAAAGTATGTTAAAAATGAATGGTTGAATAAATTTGGTTCATCTCAATTTTACAATATACAGAATATATTATTTAAAAATAATTGGTATTTGTATGTTGGCGAAAAACTGGACAATGTGGTTTTAACTGTTGGATATATTGGTAGATATGCCAAACGCCCAGCTATCTCTGAAACTAGAATATCATATTACTCTAAATTGGAAAATATCGTTAAATTTGAATATCATGACAAAACCACAAATGAGGATAAAATAGTTACGATGTCAGTTAATAATTTCATTGGTTTACTAATTCGACATATTCCTGAGAAACATTTTCATATGATTAGATATTATGGGATGTATGCCAATGCACGGAAAAACAAAATATTCCAAATAATTTCTAGACAAATCATCTCCTTATTCGGAATCGCTAATCTCTTGTTTGAGTTCGCTTTTAACAGAGCTAAAACCTGGAGACAGAGAGTATTAGAGCAGACGGGAGTAGACCCGCTGAAATGCAAGGACTGTGGTATTACCATGAGCCTAACTCAAATCACTTATCGCATTCGCGATGGAACCCAGAAAACCATTCATTTCTTCTAATAACTAAAAATATTTTATTAAAATTTCAGTAAACTGACAGAGCGAGTTAATGGGTGAATTTGAGCAGTTTAGACTATTAGCATATATCAACCTAGATTTTCTTTTTCTTTTTTTTCTTCAATCCCGCTTCGCGAGATTATTTAATACCCTGGCGGGTATTTTTTTACACTTAAGGGTAAAAAAGAAATTCCTTTACAACAAAAAAAGAGATAGAATAAATTCTATCTCTTTTTTTTGATATGTTACGTGTTACATGTTGTGTGTTACGTGTTCTCCCTTATTTACCCAAATGACTTTTAATTTTTTCCACTATCTCTTCTGTCGTAAAGTGGGCTTTTACTAAGTAATCATTAGCCCCCATATCCATGGCTCTTTTAATATCATTATCTTGACCTAGATTTGAAAGCATAATAATTGGAATTTTATTTACTTCTGGATCTGGATTTGCCCTTATTTTTTCTAAAATTTGAAACCCATC
>JAVVER010000205.1:0-1890 GCA_032251145.1 Vicingaceae bacterium | reverse complement strand
GTTTTACAAAAAACTTGTTTTCATGTAAAACGAAGTGAAGAATCTCAACTCCACTCGGTTGCACCGAGTGAGTATTATTTTTCTTACCTTTGGTAAACTAATTTCTTTTTAAAAAAAGAAAAGCAACTCTTGAAAGTAATTTTAAAATTGATACATGGTAAAATTGTTAAAAACAATAGTAATATTAAGCAAAAAATTAAAAATAAAACAGATAAAAAGTAAGTTTATCGTTACTTTGTTTTTATTATTGTGCTGTCCATTTAATATTTTTTCTCAAACATTATTTTATTCTGACATATTACAAGGAGGTGTTACTGGTAATGGAGCTACAAGAGGTGCTGGTTCAGGAGCGATTACAATGAATGTAAAAATACCTCCAATTAGTACTATAAAAAAAGCATTTTTAATTGCTGCAAGAGAAAAAGATAAAGAAAAAATAACGGTTACTTTGAATAATAAAAACTATAGGTTTTCAGATTCAACAATTATTACTAATGGTTTTTTGAGTCTTTTTCAAAATCCTGTTAATTTTACCAATTCTAGCATGCATGCGATTGACATTACCACTGATATCGATTCATCTATTAATATTTATAATTTATTCATACCCCCTCCATCAGGAACTTCTGGTGTTGATGGTCTTTTTGCATTTTATTATCTCTACATTGTTTTTGAAAACCCCATTTATCCTAAAATAAATTGTTATCTATTTTTAAATAATCAAGATGTTGCTCCAATAACAACATATAGTTTAAATAACATTAATCCTTTTAATAATAGCAAACCTATTGGGTTAGGTGTGGCAACGAGTAATTTTTGTGGAAGTTCTTATCCTAATGATAGTTCATACATATCAGTAAATAATAATACGATAGGATTATTAGGAGGAGAAGATCAAAACTCATCTATGGTTACTTGTGCAAGTGCGTGGGCTAATTTTGCTCATTATAACGATACTTTATTTGGTTTGGATGATGATACCTCTGACAGTTTAATGGGAGGAACAGATGCTTTAGCAGATATAAAAAGTTACGTAAATAATGGAGACACATCTGTTGATGTTACTTTTACTTATCAAACATTAAATAACTCTAATGGTGGTATATTAACCAACCCTATTAGAGCAGTCATGCTTTCTTATAGTACACCCTGCGACACCTTTAGCACCGCAGCAACAGCTACCCAAGATACTATTTGCTTAGGAGATAGTGTACAACTCAATGCCACAGGAGGAGCAACTTACAGTTGGTACAGCCCATTTAGTACCTTTAATGATAGCACTCTTGCCAACCCCATAGCAACACCCAGCCAAACTACCACCTACATAGTAACCATAAAAAATGATAGCGGTTGTGTAAAAACAGAACACGTTAAAATTTGGGTACGCCTAGTGCCAACACCAGATACCATTGTTATATCCCCACAAACTTGTGGCAGCCCAAATGGCAGTATTACCGTTGGTACTATTGCACAAGGTACACCACCATTTACCATTGTTTTAACCAATTTAACAACCTCAACCATCGAACCTCAAACCACTAACCTCCTCAGTGGTAATTATCAATTAACCATAACAGACAACAACGGCTGTACTTGGCAAAGTGATACCCTTTTTGTCCCTCAAATTAACAACGTAATTGCTAATTTTTACAGTTTTCCACAAGCCCCTTGGAACAATCCTAACCAATCCCTCGGCAAAGCACCAATGGAAGTAAGTTTTTTTAATGCCTCGCAAAATGCCAATATGTTTGAGTGGTCAATTAGTGAGATTGCTTCGTACCTCGCAATGACGGGACCGAAGGATACAATAGTAGAGATTCCTATCTGCACAGGAATGACGAGTAGTTGTGGGTTGCAACACTTCTTTACAGAAGGCGGAACTTATGAAGT
>JAVVER010000204.1:0-1935 GCA_032251145.1 Vicingaceae bacterium | reverse complement strand
TTGTTATTGATATAATCTTTAATTCTCTTTGTAATATCGCTATTTTCAATAGGATGCATTGGGATTAAAGTTATGTAACCGAGATTATTTTTCCAAAAGCGCTGCAAATGACAATCTGATGTCAATACCAAAAACAATGTTTCACTATTCCGCTTATGTAAAATATCCCCCTTTCTCACAAACTTATCATTTGGTGAATGATAAAGTCTATAATTCCAAATTTTACTGAGATCTTTAACATTATCGATCCCTGCATTTGATGATTTCAGCGGAAATTCATAAATCTTATCTGATAATAAAGCATTTCGAGCTTTCTCTAAGAACAAATCTATAAAATCAATTTCAGAAAGTATTCGAATACTATTATCACCTTCTTCTCCAAAAGTTGTAATAAATTGATCAAAAGATAAATTGCTAATGTTATTTACCCAGATTAGGAACGAAATTGGTTATTTCAAGCGACTTTTATTTTTTGGAACAGTTTAAATCTTTCAGCAGCAATTCTTAATATACTTCGATTTTCATTTTTTACAATGATGCCGGGAGTGTGTAACCATAATGATTGAAAAGTTGAAAGTTTTATCTTTTCATTTTCTTTTAACTTTATACCAGTTTTAACAAGGAACTGGTTTTTTAAATTATACGCGATAGCACAACAAGCAGTCATTGCTGAATTTACTTCAAAGTTATTACAATGGGCCAGACCGGCTCCAAAATCATTTTTAAGTTCTTCAATGATTGTTTCTATTACAGCATGCTCTTTGTAGATACGATAGATTCTTTCGGCTTTGCATTTCATATTTGTTACAAAAACATTTGTAAATTGATCTGAAGCAAAATCAAACCAGAGTTGCCCATCAGGTGAATGAACCCTCACGTATATTTCCCGAAATTGATATTTATATCTTGAAGTTATTTGTTTTCTGCCTTCTTTAATCTCAACAGTGCCTGTACGATTAAATCTTTTCATTTTAGCATACTTACCTCGACGCTTTACATCTTTTCGTTGTTTTTCAGCGAAGACAAAATAATGACGGCTTTCTTCAAGGTAATTGCATACTGCTCCTGATATAAAACCTGAATCGCCTACGAAAAGGCCTGTAATACCTACTTTTTCTAAGATTTTTGAAATAAAACGTATTTCTTTTTCAAAAGAGAATGAACTATGGGCAGAGCCATGAAGAAGCCGAACCTTCAAGGTTAATTTTAACTCACGAATAGTATAAATACGAATCTGGTACAATTTAGCATTACGTTTTCCCGCTGAATAACCGCTACTAACACCGGCTTGCTTACCGTGTATCTCTCTTGCTGTTTGATCGACATCAATAGTAATGCGTTTGTTATTATTAGCTTGGCAATAATCAATAATTTTTAATAGCGAAATTCTAAATAGAATACTCTCTAAAATTCTTCCAAGATGCGGATTCCTTTTTAAAGACTTTAAAATTGTGCTTGAACCGGGCATGCTTTTCTGATTGAAAAGTTTTTTAAACAATTCGGAATTCGGATTTCTGTTATAGTGGTGTAACCTTTTATCTCCATCAAGGATATGCAAAATTATTGAAATTATCAATTCCCATATTGGATACTTAACCTTTAATCGAACTCTTTTATCTTTCAGGCGTTTTTGCAGGTAATTTTGAAAACCTTCTTTCCTTAAGAATAAATAAATGTAAAACAAGCCAACGCTCCTGATTACCTTTGTTTTCGCTGGCTCTATTTTATGAAAAAAAGGCTTGAAGATCTGTTCCGTATTTTTTACCATTTAGGTAACCCTCCGTTGTTTAATCAGGCATGTGATGTGGTATTATATACCTGAAAACAGAGGGTTTTCTTATATACAAGTAAAATTTAAATTATTTCGTTCCTAATCTGGGTAATAGTATATGATTGAATGGAAAAAATACATTTCTTCAAATCCAAATATATCAC
>JAVVER010000203.1:0-1982 GCA_032251145.1 Vicingaceae bacterium | reverse complement strand
ATAACTATATGATTTTATTAAGTTTTCCAAGTTTTTAATAGTTTCAATTATCATATCTTATAAAAAAACGTATTATCTGATAGGAATAAAATAATTGAAACTATTAAAAATAAATTTATTTAGTAAAAACAATGCATTGCAGACTACAAAAAACATAATGCTAGGTTATTATGAAAAAATGTATATTTTGGTAGTTGACAAGGTTTATTTTATCCATTATAAATTTAATTACATTTGATATTTGATAAATTAGTTCTTTGATAATTGAATATGTTAAACCCGTAAAACGCTGAAACGCATTAGAAACGTTTCCCGCTTTGCGAATCCTGCTAGATAATCGGCAGTTTTTTGAATCCTGTTTAATGGCTGTTTTATTGGCTGATTTATAGGACAACAAAAAACACCGTTTAATTGGCAGAAGTTAAAAGCAGGTTTTAACCTGTTATTTTTTAAGGGAAAGATTAAAGGAGTATTAAACAATGAAAGAATTCAGCGAATTGACAACGAATGAAAAAATTATAAGGAATTTAAAATACACCAATGAAACATTGCATAAAGCAATTGAAACACTTAAAAAAAACAATTCAGAATATATACCGCAAATTGTGTTAGAACGTGAAATTAAAAGTAATGAAAAGTTTATAAAACAGCTGGAATCAGAATAAATATCAACTATCTTCAACTATCTTCAACTATCTTCAACTATCTTTCCCTTAAAAAATCGCAGGGAACAAAACCTATAGAAAGGAGGCAAAAGAAATGACTCGTTTAATTGTCTTTTTACCTTGTGCAATCTTTATCTATTTTTTCGTTTTTTTCGTTTTGCCAGTATTCAATCAACTGGCAACGGCCATTAAAATCCCATAAACCATAAACAAAAGAAAGGAGAACAAAAGACATGATATGAATTATCTACTAGAACAATCAATTAAAAGACATGGAAAAGTAATATTCAACTACCAACATGGAAACATTCAAAAACAGGTTTATAGCTATCAAGACAAACAATATAGTTTTGATAGCTATAAACCTATCCCGAAACCCAATTTTATTGAAAAAGAAAAAGGAGCTTACAAAATGAAAACTCTATCTAAATTGGCTCAATTGAAAGCAAAAAAACAAGCTAATCAGGTTAAACTTGAAACGGCAACCAAGCCAGCTATTAAACATGAAATGACTTTGCAAGGCTTAGCTGAAGTAAAAGCATTGAAACAGGAAATTGACGCTATCAAGTCTCTTATCCTGGCTACAAACGAAATGATAAAACACCAGGGAAAACAGATTGAAAAACTATATCAAATCAGCTTTAACAATAATAATGATCAGATTATCAGCCTTTTAACTAGCATAACTGAATTACTGAAAAACAAAACACCAGAAACAAAGCAGGAAACGCCTGAAACAAAACAAACAATCATACAACCAGAAACAAAACAGGAAAACAATCAGCCGGATAATACGTACGAAATTTTTCGGAAATATTTTCCCGGCAACGTATCAGAAGATAATTTTAACCTTGCTTTCAGGAAAGCCGATTTTAGCAACATTGAAAGCATGGAAGAGAGTTTAAAAGTAATTGAAAAACAAAACCAAAACGAGGGAAAAGGCTTTCTGTGTGCGCGTAAATCCAAAAAGTCTTTTATATCTGCAATGTGGCAGACCTATAATGATTGCAAAGGAGGCAAAACAGAAACAAGGGTTATTGATAAATCAAATAGCCCGGTTTTTAGTCTTAAAGGGTTTTCTAAATCGCTTGGTATCAAGATGGAAACTGTAAACGAAATTCTAGAATATATTGATTCTCTTGATTGTTTTGGCGACGACGAGGAAAACGAAATATATGGTATTATTCTGGAGGAAAATCCAGAATTAGAAGATGAAGAAAGCATTGAAGAATTTATTGAATTCTGTAGAAACAAGTTTTAATCATTAATTGTTTTATAGATACCGGGTAATTTTGATTATTACCCGGTATTATTTAT
>JAVVER010000202.1:0-2010 GCA_032251145.1 Vicingaceae bacterium | reverse complement strand
TACCGTGGGCGGTTACCGAAAAAATTCCGCCTTTAAAGTAAATGGGGTAGTTTGGCTAGGTGGGTTTAATTGACGCTTACGTATATTGGTTGTTAATTTTGGATGTTCATATTCTAATTTGAACTGGTTTAAGACCTCCTTAAGATTAGACTCTAATTCTTGTAATTTAAGACATTTTTTTTGTATTTCGGTAACTTCGGAGAAGTCACTATTTAACATTGCTTCTGCTCCAGATATTTTCAAATTATCCGAATCTTGATGGATCTCAGAAAGTAGACTATCAAATTTTGAAGTAAATTCCTTTGATAAAATATGCATAATGATGACCTTTTAATTATTTTCGATTAATTCGTTTGGTTAAATGACCTGCTGTAATAACTGTGCCATCATGACTTTCAATTTTATAAGCATTAAGAAACTCACTTAATTTTTTTATTGGGCTTCTACCAAAATCTTTTTCCATAGCTTTTTGGCTAGAGCGACTAAAATAGCGAATAGTAGCTCCTCTTCCATCGTATTGTTCTTCACCGTATAGGTCTAGCCATTGTAAAATTAAAGGTGGAATACCGCGTTGTTGGCAACGAATTTCTGCATGATATGTCATGTTCATTTTTCTTCTCCCTCTAATATAGATTTTTGTTTTCTTACTGATTTTTCTTTCTTGGTAAAAGCCAATAATTTATCAAGCTCAATGGTTTTGTTGATAGCATGATTCAGAGTCTCTTTATCCTTTACATCGTTATCAGTCATGAAAGTATTAAAACCTAATATATTGTCAGTTTTTAAATAATCGTATTCTTTTGGTAATTTTTGTAAGGCATCTTTTTCAAAAGCGTAACTATAAAAATTTGTCCACCCTGGTTCATCTATAAAGACATGCCGAACAATTTCTGAAGGTGTAAATGTGACAAATCCTTCTATATTATCTAGGTGGTTAAGGTTTAACCTAGGGCTATTATCCCCATAAGATAAAGCTGCTGAAATCATTTCACGACAACTACTTTCCCATGAAGAAAGATTTTCAGCCTCTGATAGATTATTTTGATAAAAGGATTTGCGTATAACTTGAAAGAAAAGTACATGTAAAAGTGGATCAGACGCAATCAATAACATTAAAACTCGATTAATAAATGTATCTCTGGGTACATTTTTTTCTTTGCATACGCTATTAATTAAATCTACGGTTTCTGTAGAAATGAGTAAATTAAGAGGTTTCAAAGGAAGTTGTTTTAAATTCTTTGTAATAAAGTTTTTTGCCATATCCGAATTAGGTGTTGTTATCTCGGACTTAAGGCAGATAGCCTCCACACGTAGGATTTTATCTAAATAAGCATCTCGTTTTAAACAAGCACTATCAAGCTTATATTTCAGAATTGCGATTAAAGGTTTATAAATATTTATAAGGATTTTAGTTTTATTTTCTTTTTCAGTTGTCATCTCTATCTCCAGCATTTTTCAAAGTTGGTAAAAGGATATACTTAAAATAGAAAAATAACAATAGAAAAATCTATTTATATAAATAAATATAGAAAAAAAGAGGATATTATTTTTACATATTTTATTTTAATGTATTGAATATAAGGTGTTATGGAAAGAATGATAGTTAGAATCAAATATCGATTATAAAACGCAAGCATCACAAAGCGAGGTTAGCATGGATGCTTACCGGACAAAGACCAGGGAAGGAAACGAATCACTCATCACCAAAGCTGAAAGAGTCACAGAGGAATAGCATTTGTGACCGACAGTTTAAAAGTGTACAGGGACGTATGCTTTTGAGCGGAGGGAACAATTGCGGATTAAATACACTGAAGCTTAATGGCAGATAGCATGGATGCTTTCTGCCACAGCCAGGGATGGCTTTTATCCAATAAAGTGCTTGGCGATAGCCTAGCCATACAATATAAGAATTAAATAATATTTGAGAATAGTAATAATATGCCTATAATAGGTTCTAGCTAGAAAATTTGATTTACCCTTGTTTTACCACTTCGATGTCTCTCCCGTTTG
>JAVVER010000201.1:0-2062 GCA_032251145.1 Vicingaceae bacterium | reverse complement strand
AGTGAAAAGCAAATAATAAAAGGAACTCTTGGAATTTAAAACTACTCGCTCGGTTTAATCTGTGATTAAGAAAGAATAAAATAAAGAGGCTGTCTAAAAAGTTTAGGCAGCCTTTTTATATTTATAGTTGTCTAACAATAATATATTCCTTGGTTTTAGTAGAGGATTTGCTAGTTTAGTATTTTGCGTGAATTTCTTTTTGAAAACAGTCAACCAAGTTCTAATGATCATATATGGATCCAATGGTTTTAAATAAAGATGGCCAATATTTTGTTTAATTAAGCATTTACTAAGCTTTTCAAAGTTGTGGGCTAAGGCTATCAGTCCAATTTCAATGGATATTTTTGGTAATCCCCTAAGTAAAAACCGATTAAATTTTTTATTCCATTTAATCTGTCCAAATGTCTGTTCTACCTCTGAGCATCTTCTTCCTCGTAACTCTTTACCAAGATCGCTTGTAAGATTATTTCGTGCTTTCTGTTTGTGCCTTATAAGTCGAGTATTTATCTCCATTTTTCGATTTCCTGATTGCTTATGGCAAGCTCCCCTAAGCGGGCAATTACTGCAATTTTGGGTCTGATAAATTGTAATAGGGTACTTGTAACCGGTTGATGTTTCTCTTTCACCACTGTACACTGGAAGCATTCGTTGCCCCATTGGACATATATAATAATCATTTTCTTCATTGTAGTAAAGATTCTCTGGGCGAGCAATATCCAATTTAAACTTCTTTTCCTGTTCTTTATGAAAGTAGTTGTATTTAACAAAATTATCTATATTCTTACTTTCTAAATAATCATAATTTTCCAAACTCCCATAACCAGCATCTGCTATCGATCGGTTTGGGAACCTTTTATAGTGCTGATTAAAAGTATCCAAATGAGTTTTAAAAGTTGTGGTATCTCCTGGTGTTTGGTGGTTTGTATAGTTGGTTACAAAATTGTTCTCGGTACTAATTTGTACATTGTAGGCAGGTTTCAGCTGACCATTTTTCATATGATCTTCTTTCATCCTCATAAACGTGGCATCATGGTCAGTTTTTGAATAACTGTTTCTATCGCCCATGATATTTAGATGCACCTCGTATTCTATAAGCTTTGGAAGGAACTCTTTTTCAAGTGTTTCAGCGTTCTTTTTTATTTGTTTTGAAACGTCCTGTGTCTTTAGTTTTTGGTTTATCTCTTCTACTTTTTTGTTTAGTTCTTCAGAAGAAATCGTATTGGCAAGTTCGCTATTTTCTTCACATTCAGCATCTTGATCATCTTGCCTTATAGCCGTATCAATTTCATCTAGTACCGCCCTTATTTTATTCTCCAATCTTTCTTTAAATTTTTCAACACTCTTTTTCCATACAAATGTGTAGCGGTTTGCTGTGGATTCTATTTTTGTGCCATCGGTAAATACTTCTTCCAAGGTAACATACCCCTCTGCTTGAAGTAAAAGAACAACCTGCTTGAAAATGCATGAGATACTGTCTTTTAACCTTTTACCCCTAAATAAGTTTAGCGTTCTGAAGTCAGGAAATTGTTGACCGCTTAACCAAATAAAATATACGTTCTCACGCATGGCTTTTGCCATCTTACGGCTTGAATATATATTATTTAAATAAGCATAAATGAGTACTTTAAGCATCATTCTTGGATGGTAACTACTGGCTCCTCCGCCCCTATAGAGTCTGAGAATGTCAGTAATATCCAGCTCATCAATTATTGAATTTATTAACCTTACAGGATGGGTTTTCTCAATGAGAGAACCAAATTCAAATGGGAAAAGTTCAAGTTGATTTTGCTGGTCTGATTTGAATTTCGCAATTGCCATTGCCGTATTGATTTGGTTTATTAAATATACAAGATATTAACCTATATATCAATACTATGCGTGATTAATCTTGGCAATTTTATCAACAAAAAGGTGTTAATAAGTGAATTGCAAAAGGCTGCCTATTTAAGACTTAAAAGTCTTTTTAGACAGCCTCTTTTTTTATTGAAACAACTTTGAAATAGATATTTCTTTTTATCTTCGTAAAAGAAAAATATTGGCTGTTTTAGGAGATATATTTTTG
>JAVVER010000200.1:0-2111 GCA_032251145.1 Vicingaceae bacterium | reverse complement strand
GAATAGCACCGTCATTGCGAGGAATGAGGCACGAATGACGAAGCAATCTGCCCTTTGATTAGGCAGATTGCTTCGGGTTACCAACTCACATGCCTTACAAACCCTCGCAATGACGGTAGGTTAGGCAATGACGAAAAAAAGAATTATGGAAAATAGAAAACCGCTCAGCGAACTGAACCTGCATCCTGCTTTAAAAACACAGGTAGAAATAGTAGCTGCCAACACTACCACCATAGGTGCTATGGCAGCCCTCAACTTGCTGGAATTAAATGCCAACACTATTGTAAAAGAAACTTTTGTATTGCCAACAGCAGTTTCTGCAAATCGAATGAACACCTATAATACGGCAACTAATAAAAAACGAACTACCTATACATTAGCAGAAAGCGATTTTATTGTTTACCCTAACCCCAATCAAGGTAGTTTTACAATTCAATATGATGTAAAAAATGAAGAAAATGAATTAACTATCGTTAATTTAATGGGTGCAATAGTTTATTCATCTGTATTAACAAATGGAGAAAGTACCAAAACAATTGATGTTAAAACTTTAACCGAAGGTTTTTATTTTGTATTGATAAAAACCGCTAAAGGAGCATTGCTCCATCAAACCAAAATAGCCATTATAAAATAATGTACGTATGAGAAGTTTAGTTACCTACATAGTATTGTTTTGTTTATTTTTAGCTTTAAATAATAATGTTATTGCCCAAGTAGTTAATATGCGTTATCCTATAACTAATGGTTGGGGGGGAGCTTCCCTAAATGCAGTTGAAAATGACAGTGGTTACTTTATGGTTGGAGCATATCTTTCTTTAACAACTGGAAGACAAAATATGCGTTCCTTGCAAACTGATTTCGAAGGCAATGTATTATCTCAAAAAATAATTAGTGACTCAATATATAGTTTTTCACCCGGTTTTCAAGGCTCTCTAATTAAAGTAAGTGGAGGTTATGTGGTGTATGGAGGCAAACAAAACAGTACAACAAGTAATGTAGATGGTTATTTGGTGAAATTTAACAATCAAGGCGACACTTTATGGACAAGATTATTTGGCGACACCACATTTTTTCAAGCAGGTTCACAAGTAAAAGAAACCCCTGACGGAGGATTTATTTGCATTGCCCAAAACACCAAAAACAGCGGACAAAACTGGTTGGTAAAAACCGATAGTTTGGGCAACATGGAGTGGGAAAACTGGTATGGAACAGGGTTAGAACGCCCCACAGCCATAGCTGTTTGTACCGATAGCGGCTACATCTGCACCGGTTGGACAAATAGTTTAGGAGTAGGAACACCTAATAAAACCAACATCAGAATAACTAAATTAGATAAATTGGGCAATGCACAATGGACAAAAATATTCGGACAGGCAGATGATGATAATGCGTGGAGCATCACCCAAACCCAAGATGGAGGGTATATTTTTGGTGGGTCGATAACATTAACTAGTAATTCGTTTACTCATCCTTATGCCATACGATTAAACTCACAAGGAGATACAGTTTGGACAAGGTACTATCCTGCAGCTATAGGAACTTTAGGAAACGGTCCTTTAAACAGTTTTAAAACTATTATAGAATTACCCGATGGTAATTTTATAGCAGCAGGAGAAGAATGGGATACAGATGGAGTAACCTTTGGTCACCGTGACGGATTAATAATAAAACTCAAACCTAATGGAGATACCTTATGGCACAAAACTTACCGCATACCGTGGATGAGTAGTAATAACCAAACCAGTTTTGAAATCAAAGACATCCGCCCCACCAGTGATGGTGGTTTTATATGTGGAGGAGTAGTTTACCCTGCCTTTCCAGATACTGGCACACAAGACATGTGGCTCATGAAAATAGACAGCAACGGTTGTGTAGATACAAGTAATTGTAGTATTGTTACTGCTATAGATGAACTCATTCCCTCCCCTTTGGGGAGGGATGGGGTGGGGCTTTACCCCAACCCAAATAATGGCTTATTTACTTTAAAACTACCTAAACTTAACACCCCAACCACACTAACTCTTTACGATTATACAGGCAAACAAATTTTACAACATGTCTTGTCCTGAAATAGGTTTACACTAAAAAGTGTAAAAAATGGACAAAAAAAT
>JAVVER010000199.1:0-2123 GCA_032251145.1 Vicingaceae bacterium | reverse complement strand
AAAATCACTAAGCCCTCCGCTAAAACATCTACGCTTCAGCTTAGCGCTTACGGGGGCATTTTTTTTTATTGTAAGTTTGGCTAATGGTCAAATTTTGTTTGAACAAGGTATTGTGTACGGAGGAGTTACAGCAAATGGAGGAAGTGCCGCTTTTGGTTCAGGAACTATAAATATGCCTGTACAAATCCCCCCTAACAGTACCATTAAAAAAGCTTATTTATTTGCTGCTCGAGATAGTTTAGCAGATGATTTTACTATTTCATTAAACGGAATAAATTACACTTTTACTTCAAATTCAATTGTAACAAGTGGATTTTTAGCATACAATGACATTGGGTTTAGTCGCCCAAACTCAAGTATACATGTCATGGATATAACTAATAATATAAATTCTACTGTTAATAATTACTCTTTAGTGATTCCTCCACATACAAATCCTTTAAAAGGTTCTTATATGTTGTTTTATCTATATATTGTTTTTGAAAACCCACTACTTCCTAAGATATCATTTAATCTTTACCTTAACAACGATGATGTGTCTCCATTAATTAACTATAATTTGAATAATATTAACAAAATAAATAATATTAATTCTGTTTGTTTAGCTGTAGTAAATACCTATGCATGTGATACTATTCAAGATGGTTCTTATGTTTCAGTTAATAGTAACACAATAGGTTTAATAGGTGGTGAAGAATTAAATTCTCCTTGGACTTGTGTTGGTGCGTGGGCAAATTTTGCTTATTATAATGATAGTTTATTTGGTTTAGATGATGATATTGCTGATTCTACAATGAAGGGGACAGATGCATTGGCAGATATAAAAAGTTATGTAAATAATGGGGATACAGCTGTTGATGTTACTTTTACCTATCAGACACCAAGTTGGCAAAATGGGCGTTTAACCAATCCAATTAGAGCAGTAATGTTATCGTATAGTACCCCCTGCGATACCTTTACCACCACAGCAACAACAACACAAGACACCATTTGCTTAGGAGATAGTGTACAACTCAATGCCACAGGAGGAGTAACTTACAACTGGTATGGAGCTTTTGGTGGGCTAAGTGATACCAGTATAGCCAACCCTATGGCAAGTCCACCACAAACCACCACCTACATAGTAACCATAAAAAACGATAGCGGTTGTGTAAAAACAGAACACGTTAAAATTTGGGTAAGCCCCGAGCCAAAGCCAGATACTATTGTTGTTACTCCGCAAACGTGTGGCAATGCAGATGGCAGCATTACCGTTGGTATTATTCCGCAAGGAACACCGCCATTTACTTATACCCTCACTAACTTGCAAACCAGCACCGCTGTTACTCAAACTAATAATGTGTTTAGCCAATTATCCATTTTCAATTATCAATTATCAATTATTGATAATAACGGCTGCACATGGCAAAGCGACACCCTTTTTGTGCCTCAACTAAACAACGTAACCGCTAGTTTTACTAGTGTGCCTCAAGCACCATTTAGCAATCCTAACCAATCTTTGGGCAAAGCACCAATGGAAGTAAGTTTTTTTAATACTTCGCAAAATGCCAATATGTTTGAGTGGTCAATTACGCAACAGCCTAATAACGATGCCATTATTCAACATTCAACATTCAACACTCAACACTTTTTTACAGAAGGCGGAACTTATGAAGTCTGTTTAATTGCTTATAACAACCAACCCCAATGTGCCGATACCAGTTGCAAAACCATTTTTATAGACCACAATGAAAACGTGAGCGTGTTTATTCCTAATGTGTTCACACCCAATGGCGATAATGAAAATGATAATTTTGTTGTTCAAGTGCTGGGAGTAAATTTGTTAGAAAACTTGGAAGTGGAGGTGTTTAACCGGTGGGGGCAAGAAGTGGGAAGCAGGAAGTGGGAAGTTGGAAGTTTGGGAGAGCTTCCTGTTTTTTCAGGAATGACGGAATTAGTGATTTGGAATGGAAAAACTACCGCAGGAAACAAAGCATCGGAAGGCACGTATTTTTATGTGGTAAATTATACTACCAAACAAGGCGAAACAGTAACTGAAAAAGGAACGGTGAGTTTGTTGAGGTAAAAGCCTGTCTTGTCCTGAAATAGGTTTACACTAAAAAGTGTAAAAAATGGACAAAAAA
>JAVVER010000198.1:0-2128 GCA_032251145.1 Vicingaceae bacterium | reverse complement strand
CTTTCACACTATAATCAACAATTATTCATCGCTGCTTAACCCGAACTCAGGTTTTAAAATCAATTCTATCCCTTTTTCTCCTATTCGCTTACGAAAATGTACTAGCTCTGACGCTTCGCATGGTGCTGCATTTACAAATTCATTACATCCACAAAAATATTGGTAATACAAATTCTCCGCCCATTGCTCTACTACACTCTCGTCTGAAATGTTACGAATATGTTTTAAAATTAATAAGCCCACCATTAATCGAATTGGTTTGGCTGGTCGTCCATTGTCTAAACAATACAATACTTTAAATTTTTCTTCAAACATCTGCCAATCTACTTTATTGGATAGTATGTAGAGTGGGCGTCTTTAATTCAGCGTATCTTCAATGTAAAGAAAAAACTCGACTGATTTTCTATTTTTGGCTTTGATAACATCGTTTTAGTTTGCAAGTTTTACAACGTAAAAACACGAAATCTTGTAGTTTTAAACAAGCAAAACAGAATGCAAATTATTAACAATCAATATATTAAATACTTTTCAAGAACTAACTAGATAGGGGGTATAGGGGTATGAAACAAATTGCTGAAACACAAATCTTTATTCCTAAACCTTTTAACAATAAAAAACAAACCAAATACCAAAAAGCACATAAACAAAGAGCCGCAATTTAATTAGCATTAAAATATAACATTGCTTTTTATTTTTATTGTCAACTTTCCGACAATAATCTATTCCCCACATAACAACTCAAACATTTTTTTGGTGTGCAGTAATTATTCTTAAGTTCTATTAATGCTTGTGTTTTAGCAGCATTGGTTGGCTCAATTCCCAAAGCTTTCCAGTTAGAAATAATAGAATTAGACTCAGCATGAGTTTGTTCCAATAGTTGTAAGGCTAAATTGATGTATTTTTCTTGTTGATGTTGTTTTCCAAAAACAAACAGAAACGGTGCTACCACATTAATTATCAAATTGTTTAATAGGGTTTTGCCTACTTTTTTAGGTTTGAATTTAGATTCGACACCAAATTGATAGTGGGTTAACCAATATGCTGATGCTTCAGCTTTAAATAATTGTTGAATAGATTTTACGTGTTTTAATTCAATAATTTTGGAAAATAATCTAGGATGATCTTTCAATAACATAGCCAATTGACTAATACGTATAGTTGGAAAGTTTGAAGGACGTAATTTGGAAAACTTCCAGGTAACTTTATCCATAACTTGTAGCTGAAATTTCACTCTCAAAAAAATATATTCTTTCTGCAATCGCTGAAAATATTCATCCTGTAAATAATCATTTAAAAATCCTGCCTGACCATACAACAATGCTTCAACACTTATTTGTTGGGGGTGTTTTTCAATAATTTTTAAGGGTGTATTTTGAGCCAATTGCTCAAAGGGTATAGCATTAACATTTAGTCCGAAATACTTAAATAAAAAAGTATAAAAGGTTTCGTCAAAATTATTTTTATTTCGCTGTAAATGATTAATTATAAGATTAGTTTTTCGCTCTAAACGTTCTAAAAGTAACCTTTCTAGCCAATTATTAAGTTCAAATAATGTAATTTTATTTAGCTGATTTCCACAAGGAATTTTGTTTTTAGAATAGATAAGCTGATGGTAATGGTGTAGTAAATTTAAGTCAATGTTTTCTTTTAATTCTAATGTAGGAATAAGATTGTTATTAGTGTTTTTTATTTCAGCATTGTCTTCATAAACTACATGTAAAATTACATTGTCATAAGCTTTATCTTTTTGATGGTTATGAGCATTCCAATCTGAAGATTTTATGTGAATTTCAACGTTTCCAGCCCAAGTGGTATTGCCAATTTTAAGTAGTGTATTAAAAAAATCTGGTCCAGAATCTTGATTGTGAATACCAACTTTTATTATTTGTATAGTTTCCCCAGTAGTAGTAACTAAATGTTGTGTATTAAAGCGTTTAAACTTCCATATATAATGTAGAAAATCTTCTTTAAACATACCTTATCAAAGAAAAATGAGATTCAGGATTACGCATTAGAGTTAAAATTAAATGCACATCAGAAAATTAAATATCTCCATAAAACAAAATTAATAATAATACATCACATATTTCAATACATTATAAAACAAAAAAACCCTTATCTGTTAGGA
>JAVVER010000197.1:0-2320 GCA_032251145.1 Vicingaceae bacterium | reverse complement strand
ATTAAATGAAAATAATTTGTAATTTAGAACCGTACTAAAAATGGGAAGCCTACAAGGGTAATGCAACGAATTTTTAATCAATTCAGCAAATTGTTTGATAGAAGAGCTATTGCTAAAAATTAACTTTTTTGTTCAACCTCTTTGCGAAAAAAATAGTTAGGAGGAAAAGACGGTTATTCTATTTTTTTTTTTTTCGAATGGACAGTCTTTAAATATTGGTTTTCTTTTTTTAAGAAATTGATTTCATCTTCTAATAAGCGAATTTTATTTTCATACGTTTCAATTAAATAATAAAAACTACTTAATGTCTTAATTGAATTATTACTAATCTTATTTGTATTGTATTTCTCAATCAAAACTTCAAAATCTACCAAAATTAATTCCCACAAATGAATTTTGAAAATTTTCGCAATTCCTTCTAAACGATTAATAGTTAAGACTGTATCTCCTGTTTCAATTTTAGAGTACGCTTTTTGACAGATATTAAGTAAATCTGCTACATATTGCTGAGATAAGTTATAATGAAGCCTTAATGCCCTTATTTTATAATTTAATTCCATAAAGATTAATACCAAAAGTAATAACATTATGGAAATAAACCTATTATATTTATCATAGAATATCAATATGTGTTTTAATAACAACACTACTAATTAATATCTTATCGTTTGTAGCAAATAAAATCATTAATTTTAGTTTGTTTTAGATAACATTTTAGAATTAAACTCGTTCAATAAGTTCTAAAGTAGTTTTACAATTATGATAAATCAGGCACAGCAATTTTGCGACTACATTCAGCATCAAAAACGATATTCCCACCATACTGTTACTGCCTATAAAAACGATTTAGAACAATTTATACAATACGCTCTGCATGCTTTTGCTGTAAACGAGTGGTCAGAAATCAACACATCCATTATTCGCTCATGGATAGTTTCTTTAATAGAGGACGGAAACACATCAACAACTATTAACAGAAAAATTTCATCATTAAAGTCAATCTATAAGTATTTGATGAAAAACGGACTAGTAAGAACTAATCCGTTATTAAAAGTAGTAGTTCCTAAAACATCCAAACGACTTCCAGTATTTGTTAACGAAAATGAAATCAACCAACTATTTTCTGCTATAGAATTTAAAGATACATTTGAAGGACAAAGAGATAAATTAATAATGGAGTTATTTTACCTAACAGGTATTCGTTTAAGTGAACTGATAAACTTAAAAATAAGTGATGTTAATACCTATAATTTATCTATAAAAGTGTTGGGAAAAAGAAATAAAGAAAGAGTTATTCCTATTACCAATGAATTTATAAAATTATTCCAAAATTACCTTATATATAGATCCGAAATCTCTGCCGATTCCAATTATGTATTTTTAACAGAAAGAGGCAAGAAAATTTATGAAAAACTTGTGTATAGAATAGTAAATAACTACCTTAGCCTTGTAACTACAGTCGGCAAAAAAAGTCCACATGTTATAAGGCATACATTTGCTACACACATGTTAAACAGAGGAGCAGAGTTAAATACCATAAAAGAAATTTTAGGTCATGCGAGTTTATCTGCAACACAAGTTTATACACATAATACAATAGAAAAATTAAAAACAATATACAAACAAGCTCATCCGAGAGCATAATTAAAAAAGGAGGAAAAAATGAAAGTAAATGTTAAAATTACATCAGTACATTTTGATGCAGATAAAAAGTTAATTGAATTCATACAAGAAAGAGTAAACAAATTAAGTGTGTTTTATGACAAGATAATCGACAGTGAAGTGATATTAAAGTTAGAAAATACCCCTGAAGCTAAAAACAAAGTAGCAGAAATTAAGCTTTTAATACCCGGAAGTGATGCTTTTGCAAAGAAACAATGCAAGTCTTTTGAGGAGGCTACTGATGCTGCTGTTGAGGCACTTAGAAGGCAATTGAAGAAGCACAAAGAGAAGCTAAAAAAAGTGTGATAAAAAAAAATGAAATTATTGTTTGTTTAAAATAAAATCTTTTATACATTTGCAGACCTTTTTACGGAGAGGTCTGTTTTTTTTAGAAAACGGTAAAAGCCAGTATAGCTCAGTTGGTAGAGCAGCTGATTTGTAATCAGCCGGTCGGAGGTTCGAGTCCCTCTACTGGCTCAGTTCTTTAAAAACGATGAAAAAAACGTTGGGGAAATACTCAAGCGGTCAACGAGGACAGACTGTAAATCTGTTGGCTACGCCTTCGTAGGTTCGAATCCTGCTTTCCCCACGAATAAAAAATTAGCGGGAGTAGCTCAGCTGGCTAGAGCATCAGCCTTCCAAGCTGAGGGTCGCGGGT
>JAVVER010000196.1:0-2370 GCA_032251145.1 Vicingaceae bacterium | reverse complement strand
TCTATTTTTTAAAACCTTTAGCCTAAAATGGAATTTTTAAGGTTCGACTAAATAAAAATGCTCTTTATTTAAAAGAAGATGCCTTATATTTGATTTATGTTTTTTTATGGAAAGATACTTATGTGCTTCAATACAATAATAAGCTTATTAAGTTAAAAAATAAAGAACAAATTAGTAATGAATTAAATGATGGTTGTTTAAGCGAACAAATTAAGACAACTAAAAAATCAATAGGTTCATTAGTACATAAATCTAAGAAAGCGGAACAATCTGAATTATTTAAAATGATAGAACAATGTAAATAACTGGCTTAAATAGTTGACATAAAAAAAGCGTGAACTGATTATCAGTTCACGCTTTTTTGTTTTAAATAGTTGGTTGATTATTGAACAATCAGTTTTTTAGTAATTTTTTGTTCACCAATTAACGTGCTTACAAAATAAATTCCTTTAGCTAAGTTAGCTGTTTCAATGGTAAGTGTATTCATGCCTGGTTGCATGTTACCGGTAAATACATTTTTTAACTCTTGTCCTAGTTGATTAAGAAGTGTTATTTCTACTTTTTCAGCAGACTTTAACTCAAACTTAAGTGTAGCATTTTCATTAGCTATAGGATTAGGATAAACAGTTAGATTAAATTTATTTTCTAACTCATTTACACCTACTAAGGGCATAGGGTATTGAGAAATTACTGTTCTTGAAGAGTTGCCAGCAATATCGGCATCAATAATAGAAAGTAGTGGGTATTTGCTAACAGAAGGTTCGTAGTAATTAATAATATTCCCTTTTATAGTTAGTGGAAGGATAGCAGGTAAAGGAAATGGTAGAATTATAGTGTCGGTAACTAAACTATCGAACTGAACAACTCTTAGTACATTAGGAATGCTTACACTATTAGGTAATAATAAAGTACCCCAAGCATCTGCATTTACAGAAACAGTTCCACTACCATTTGTTGTTGTGTTAGTAGCAACAGCAGTAAACTGACCAGAATATACATCATTAAAGCTATTTCCAAAAGTAAAAGGATAAGTAATTGTTTTTTCAGGATCGAAAAACTCTATAACGGTAACACCAAAAGTGTTAATATTTAACACCATACCATTATTTACTAAACTATCAGTATTAACTAATTGTCCGTAACGTTTATTAATTGGAGATCCTAAAGTGGTATCAGCATAAGTTGCGTTAGGAAAGTTACTTGTATATGTTGTAGTGGTAGGATTAACATAATAACTGGTTTGCGTCATTCCAAAACCTTCTAAATTACTATAATCAAAAGTTACGTTTGCTCCAGTAGTGTTGTCAATAACACTATTACTATCTGCAATATAATACAATTGATTATCACCAACTGAGGGAGCGTGATTGGTTGAATTTAATGTGGGCTGAGCATACGCAGCGGTTGTTACTACAATTCCGATAATAAATAAGTTAAGTTTTTTCATAGATGAAGAATTTTATTTTGATGTAAAGTTAAGGATAAAAAAGATAAACTTAGAATTTTATAGCTAAACCGGTACCTAAATATACGCCTCTTAAAGTCATTTTCATATCTATGTCATAATTAACATTAAAAGCGTTTAATGCTGCCGAAAAATCATCGGATAGTTCTGGATCAATATTTATGTTCATAAGCGGAAAGTGTAAACTAAACAACATACCTACATGGTCCGAAAAGAAAATTCTATCTGTTATTCCAAGTGTAAAATACCCCCCTCTACCTTTGGCAGATTTTAGAAAAGCACCTTGTATATCATGGTAATCCCAATTAGCATTTGCGATACCCAAGCCTAAGGTTAAAAACAAATCGTTTTTATCGGCATTTAGTAAATGGTAGTTTACATGAATGGCAAAGTCTGAACTTTTCACACTTTTTACGGTGTCTTTATCTTCCTCATCAATAAAATAATTGCTAGCCCCTATTTTTAGTCCAATGCCAAATTTATTTGAAATACCATACTCGACTCCTACTCTAAAAATACTGCTTGCTGTTCCATCTTTATCAGTATCCGTATCACTAAAATTAAAACCAAAAGCGTTTGCTTTAATAGTAGTGGTGGTTTCGGTAGCATATATGCCCAAGCCTAAATCTACATCTATGTTCCAATTGCCTTTTTGAAAAGCTTGAGCATAAGTATTAACATTTGAAAAACTTAGTAATAATAGCAAAGTAGTTGCAAAACAAAAAAATATCTTTTTCATGGTTTAGCGATTATTTATCTTGAACAAATGTAGCCTAAAAAACAATAAGTTAGATAAAAATAGTTGATTTTTCTCCCATAATTCATGGATTCCTTTATTTTTGAAGCGTATTATCTAGTCACCCCTTAAAAAGTATTCAACATATTGTTTGTTAATAAATTAGATG
>JAVVER010000195.1:0-2373 GCA_032251145.1 Vicingaceae bacterium | reverse complement strand
ATTGAACTTATTAGCTTTTTCCGTGATTTTACTTAGACAACTTTAAACAACTTCGTTAAATAAAAATGTGTTCAAAGAAATAAATTACATTTATTTAATAGGACTATTAGGCTCTTGAGCCATTTTATTATACACTAATTTACTAATAAGTTTTGGGAAGAATTTACTTAAAAACACCGCCATTTTTCCTTCAAAAGTTAGGATTAAACGTTGTTCCTTCTTGGCTACTGCTTTGTAAATCTCTTCTGCTACTTCCTCAGAAGTCATCATTTTAGATTCATCTCTAGGCGATTCTTTCTGAGCATTTCCATCTGCAGATAAAGCAGTATTTCTAATATTAGAAGATGTAAATCCAGGACAAGCAATAAGTACCTTTAAGCCAGTTTTTAAATTTTCTGTACGCAAGGCTTCTAAAAACCCTTGCATGGCAAATTTTGATGCTGAATAACCTGTTCTGGCAGGTAAGCCTACAAAACCAGCAATGGAAGAAACACCTACGACTGTTCCTTTAGATTGTAATAAATATGGCAAAGCAAATTTGGTACAATAAACTGTACCATAAAAGTTAATATTCATCACTTTTTCAAGTACTTCAACATCCATTTCATTAAACAAAGCACGCATAGAAATGCCTGCATTATTAATCAACACATCAATCCTTCCGAATGCTGCAATGGTTTCCTCAATTAATCTTTCGCAATCTTCTTTTTTAGCCACATCACAAGCTACTTGTAACACATGAGGAGTATGAATTTTTAATTCTTCGGCAGTAACACTTAAATTTTCTGAATTTCTAGCTGCAATTACAATAGCAACATTTTCCTTTGCAAAACGAATGGCACAAGCTTTTCCTATTCCTGATGATGCTCCTGTTATAATAACTACTTTCTCTACCATAAACTGATTATTTTTATATCGGCTAATTTATTACTTATATCATTATTGGCAAAACAAATTAAAAATAGTTGATAACATTGCCAAACTATTTTTTTATGGTTTTTCTATTATAGCAAAAATTATTTTTATTTTTTAAGAAATAAACTATTAGAACTTACCTATAAAAAATTTTATATTAGTTTTGTTATCTTAAAAAATTATTATACTCATGGCAATACATAATATCCAGATGGTTGATTTGCATAAGCAATATGTAGCCATAAAAAATGAAGTTGATGCCGCAATAGCAGGAGTTATAGAAAGCACCCAATTTATTAATGGCGATGAAGTAAAACTTTTTCAAAAAGAATTAGAAGATTACTTGGGTGTGAAGCACGTAATTCCATGTGCTAATGGTACGGATGCACTTCAAATAGCTCTTATGGCGTTGGGCTTAAAACCCGGAGATGAAGTAATTACTTCAGACTTTACTTTTGCAGCAACGGTTGAAGTGGTTGGTTTACTTCAGCTAAAAATTGTTTTGGTAGATGTAGATCCGAATACGTATTGCATAGATACAGACAAATTTAAAAAAGCCATAACCTCAAAAACAAAAGCCATTATTCCAGTGCATTTATTCGGACAATGTGCCAACATGGAAGCCATTATGCAAATTGCCAACGAACACCAAATTGCGGTAGTTGAAGATACTGCCCAAGCAATTGGTGCAGCATATACTTTTAATAATGGAATCACCAAAAAAGCAGGAACGATAGGTACATTGGGAACAACTTCATTTTTTCCATCTAAAAATTTAGGTTGTTATGGCGATGGCGGAGCTTTATTTACAAATGATGATAACTTAGCAGAAATTGCTCGTTCTATTGTAAACCACGGCATGAAAATGCGTTATTACTACGATAGAATAGGTGTAAATTCTCGTTTAGATACCATTCAGGCAGCAATTTTAAGAGTAAAACTTCGTCATTTAGATGAATACGCAGCCGCTAGAAACAAAGCAGCAGCGTATTATGATGAGGCTTTTAAAAATCACCCCAACATTAAAACACCTGTTAGAGATGGAAAATCAACTCACGTTTTTCATCAATATACATTAGGTTGCTCTGTTGATAACTTTGAATTGCAAACAAGACTTACCCAAAAAGGAGTGCCTTGCATGATTTATTATCCAGTACCGCTTCATACACAAGAGGCTTACCGTACTCCAGAAATGAAAGATGAAGATTTTGAAGTTACTAATGGCTTATGCAAGTCGGTGTTTTCACTACCAATGCATACCGAGTTAACACAAGAGGAATTGAAATACATAACAACAACAGTTTTAGAAGAAGTTGAAAGAATGTGTGTAAATGTGTAATTGTGTAATTGTGAGAATATGTGGATAATAGCGAATTAGCATTGTCTGTAAAATAATAATATTAATCGCTTTCCAACTTCCCCTTTCGGGGGATTGAGGGGGCTAAACTAATAAATATG
>JAVVER010000194.1:0-2471 GCA_032251145.1 Vicingaceae bacterium | reverse complement strand
CCCAAATTTAGTTTATATGGTATTAAGGTATAATAAAGATGTATATGCATGGGATACGCCATGGGAATATTGCCAATCAGTTTTAACAACAGATGATTTTTGTTACCTAACAACTAAGAGTTTTATTGATACTGTACATTGCTTTACTGAAAGAAAATATCGAGTCTATGCAGTTGATACGCTCAGCCAGTTAACTAGTTGTTATAGTAGTGAAATAAATGTAGATATTCTAACTAATATTAGTGAGTTAGAAAAAAATAAAGGTTCAGAAATACTCGTTTATCCCAACCCCAACAACGGCTCTTTTGAACTGACTATTGACGCTCCTTTTCAACAGGCTAAGCTCATTATTTTTGATTTAACGGGCAAAGTAATTGTCCAACAAAAAATCACTCAAAACAATACCCAATTGAATTTGTTATCACATCCAAAAGGCATGTATTTTTATCAACTGTTGATTGATGGAGAACAAGTTACAGGAAAAATGATAGTACAGTAGCTTAGGGCTTGGGACATAATAACCTCCTAATTCTGACTTGTTCTTTCTCCCTTTTTCTTCGTTGTAAAATCGTTAAATAGCTACGGCTATTCGCCTCATTCACGTCTTGAAAAATGACGAAATAACTTCGTCATTTCTATAGGACTTTATTTTATCCCAAGCCCTTATTGTTGCATTTTATTAAACACATCCCAAACCACCACGCCAACACTTACAGAAATATTTAAAGAATGTTTGGTGCCATATTGCGGAATTTCAACTACTTCATCTACTTCGTTAATTACTTCTTGCTCCACACCAAGTACTTCATTTCCAAATATTAATGCCAATGGTTCATCTTTGCTACATATAAAATCATTCAGCATGGTGCTGTTTTCTGTCTGCTCAATAGCAATAAGCTTGTAGTTTAGGCTTTTTAACTCATTAACGGCTTCAATAGTGGTACTAAAATATTTCCATTCAACGGTTTCTGTTGCTCCTAAAGCAGTTTTTTGTATCTCTCTGTGAGGTGGTTGAGCGGTAATACCACATAAATAAATAGCTTTAATTAAAAACGCATCTGCTGTTCTGAATACCGAACCTATGTTGTTTAAACTTCTAATATTATCTAATACGATTATTATTGGCTGTTTTTGCTCTTGTTTAAAATCATCCTCACTCAACCTGTTTAACTCGTCATTAGCTACCTTTCTATACCTCATTTTTTTTGTTTTTTAACTGTAGAGTCGCAATTTTTTTTTCAAACTTCAAACTTCCGTCTTCCGTCTTCCAACTTCCAACTTCCATCATCACTCCTCTTTCCATTCGCTATTTCTACTAGGCGTATAAGGACTTGGTGCTACGGCTAATTTTTTCTCCAACGCTTCTACTTTTTTAACACTTTGCTGCACCATCGTCAATACAGGTTCGTATTCATTTTTAGCAATAGCAATATTATCTTTTGAAGTTGTTGTTGGTGCTGATGTTGAATTCCACAAGCCATAAACTACCGTTTCTATTCTATCCATAATACTCGGATAAGTTTCAAACTCATACTTAGCAATGGCGTTATCTCCATAAATCATAATGCTTACTTCTTCTAATTCAGTTTGTATTTTTTTCACTTCTTCCAACAAACTTATGTCTATTGAAGGATAAGATTGTATTGCTTTTTTGATATGAGCTAACCTATCCTTCACTTCTCCCATTAGTTTGCTAGTTCCTTGTACAGAACGCCTTAATTCTGCTACTTCTTTCTGGAACGCCAACAATGCTTTTTTATCTGCGGCTGCTAAAGAGTTGCTGTTCAACAATTCTATTTCAAAAGACTTAGGCTCTGCCAATTGAGTTAATTTTCCGTTATCATCTAAATACATCGTTACAGAATAAGTCCCCGGTAAAGCTAGCTGTCCCACATCAAAAGATCCGTATCTGCCTGGTTTATTTACTTTAAGCTTTATAGGCGTTGTAGTGCTATATCTATAATTCCAAACTACTTTATTAATTCCAGCCTTAGCTTCAGCAGTAATTTTTTGAACTTCATTTCCCGCTGCATCTTTTATTACAAATAAGAAATAAGGCTTTTCTTCTGTAGCTTCTTTTCTTATTTCATCAAAAGATGGATAATAATTATCTTTATTTTTCTTTTCTAATGCTTTTCTTTTTTCTTTAGCTGTTTTTAAGGTATCGCTAAAATAATAAGTAATTACAGCTCCTAAAGGTTTGTTTTCAGCAGTAAAATAACTTTCGCCTTGCGATGCTTTATCTCTTCCTCCTAAAGGTTGCGAAGGAATATACATCAACCCTTTTTTTATGTTGAACAAATGAGCTTTTTTCTTCAATAATTCTTTGTCTGCCAATTCTCTTAAAGGAGCATAATTATCTAACACAAAAAAACCTCTACCAAAAGAACCTAACACCAAATCATCCTCTCTTGCTTGAATTTCCATATCTCTAATAGCGATGGTAGGCACTCCCGACTTTAATTGAAACC
>JAVVER010000193.1:0-2494 GCA_032251145.1 Vicingaceae bacterium | reverse complement strand
ATCTAATTTATTAACAAACAATATGTTGAATACTTTTTAAGGGGTGACTAATTAGGGTACACTGCACTTGTCATGACTTAGTTTTTAGCTAAACATTCTCTCTTAACCATATAAATGTTAATTAAAAAAGCTCATCAGGTTCCTGACAAGCTTTTTTGTGATGAATATATTGTTGATATTACTGAGCTACCTCCACATCAGCAGAGACGTTCAGCGTAGTAACAATAGGGTCTGTGTTAGCCGTGATGGTAACCGTTTTAGTTTGAGCACCTTGTTGTTTACCTGGGCTGTATTCAACTACAATTTCTCCTGTTGCGCCAGGTTTAATAGGTTCTTTAGGATATTGAGGAACTGTACAGCCACAACTACCAGTTGCATTTTCAATAATTAAAGGCTCTTTACCAGTGTTGGTAAAAGTAAATGTTTTAGTATGCTTAGAATCTTGTTTTATCTTTCCAAAGTTATGGCTGTTCTCAGCAAACTGAACAGATGTTTTAGCTCTTGTTTCAGATAATATTGGCGCAGCAGGAGCTGGTTCATTAGTTGGAGTAGGAGATATAGGGTTGATTGGGTTTAAATCATTTATATTACCTGAGTTAGTTGATACTGATGGAGAGGTAGCAATGCTTTCAGAGGCATTATAACCTCTTCTTGCAGGTCTATCGTTCATAAAGAAGGTATCTACAATTAATGTTAATGCTATTACGCCTAATAAGGCAATTTTTAAATTTTCTTTCATAGTTAGTTGGTTTTAATTTTAAATGTGATGACAAATTTACAAAACTATTTATAAACTAGTTTTTCTTTTTTAAAGGTATTGTTTTTAATTTCTTCAACAGCTCTCATTAAAGTGTTATCAATATCGCTTACAATTTGGTAATAGGCAGAGCTATCCCATAAATTACGTGCTATAATTGCTTTTAATCGGGTAAGCAAAAAGGTTTTAGAAGTATTAATTTGGTCATCGTTTTTTTCTACTTCATTTTTTGTTGCAAAATCTATAAAAGCATTTAGTAATTCATTTTCAGCATCAAAATTATTTTTAAAATTGCTTACTGTAGGGTAAGCAGCCATTAGTTTTTCTCTGTTATCTTGCGTGTATTCCAATGCAAATTCATTTACCAAGCCTTTTCGTGTTACTAAACTTAAAAAATCGGAAATCATAGTTGTATCTATGGGTACAAATACATCTGGCGTTATTCCTCCTCCTCCATAAACTGTTCTTTTACTATTTAACGTTTTATATTTTAATGAGTCAGGAAATGTAATACTGTCTTTATTAAGTAATTCTCCATGTTCGTACCTTCTAGATAGTTCATTATAATACTCATCTTTACCTTCATCATAAGGTCGTTGAATACTTCTGCCGGAAGGCGTGTAATACCTTGCAATGGTTAACCTAACAGCCGAACCATCTATTAAAGAAAATGGTTTTTGAACCAATCCTTTTCCAAATGATCTTCTTCCTACAATTAATCCTCTGTCAAAATCTTGAATAGCTCCACTAACAATTTCGGAAGCTGATGCAGAACCTTCATCAATAAGAATAACCAACTTGCCTTTTTCAAAACCACCTTTTTCTGTGGTAAAATATTCTTGTTTCGGACTTTTTAACCCTTCGGTGTAAACAATTAACTTATTTTTATCAAGAAATTCATCGGCTAATTGTATAGCTGATTTCATATATCCACCTCCATTTCCTCTTAGGTCTAATATTAAATGTTTAATATTTTCTTCTTTTAATTTTTTTAAGCCTTCACGAAATTCGTTAATAGTTTTATCAGCAAATCTATTTATTTTTATATAACCTATTTCATCGTCAACCATGTATGAAGCATCTACACTAAATATAGGAATTTCATCTCTGGTAATAGTAAATTTCAACAAATCTTTAACTCCTCTACGTTTAATGCTAACAGTTACTTTAGTGCCTTTTTTTCCTCTCAATTTGTCTTGCACATCACTGTTTTGAAGTCCTATGCCAGCAATGTTTTCGTTATCTACTTCTATAATTTTATCTCCAGCTAAAATTCCTACTTTTTCGGAAGGACCTCCAGGTATAGGAGACATTACTAATAATGTGTCGTGATAAATATTAAACTGAATGCCTACACCTTCAAAATTTCCAATTAAAGGTTCGTTCATTTTTTGAAGTTCTTTTTTAGGAATGTAAACTGAGTGTGGGTCTAATTCTTTAAGCAGTGCAACTATTGCAGCTTCGGTTATTTTTTCATCGTCTGTAGAATCAACATAAGCATAGTTGATAAGTTGAAGTAAATTTTCAATTTTTTGTCCACCTGGTGTAAGCAGGTTTTGAGCAAAAATGGATAACACAAAAAACTGTGCTATTATCAGAAGTGAGATTTTTTTTATAGTCATAATTTTAGTAAAAGTGAGGCTAACAAATTTAGGTAAAAAGTTTAGTAATGAAAGTTAATAAATGAAGTTGTTTAAAGTCCTTTGTTAATAAAACACCAATAGTACAATATATTGA
>JAVVER010000192.1:0-2503 GCA_032251145.1 Vicingaceae bacterium | reverse complement strand
TCTATTTTTTAAAACCTTTAGCCTAAAATGGAATTTTTAAGGTTCGACTAGGTAACAATGCTGATGATAAAACTCAGGAAGGAATTGTTTTGTTACTTGACCCTACTCCAAAACTCAACCAATCCGAAACTGATGATAATGTAGAAAATCGACAAGGATTTTCATTCTTATTTAAGTATTTGTTTCGCTACAAAAAATTTTTAGTTCAGTTAATTATTGGATTATTGGCAGCCAGTTTGCTACAATTAATTTTTCCTTTTTTAACCCAAAGCGTGGTGGACGTGGGTATTCAAAACCAAGACATTAATTTTATTTACCTCATTTTAGCAGCTCAACTTTTTTTGTTCTTAGGAAGAACAACCATCGAAATTATTAGAGGTTGGATATTATTACATTTAAGCACACGTATCAACATTTCGTTGATTTCTGACTTTTTTATTAAGCTCATGAACCTGCCTATTGCATTTTTCGACAGCAAAATGACAGGCGACATTATGCAGCGTATCAACGACCACCAACGGATAGAAAACTTGCTGACCACCTCCTCTTTAAATGTCTTGTTTTCCATGTTTAACCTTGTTATTTTTGGGGGAGTTTTAGCTTGGTACAGCACGAGTATTTTTGCTATTTTTTTAGTGGGAAGTTTATTGTATTTTGGTTGGATAATGCTTTTTCTTAAGAAAAGAAAAAATCTTGATTACAAGCGTTTTACACAAATGAGTGGCGAACAAAGCAAAGTAATGGAGTTAATCAACGGAATGCAGGAAATAAAACTCCACAATGCCGAACAACAAAAGCGTTGGAGTTGGGAATACGTACAAGCCCGATTATTTAAAATTGAAATAAAACGCTTAACATTAGACCAAACTCAAAACATCGGTTCTAACTTTATTAATGAAGTAAAAAATATACTCATCACTATATTCTCCGCCAAATTAGTAATAGATGGGCAACTTACCTTAGGAATGATGCTTTCTATTTCGTACATTATCGGGCAACTCAACTCCCCTATTTTACAGTTAATTGGGTTTATTCATTCGGCTCAAGATGCAAAAATAGCCTTAGAACGATTATCAGAAATTCACAATCGAGACGATGAAGAGAAAGTTGGAGATGAAAAAATTCAAGAAATACCAGCCAATGCTGACTTATCGTTAAAAAATGTTCATTTTCGTTATACAGGAAGTGCTGAAGAAGTTCTAAAAGGATTGGATTTAACCATTCCAGCCAACAAAGTTACTGCCATAGTTGGAGCAAGCGGAAGTGGTAAAACTACTCTAATGAAATTGTTGCTAAAATTTTATGAACCCAATCAGGGAGAGGTTAATTTAGGGCAACATCATTTGTCAGCTATTTCACATCATGCTTGGCGAGAACATATTGGTGTGGTAATGCAAGACGGCTATATTTTTAACGATACCATTGCCAGCAATATTGCCATTGGTGATGAAATTATAGACAAAGAACGATTGAAAAAAGCTGTTGAAGTAGCTAACATTAGAGAGTACTTAGAAATGTTACCCCTAGGTTACAACACAAAAATTGGTATGGAAGGCATTGGTATGAGTGGCGGACAAAAACAACGTTTATTTATTGCCAGAGCAGTATATAAAAATCCAAATTTCATCTTTTTTGATGAAGCCACCAGCTCATTAGATGCCAATAACGAAAAAGTGATTATGGAAAATTTGAATCAATTTTTCAAAAATAAAACAGCCGTAGTTATTGCACATCGTTTAAGCACAGTAAAAAATGCCGACCAGATTGTAGTATTGGACAAAGGCAAAATCATTGAAAAAGGAACACACAATGAATTAATTAACCTAAAAGGAAGTTATTATAACTTGGTTAAAAATCAGTTAGAATTAGAAAAAATAAATGCCTGAAACTACTGAAATAGCAAATGAAACATTAAAAAGTGTGAACCAAAACGGTATCGCTAAAAAAGTTGCTGTTCCTAAAATTGACCAAATCCGTTCAGACGAAGTTCAGGAAATTATTTCAGCCGTACCCAATTGGATGATACGTTGGGGAATTACCTTGATTTTTGGATTAATCGTTATGCTTGTTACATTATCGTGGTTTATAAAATACCCCGATATTATTTTTGGAAATGCGACATTGACAACTTTACAACCACCTGTAAAATTGGTAGTAAAAAGCTCTGGTAAACTGACTACTATTTTACTTGCTGACGGCTCAACGGTTGAAAAAAATCAAGTAATTGCCGAAATGGAAAATCCTATAACGCAAGAAGGAATTGAGTTTTTGAAAAATTATGTATTGGAAATTAGAGGTTATTTAAAGTCAAGTAAAAATGAATTGCCTTTAATAAAAGAAAATCATGTTTTTGGAGCAATGCAAACTAACTTTAATGAACTGCAAAAAAATTCAAAAAATTATGATGAACAGATTAAAAACATATACAATACTTCTAAAATTAACAACCTAAAGAAAAAGAAACAAGAATATCAAACATTAATTACTATTTCTATCAAGCAAT
>JAVVER010000191.1:0-2512 GCA_032251145.1 Vicingaceae bacterium | reverse complement strand
TCTAATTTATTAACAAACAATATGTTGAATACTTTTTAAGGGGTGACTAATTATTTTCTTTTAAAAAAGAATCCTAATCTTTAATCTTATCACAATAAGGCTATATGCCGTAGATGAAAATCTTTAGTCCTGCTTCGGTGGGACTTTTTTTTGTGCTCTTAAACAAAAGCCCCACTCTTACACACTTGCTCGCTCCAAAGCCCACTGGACTTTGTCCGCCCCAAAGGGGGACTTTTCCATCGCACAAAGCCAAAAATGCCAACTGTTATATAGGAAGCAATTAGCTTATTTTTTAACTATAAATTTTGTACTAACCCTTTAGCTAGGTTCCTCCTGAAAGACAAAAACGTTGAATAAAAAAACCGCTAATTTCTTAGCGGTTTAAATTTTATGGTTGATAAGGTGTGTAGTAACTCTCTGCAGTGGGTAGCCATTCTTTAATTCTTTCTACACGGGTATTGTAATGAGGGTGTGTGCTTAAAAATTCTGGAACACTTGTTCCTCCACTTGCGGCATTCATTCTATCCCAAAAAGGTACAGCCTCATTAGCTTGATATCCTGCCATTGCCATAAACACCATTCCTAGCTTATCTGCTTCACTTTCTTGGTTTCTACCAAAGGCCATTATTCCTACTCCTGTTCCTACCCCGTAAGCGGCTAAAAATAAGGCTTGGGTTTCAGCAGGTTTTTCTCGCATATAAACAGCTAAAGCAACACCACCGGCTGCAGCCATAATTCCTTGCGACATTCTTTCATTTCCATGTCTGGCCACAGCGTGAGCTATTTCATGTCCCATAACTACTGCTAAGCCTTCGTCTGTTTTAGCAACAGGCAATAATCCTTGGTAAACTACTACTTTGCCTCCAGGCATTGCCCAAGCATTTACAACATTTTGGTTCACTAAATTAAACTCCCATCTGTAATTTTTAACTAGTTTACTTTGTCCGTTATCTTTTAAATATCTTTCTACTGCATTAGCAATTCTCCCTCCTACTCTTCTTACTTGCTTTGTTGCCTCTACATTATCGGCAACAGGCGGGTTTTCTGTTAAAAATTGTTGGTATTGGGTTAAGCTCAAGCTCATTAATTGACTTTCGGGAACTAATAACATTTGCGTTCTGCCTGTAATAGGTACTTTTGCACAAGCTACTAAAGCTAGTATCAACACAACTGATGATATTTTTGCTGCTATTTTCATCTGTTTAATTTTTAATTTTCGATGAGCTTTACTCATCGCTTTTAAATATAGCTCCGTTGGAGTTTTGAAATAACCAAACTTTTATAATCAATATATACCTTGCTGTAATAAAAAATTAATTTATTTCTACTGTAAGTCCTGCATCAGAAAGAATGGCTGACATAGGTTCTAGTACCTCAAAACTACCTCTTTTTACAGAGCATCTTCCTTTATAATGAACTAACATAGCACATTGTTCTGCCTGTATAGCATCGTGGTTACAAACTTTCATTAACAGCTCTATTACATAATCAAAGGTATTTACATCATCATTATACAACACCAAATGATTTTCTTTGATAGCTGTATTTTCAACTTCTACTTGTATTTCGGTTTCTGTAATCATAACATCTAATTTAGATTACAAAATTAACTTTTTTAAAGAAGAAA
Source organism: Vicingaceae bacterium (assembly GCA_032251145.1). Lineage (GTDB taxonomy): Bacteria > Bacteroidota > Bacteroidia > Flavobacteriales_E > Vicingaceae > BRH-c54. The sequence goes on along the minus strand of JAVVER010000191.1, from coordinate 885 downwards.
GATGGTTTATATATGAATTTCTTGAACCCAACTATTCCCTTCACTCGATTGTATTTATATTGCGTTGGTTCTGCTGTATAAATCACTAAAGTAGTTTTTGTTTTTTTTAGTCTTTCTTTTGTCTTGATACAAAAGAAGCAAAAAATCAAGACTGATGATAAATTTTTGGTTTTCTAAGCTGTTAAAATTGCCTCACAACCCAAGCCCTGATACTAATATTCACTATTTTTATTTAGCAAAAGGCACAACTGCCTTCGTTATTAGCAGCCATGCAGTTCAAGGGTTGCTTTCACTAAGCTCTCGCTAAATTTCAACAACAAGAAAACTAGCAAAATTAATCAAAGGTCAGGATTCAGAGTTCGAATTTGACACTCCAAACTAAAAGTAAAATTTTTTAAATTTTTATTGCCAATTAAATTAGGGGGATAATTTCTAATTTCTAATTTCTAATTTCTAATCTCTAATCTCTAATCTCTAATTACTAGTTTTTATTAACTCTAAGGCTTCTTCAACAGGAATAATAGTGTTGTTTTTAAAGGCAATAACCGAAGGAGATTTAACACCCAGTTCTTTCATTTCTAATTGAGTGTTTAGTGCGGATTTATAATCAAGTAAATTGCCTACGGTGTAAATGGTTTTTTCTCCATCTTCGAAATTTTCTATATTTCTGTCAGAAAGTTTTAATAAAATTGCTGCATCTTCATTGCTAATTTCATCTGTGAACTCTCCTATCTTCACTTTAAAAACAATATTTAAACTTTCTGCAACTTGGCGTAATTCTTCATCCGTTTTGGGTGGCTTATTGCTTGCTGATTGGTTGTTATTGTTAGTTGTTGAAGTATTATTGTTTGTTGAAGTATTATTGTTTGTTGAAGTATTATTGTT
>JAVVER010000190.1:0-2523 GCA_032251145.1 Vicingaceae bacterium | reverse complement strand
CGTAAACAACTTTGTAATCGTACAATTGTCCTGCAACGGTGGTTAGTGGCATATCCAACACAGGTGGGCCAAATACATCATTCACTACTTTATAGATTTGTAGTTTGGCATCATCTACTCTAAACCAAACAAAATAGGAGTTTCCTCTGTTAGTCAACGTATCATCATCGGCAAAGAAATGGAATCCTGCTCTTTTGTTGGTTCCTGAACCATTTATCCTTGCTTTAAAGTGGTATAAATGCCTGTTGGATAAACTTTGGTTTAAGTAAGCAGATATATTGGTATTGCCTTCGTTTTCATCAGATTGGTATAAAGCTCCCGCATTAATACTCCATGTTCCTACTACGGGTGTCCATTCGGGATGGATGTTGGTATCAAAGTTATCGGCAAAAAATCCGTTATTGGCATTGGCTCTCCATTCGGTACCATCAAAATCGATTACTTGATAATAGCTTTTTTGGATGCCGCTACCGCCTACATTATCTGCATCGGTAAAATTGGTGGTAAAGCTACTCGTTACCCAGCCTGTTGGGGCAGAGACTGAAGTGGTGGGGGCGATATTATCCACATTACAAGAATAATTAGCAACAAAACCTGGTCGGACAGTTGCTCCATCGGAAGTAAATCTGAAGGTTAATGCTCCTGTAGATGAAGTAAAATTGGGAGGCAAAGTTGTTCCTGTAAAAGGACTTCCCGTAATTTGAGGAGCAGCAATTGTTGCTCCATCATAAATATACAAATAATCAAATCCTGTTTCTACATCAAAAGAAGTAAAATTTACATTTATTGAACCAGCACCTGTTGGAGCAATTGTCCAAGTATAATTTTCGTTATCGTAGTAATTTTTATAAGGCCCTCCAAAATCGTGAATGGTTCCTGAGCAAGGATAGGAAAAACAAGTGGTCATGTAATCTTCAATAGCGTCCCACAAATCTGTGTAACCATCATCGTAGCCCAATGCCCACATACCCATTCCGCCAATTCCCGTAGTGTTGATGTGTTCCATTCTTTTTCTCAAGCTATTTTCTAAAGAAATAAAACATTGTTTTTGTCCGCCACTGTTAAACACATAAATATCCGAATAACTGTCGTTATCATATTGATGATTGGCAGCCGAATAATTCCCTGAAGCATTATTTTTAACTACCGCATAAGTTCTGGCTGTTCCACTTCCTGTTGTTGCTGATGGTACAGTTGCACTAGCTGTTGGCCATTCTCTACCATAATAGGGTAAGCCTAAAATCAATTTATTTTTCGGACAACCTTTGTTTAAATAATAGGTAATGGAGCGAGAAAGATTGTAATTATAGGTTGTACTAAAATGATATAAAGGGTCATTGGGACCTGCTGTTGTACTTCCCGACCAATAATAATCATAGCCCATAATAATGAAATGATCTACCACACTAGCCATGTTGGTAAAATCAAAAACATTATTCCAATCTACTGCATAAAGCACGGTGCTTACTTCAGAGTTAGGAATAGCCGTATGCATTTGGTTAGCAAGGTTTATCATAAAATTAGTAAAGGCTGTTTTATAAGTAGATGGTAATCCTTCAATATCGATATTTACACCATGTGCACCTCTGCTTTGGATAAGGTTGATAAGGTTAGTAATAAGCGTTTGTTGGGCTGTTGAACTGTTAAAAAATGTTGCATGACCTGAAAACAAAGTAACGGTTAGCGTAACTTTAGTATTTCCTGAAGCCAATGCAGCATTTACAGCAGCACTTGTAGCCCAACCGTGTGTAGAGTTAGGATTTCCTGTTGCGGCATCAACTTCATAACTGAAAAATGAAAAATGACTTAACAAATCCCAATCATAGTTCAAATAGGCATTTCCAACCCAGTAAGGATGCCAGCCATAAACTACTTTGTTTAAGGCACAAGTTAACTTTTGATTTTGATGTTGCATCTTGGCAGCCGCAGTGTTCTGCTCGTAATAGTTCGCATCAGCATTTCCTAAACTGTTGTAATAAGTTAGTTGTTGTTGATGTATCGAAGTTTGAGCTTGTAAATTTCCAATGAGGTATTGAAAACTAATGACTAAAATAAAAGCGAATAGGTGGTTATTTTTTTGCATGTTTGTAAACTTATGATATTCAAAACAAAGGTAGTAATAAATATACCTAAATAGCAAAAAGATTTTTAATGAAGAATATGAACTATATAAAGTGTAGAAGTTAATGTTTAAAAGTTTGAAATATGTTTGGTAACTTTTTGGTGTTAGAAATATATCAGATTTAGTAATTTGTGTAAATTGCGAAAAATTGATTAGCTTAATATGTCATTCTCCGATAAGTATACCAAAGCATTTAAATACCTACTGCCTACGCCATTTACCATTGCGGTAGTGCTTACCTTAGTTACTTTTTTTATTGTACTTTTTACCACCAAGCCCATCAATAGTGGTTTTGCTGCTTATTCTTACGATGTGTTGCATTTTTGGGAACAAGGTTTTTGGGATAACGGATTGTTAGTTTTTGCTGTTCAAATGATGCTGATGTTGGTGTTGGGACACAT
>JAVVER010000189.1:0-2575 GCA_032251145.1 Vicingaceae bacterium | reverse complement strand
GTTAGTAATATTTAAAACTGGTATTTTTCACTAATTTATTGATCATTGCAAAATATCTAAGTATTTTTTTGTTTCTTTTTCTTCATTAAATAGTATCTTAACTAAATCTATATTTTTTTTCGACTTTTCTTTTTCATGGGCTATATTTTGTGCTACGTACAGTAGTTTTTCTTGTAGTTTATTAATGCTTCTATCTTCAACAATATGCATATAAAATCCTAATTTTTTAAATTCTTTAAATGTGGTATTCTCATAGCAAATGCATACTAATCCAGCTGATAATGCTTCAACAAAAGAATTCCCAAATCCCTCTCCATAGCTTGGAAAGATAAATATATTAGAGTGCTCGATAAAATCTATAACATTGTCTACATGGCCAATAATATTAATACTATTTTTATACGATACTGTCTTATAAAAATCTAAAAAAATATCTTTATCTTTTTCATTTTCATAACCACCAACTATATTGAAATAAAAATATATATCATTCTCTACTAGTGTCTTACAAGCTTTAATAGCATCGATTTGTCCTTTTCCCTCAGTGATTCGGCCGGTATGGAGTAATCTAATATTATTAGAATCATTACTATTTTGGCTAGGTGAATATTTTATAGATGGATAGATAATGCACTCTTTTGTCGCACTTCCAAATGGAATTATTTTTTGTACATTATTAAATATATGCTTTGATGTCGAAACATGATAATTTACTCTATTATAAATTAATCGACGAAACCCATTTTTTTTAGACTTCGTTTTTGTTGTTCCATGCCTTATTATAAGATTTATATCAAAATATAAAAAAGAAAAATATAATGATTTTAGTTCACTTGCACCAAAAAAAATAACATTTTTTATATTATATTTTTTAATTATATATCTTGTTTTAAGTATTATAGAGAAACTTAAAGATGACCTAAAAGAAATTTTTTCTAGAGAAATACTCCCCCCGACATACTCATTACTGTTTTTTGCAATAAATCCATTTTCTTTTGCAATGACAATAACTCGAGTATAGGGGCTTAATTTTTTAGCCAATTTTATTGTGTCTAGCTCCATACCACCTAAATTGGGTGATAAACATATAATTGCTGTATTACTTCTAATGTTATCCAAGAAACGCCTCCAACTATTTATCGTTTATATCTAAATTTGACAATTTTTAGAAACGAATTTTGATAGTTCTAAGAATGCCATCATTTCTTCGATTCTAAATACTAGGTTAATTGTGCCTCTTCCTCGTAAAAGCTAGATTGCTTTAAATATTGAAATAAGCAAATCGGAAAGCATAGGTTACCTGCCGCAATAATAAGTTTCTACTACTCAGCTTCCGGTGCATTTAAGTAGGTCGATTGGTTAGTTGGTTGTTCACTGTTTACCTGACTCGCAGAATAAATATGGGAGCAATTTATTTTAAGACCTGAAAAACAGAGTGTGAATAGACAAAAATTTACCTTTATTATAACGTTTGATTTTCTTTTGCACGCAGTAAGAAATAAATTGACTTACCTGTTCATAATTTTGCTACCAAGACATGTAATCTTAATTAAAATTCCTGGGTTATAATATTGTCTCTGGATTAATTCTAAGGAGGTCGGCTTATAGCTTTTCAAGGGTATCTTCTAAAAACCGATAATTAGCTGTTTTGTCGAATAATTGCTCAGCTCTTTTTTTACCCTCTAAAGCAATCGTATTTATTTCCGAGGGATGTGAAATAAACCATTCCAGTTGTTCAGCTAAGGCGCTTGCATTTTCTGTGGCAAATAATAAGCCAGTCTTCTGATGCTCAATTATTTCGGTGACTCCACCAGCTCTTGATCCGATAGCTAAAATACCCGCTCTCATCGCTTCAATAAGAACTAAGCCAAAAGTTTCGCAACGTGTGGTTAAAATTAACGCGTCAAAGTGGGCTAAATATTGTGCGGGTTGTGGTATGAAATTACAAAATGTGACGTTTGATGTAACTCCTAAGGAACTTGCCAAAGCTTTAAGTTCAGTTAAATAACTTTCATCCATCGCCTGTCCAACAAAATAACAATGTATATTCGGTCTAGATAAATGCGCTAAAGCGTGTAGCATTAAATGCTGTCCTTTAACTGGTTCAAGGCGCCCTAAAACAATAATATTGATTTTTTTCGAGTCAATAACAAAAGGAAAGTTGTTTGATTGTTCGGCTGCATCAACCCCGGGGTAGATTTTATACAGCTTATCGGTTGATATTGGTAGATTACATTTTACCTGCTCATGTACAAAATCACAGACACTGATATAAGCATCAACAGAGCTGTATATCCAGCGATGATATAGACTTTTCTTAGGATGCGGTAACGACATATGTCGGCTTACGACTAATTGTAATTTATAGTGCTTTGCGATTAATATTTTCTTAATCAGTGCCGCTAGTGCAAGGTCTTTTGCCCAGTGAATATGGAGTAGCGAAATATTATTTCCTTTAATCCATTGAGCAATTTTCAGCGCAGTAAAATAAGGAAAATATCGTATACCCAGCTTTGAAGAAAGGCAAATATTTGTATCCGTTAAATTAGATAATGATTCTGCCACCCAGCTTTTT
>JAVVER010000188.1:0-2600 GCA_032251145.1 Vicingaceae bacterium | reverse complement strand
CATCTACTATAAAAAATAATGGTTCTCCATTTATGTCTGGATAGGCAGCATGGGTAAACTCCGATTGCCAACCACCATAATCAGTAAAAAAAGCATAACTGTTGGTGTTGGTGGGGAGGGGTTGGACAGGAAATCCTACCTTATAAAAGTTAGGAGGCAAACTCCATATTGCATTTTGTGCCATCAGGCTTGAGAATGCTATTGAGCATATTGCAATAGCTGCTAAAAGTTTTTTCATAATGATTGAATTTTAAAGGTTTATAAAAATGATTGATAAACAAGGTAAAAAAATACCTTTTCAAAGGAAGGTTAAATTTTATGATTTAAATTTGTTTTTTAGAAAATATTATGTACTTTTGGTTTAAATTTTTAACTATGAGTATAGGAGATAATATTAAAAAACTTAGAGAATTAAAAAATTATACTCAAGCATATATGGCAGAAAGACTTCATATGAGTGTGCCAGGATATTCTAAGATAGAAAATGATAAAACGGACATTACTATTTCTAAAATAAATGCCATTGCTGAAATTTTAGAGGCTGATTTAGCTACGATATTAAACTTTGACCCAAAAAATATTTTTAATCAAAATGTAAAATCATCTATTGTGACTGGGTATAATCATCAATTAACAATAAATGGTAGCTTAGATGAAATATTATCAAAACTACAAAGTGAAATTAATGAATTAAAAAAAAAGCATAATGCGTAATCATTACAAAATAGTTGTTTTTTGTATTTGCTCATTTTTTTTTATCATTAAGAGTAGCCCCTTAAAAGGTCAGCTTTTATTCTATCAGGATATTTTTTATGGAGGAGTTACAGGCGGGGGCTTTTCGTCAGGTATAGGAGATGGTGCTAATGGGCAAATCATTGTGAATATTAATCCAGTAAGCACCATTAAAAAAGCCTATTTATTTTGTAATAGATATGGTGCTGCACAACCCGTTAATGTTACTTTAAATTCTAATGTTTATAGATTTGATTTAAGTAATCAAGTTACTAATAACTTTTTAGCTTTTTTTGCTTCTAATGACACTATAAAATGTTCGTTACATGCTATTGACATAACAAATGATATTAACCCTTTACAAAATACATACAACATAAGCTATCCAAACCAAATTACTAATATTTTTGACAAGTATGGGGCTTTTTATTTATTAATTTTTTATGAAAATCCTATTTTACAAAAAACAGCGATTTCAATAATTCTTAATGAAACTAATGCGACATCTAATGTTTCTTATCAGTTTAATAATTTATTACCTATAGATACGCTAAGTCCAGTTGGTATGGCAATTCATTCAGATATTATATGGGATACTGTACAAGATGGATCGAATATTTTTGTAAATGGAAATAACATTGGGTTAATAGGGGGAAGTGATGCTATAAATAATATATGGACAGGTGCTGGGGTAAAAGGGCATTTTTATTATGAAAACAATACTTTATTTGGGTTAGATGATGATACACCTGATAGTTTAATGGCTGCCACCGATGGCTTGGCAGATATCAAATCATATATACAAAATCAAACTTCATCATTTAATATATCTCTATCAACTCAATCTCTCCTTAATCAATTTAATATTTATTTAGCCTACTTCCTCGCCTACACCACCCCCTGCGACACCTTTACCACCACAGCAACAGCCACCCAAGATACTATTTGCAAAGGAGATAGCGTACAACTTAATGCCACAGGAGGTTCAACTTATAGTTGGTTTGGTGCTTTTGGAGGCTTAAGTGATACTACTATTGCCAGCCCCGTGGCAAGTCCACCACAAACCACCACTTACATAGTAACCATAAAAAACGATAGCGGTTGTGTAAAAACAGAACATGTAAAAATTTGGGTAACTCAACCCATAGATAGTATTACCACCACACCAACTGTTTGTGGTAATGCAACAGGTATTATAACTGCACACTATAACACCAATGCTAATTATAATTTTACGCTGTATGATACTAATTTTAACTTACTAAACACCAATACCACAGGCGTTTTTAATAATTTGGCAGAGGGAAGCTATATAGTAGAAAATAGCCTACACAACTGTATTTTTTATGATACGGTAACGGTAAATGCCATCAACAATGTAATGGCTAATTTTTACAGTTTTCCACAAGCCCCTTGGAACAATCCCAACCAATCCCTCGGCAAAGCACCTATGGAAGTGAGTTTTTTTAATACCTCGCAAAATGCCAATATGTATGAATGGTCAATTAGTGAGATTGCTTCGTACCTCGCAATGACGGGACCGAAGGATACACTTATTCAACATTCAACATTCAACACTCAAAACTTTTTTACAGAAGGCGGAACTTATGAAGTCTGTTTAATTGCTTATAACAACCAACCCCAATGTGCCGATACCAGTTGCAAAACCATTTTTATAGACCCCAACGAAGAAATAAGCCTCTTTATTCCCAATGTATTCACCCCTAATGGAGATAATGAAAATGACAACTTTATTATTCAACTTATTGGAGCAGCCTATTTAGAAAGTTTGGAAATACAAGTGTTTAACCGATGGGGGCAACAGATGAGTAATTATAAATTAGAAATTGAAAATTCAATTTCTAATC
>JAVVER010000187.1:0-2822 GCA_032251145.1 Vicingaceae bacterium | reverse complement strand
TGGAAAGGATATTTTTTTTGCTAAATTTTTCTATTCCTTAGATCGAGTTCGCGTTTTCTTAGTAAGTTCTTCTTGATTGCATTCAGCATTAGGCTTGAATTGCAACAAGATAGAGTTGATAATGTTGTTTTCAATCATAGTATCAAGAAAGGAAGCATTTACATAGTCTTGTTCATAAGGGTTTTTAGAGAAGAGATCTACAATGTTAAAAGCTAGATATGCATTATTTAGAGCTTTGTTTAATGCTGCTTTATGCTCTTTAGATAATGTTTTTTGTTGTTGTAATTGAGAAATAATACGCTTTCTCATAGAAATGAGCCAAGCCTTTTTTCGGAACGCTTTTTCTTGTTCTTCTTTTGGTAGTTTTGCAAGAGTACTATTCAAGGTAAGACTCAAGAAAAGAGCATCGACGGTTTCATTAATAATTTTGTTTTCAAGATAACACTTATATGCTTTATAAATAAATGTTCCTGCTGCATATCCAGCAATAACAGCTACTACTCCAAAGCCTATTTTTGATGAATAACAATTTGAGACAGTATCTTTCGCTGTGTCAAAGGTACTTAGGGCAGAGGAAGCTTGCGTGGCTGTTAGGGAGATAATTAATAAAGTTTTGAATAAAAGCTTTTTCATAAGAGTTCCTTATTTCATTGATTTAATGAAGTTTGTGGTTGCTTTTACTTTTTTAAATTTATACATTAATTCTATATGAAATCTTTTATAGAGCAACAGGTATCGGTTTTGCACGTCTAGATCAGTCTTTACTTTAAATATGGTTGATGGAAGGTTTTATGGGGCAATATTTTCCCTGTTGCCAGGATGCAATAGGTAAATAGGTCGATTAGATAGTCTGTATGACTATCCTTTTGTTAACCCAGTTTCTTTATGGTAATTTGATAAAGGTAAAAGCTTAGAGTCTTTGGAGGTTATTATGAATTTTATGCGCAATTTTTTGCTTTTTATTGTTTTATCTGTACCTGCTCTGGCTCATGGTTTGTCAGAATACCTAACCATGGAAGAGATCAAAAAAAATCCAGTTTATATGGCAACCCTAGCTCTGCGAAATGCTGCTAAACACGGGGATATAGAAAAAATGGAAAGTGCCATACTCTTAGGTGCCGATATTAATGATTGTTATGGGTTATCTTGGCCTCATGCTGGCAGAATGATACTAACTGAGGCTATTGATAGCCGATCAGTAGAGGCTGTAAGATTTTTATTAGTTTCTGGTGCTATAGTCGAATGTTTCGCTGAAGTGCCATTTCATTTGAATATACTGGAGCCCAAGGTGCGTAATTTTTCGCAAATAAGTTATGCCATTATGGTCAATGCGCCTATAAAAATAATCGAACTTCTTATTCGTTATAGTAAAAATTTAAATATAACTACTGACTATTATTCTTGGACGCCTTATAAAATTGCTGCATTTTATAAAAATTATAAAGTGATGGCATTGTTGGAAAAAGCTGGTGCTGATACGGATGCATCGATTTCTGACAAAGAGTTCTAAAATAGTCTACTAGGGGATGCTAACCGAAGCTTTAGCGTAGGTTGGCACGGTCAGCACAATGAGTATTTTTATACTATTTCTTCCCATACTCCATACTTAATACTCCTAATAGAAGAGGTAAGCCGAGTCCCCAAAAAGCAAGGATAGGCCAGGTTTGCAAAGCTCTTATGATCATGTAATAGAGTTCAAAACCTATTGCAATATTGAATGGTAGTGTAACACCTATGGAGAGAGCCATGCTTGTAGAGACAACTTCCTTGGCAATCTCTTTTTTAGTTTTATAAATGTCTTTAAGGATCTCATACATACAGAGTGGTGCAAGCACATATGATGCTGATGCCATTAAAATGGCCATGATAAAAATGTTACCTGTGCTGTACCCCATCAAGCAACCGATAGACGAGCCAAAAATACCACCGAGTATCGGAATAGCAATTCCCGTAAAAAGCACAGATCCTACGTTCTTTTTTAAGCTCAATAAATTATTCGAAGCTTTACAGCCCATTTCAAATAAAAAATATAAAAGAATAGGCATAAATAATTGATTAAAAAAGACAAAACTAAGAGTGCTTGGCAGGGCTTTGCTGAATAACATTCCTAAAGCTATGGATATCGGCAGTATGGTTAACGCCCACTTTCTCTTTATTATTGCTAGTAGGCTACGAGCGCTAACTCCCAGTTTCCACATTCCTATAATAATGGCGGGAAATTCCATTATGGTGAGCCAAATGACAACCGTAGAATCAATGGCTATGTGCATGGCGTCAAGGAAAGCTATTGCTGCAATAAATGTACCAACACTAACTGAGCCAAAATGAGTTGCTATTGAAATTTGAGTTACTGCCTCAAATGAGCTCCATCGTTTAAGTAGCGTTAAAACAAGGAGCGTCCAAAATGATGAAGCGACGATAATTACACTACTCTGGAAAAAAATCGTTTGCCATTGTTGGGTTATTAGTTCTCCGCCACCTAGGAACCCGATTCTAAATAAAAGATAAGCTATAGTTATTTGATATAAAATATCGTTGTTCTTATTTTTTTTTGCTTTATTGAAATGATTAAAAATGATTCCTAGTATAAATGCGAAAATCATTAAAAATATTTTAAATGGCATACTATTATCAGTCCCATTAAAGGATTATACAGAGTAACTACTCAGACATATTTTCTAGCATTTGAATTAATAGATAGCGATAGAGCTCTTGCTCTGCAGATTTAAAACTTTGTTTTCAAAGTCATTTATATTTTACCATAGTTACAGGACTTCCTCAAGCAATCTAAAGATCTGATCTAGACGTAGCTTAAAAATAAA
>JAVVER010000186.1:0-2827 GCA_032251145.1 Vicingaceae bacterium | reverse complement strand
CTCCGTTTCAAACTCAAACTCTGGTTCCTTATATTCTGAGGTTATGAATGAATCATTACAGGAAACGATTTCTTATAATGGTGGTTCACCTGAGCAATATTACGAGCGCATGTCAAAAGAATTAATAAATCGTCATGGGAAATTGGTTCAAGTAGATTTTTCAAGTGCGTACCCTGATTACGAAATTTATTTTGCATATGAAGATGAAAGAAGAATTTATTCAGGTAGTCCCACAGGGAATTATGATATACATTCAATGACTTTGGGATATCTAGGTGAAGGTTCGAGATATGCTAAACATTTTTTAGCTTCAGCAGGGTTTGATATATCAGATGAACAGATTAATTCAATTAAACCGGGTGATAGCTTAAGACTTGAAAATGAAATTGTTGTAATTCAAAAGAAAAAGGATAAGGTAAATGAAAAAGAATTAGGCTCAATCAAGTTTTCTCATGAAGAAAATAAAGAAATTTATGGTTTCCCTGCTACTTACAGATATTATGTTGCTCCAGATTTGGATTCAGCTATGTTATTTTTAAACCGGCAAGAAATAACGACTCAACATTATTATGTTGTGGTCGAAACTCCCGAGGGAAATGTATCAAAAGATAGGATGGGGATTTATTAATAATTATTTCTTTTCGAACATTAATTAAATTACCCCCCCATGGAAATTATAAGATGTCATGTATTATTTGAATATTTAAGCTTCATAAAAACTAACTAAAAAACAAAAGCCGAACGCATAACAAAGTACATATTTCAGAGCGGGGTTGGTGAGGTTGGCAACTGCGGCTCTCGCATCGTCGTTCAGTCCTCGCGGACATGAACGCTCTCCGAAATCCGCTCCGCAACATGTACCAACCGTTATGCACAAGGCTGACAGACAGTACAACTCAATATTTAAGTACAGATTTATGTTGAAGAAATTATTTTAGAACCTAACTACTAAATAGAAATTTAATAAAGCTTTGAAATTATGGATTTAACGATTTATAAAATACGTGTACTCATAGCTAATAAATTCAAAATATGGGCAACTGAGAAAAATATAGATAAATGGGAACATAGCAAAAACATTAAATGGCTATCAAGAATGCTAATGGACGTTCGGGCAGACATACGATGGAGAGCAGCTGTTGCTCTTTATGCTATTGATTGGCAACCAAAAAATAACAAAGAAAAAGCAGCGTACTTGGCTGCGAACCTTGAATTTGAAGAAATTGACCAACTAGGCGTGCCAGCAATAAAGTCGCTTATGCTTGTACTACATGACAAAGAAAGCTCATCATCACATGCAAGTGTAATAAAAGCTTTAGGAAAGATTGGCAATAAACGTGCTGTGCCTATGTTGATTTATATGCTTAAAAATGGAGAAAATTATTTTGGCGTTCAGATGGCTGCGATAGAAGCGTTGGAAAAAATAAAAGATAAAAGAGCAATATTGCCGTTAATAGATGAATTTAAATATGGTGCTTCTGAAAGCCGTTACCAAGCTGTTATTAAAGCCCTTAGTGTATTTGGTACAAAAGCAATTGTTCCTCTAATTGATGCCTTAAGGTATAAAGGAATTTATACAAATATTAATCGCTGTGCTGCTCTAACACTGGGGGAGATTGGAGGTACTAAAGTAATTGCCCCCATAGTTCAAAGGCTCTATGATTCAATTGAGGATAGATTAAACGATTCTAATTATTCTTTAATATTTGTTGCACCTTATTATATTGAAGCATTAAAAAAAGTGGGTGAACCCGCAGTAGAAACATTACTTAATATTCTAAATGATGAAAAACTACAAAAAACGGATATTCATCAACTCATAATTAACGCATTAAAAGAAATTAGTTTTAAGGTGCAGGATAATAAGAACTTGATTGATATAATAGAGAAATTTGAATCAGCACCAATCTTCCGAGATTGATAAGTGTTTTCGGGTATTTTAAATATAATGTTAGCAAGAAAAAAAGTAAAAATTTACTTGTTAAAATAAAAAAACAACGAATGCCCAGTGCATAACAAAGTACATATTTCAGAGCGGGGTTGGTGCGGTTAGTAACTGCGGATTCTCGCATCGCCGTTCATGTCCTCGCGGACAGGAACGCTCTCCGAAATCCGCTCCGCAACATGTACCAACCGTTATGGTGCAGCGGATTTTTTTTTATTTAGTTCGCCAACTTGTTCTTTAAAATATTGGTCTCCAATTTTCCCCGCCCGCTGATTTTATGCGAGCTGTTTTAGCTTTTTTGGATGGCGGGCTACTTTTCAGCTCGCTCTCGCGCGGACGACAGTCCAGCCTGAAAACTGTTTGCAAAATTGTGCTCTTGCCAATTTTAATCGTTTAGAAAACGTCTCTTTTGGGTAAGTAGTTAAAAAAATTTGTACCCATAAAATCTATGATTTTGCAAACGTTGCGAACTGTTCCTTGGGTCTGTGTATCATGGCAGCGAATTTAAAATTGGCAAAATAAAAGGCTTCCTATAAAACAGTTTCCAGGCTTCGGGCAAAGGAAGTGAACTCTAAAAAAAAAAAACGAACTACCACGTTGCTGTTTTTTGGCCGCACCATAACAGACAGCTAAACACAATAAGGGCTAAAACTTAATTGCGAACAAAAGTGTAAGTAACAAAAAGCCAAATCTTTGATTTGACTTTATTATTATGTAGATTGTCAACAAAAAATGTAACTCTCTTAAATCAGAAAAATAGAACATAATCGATTTGGCTCTGTGCTTTTTGAGGGGACGATTAATTAAATCCCTTACTGTGCATAGCTAACCGTTATGGTGCAGCGGATTTTTTTTTATTTAGTTCGCCAACTTGTTCTTTAA
>JAVVER010000185.1:0-2881 GCA_032251145.1 Vicingaceae bacterium | reverse complement strand
GTCAATAAACTTTCATTTTCTAACTTTTTTTCAAAAGTTGATATGATAAATTTAGTAACTTGCCCCTGTCTTTTACCAAAAAGTTTCTTAGGGCTGGAATTGGGATTATTTTCCATTTTTCAGCCTTTTTTAAGTGTTATTGCTTCCAGTAGTTCCGAACGTTTATAGTAACGCCGTGCGCCAATGCCATAAGCCTTTACTTTGCCCTTGTTTGTCCAATGCCAAAGGGTGGAGCTGTCGATTTGTAAGAATTTACAAGCCTGCTCCCGGCTCATTAAATCATCGTTTGCCGATTGATTTTGAAGTTCTTTTTTCAGTTGTTCTAACTGCTTTTTTACCCCCTCATTGATTAAGTCCGCTAACTGTGTAGGGCTTGTTTGAATGAATTGTACGCTTTCCATAATGACTTGTATTTAAAGTTTTACAAGCCAAAATTCCGCTTATTGGTTTGGTACTATTTGCGGTACTCGTACTGTTTTGGTACTGTTTTTTGAAATAGGTTTATTCAGTTGGTAAACACTCTTTAAAATAGGGGTCAATAGCCAAATTATTTATTTCACAATGATTTATGATTTTAAGCATTTTATCCCTTGAATTAAAGATATTCTTATTAGCATTTGAATTATTCAAACTGTAATTGTTTATAGTTGCCAAAATGTATTTTTCAAAACTTTCATTCCCCAATTCCTTAGCTATTTTAGAGGGTGAATAATTGTCTTTTAATGTGGTATTATTTGGGTTTAGATACTCATTCATTTTACCGGTAGCAAACAACAATCCTAATTTAAACCAAATCAACTTTTTATATTTCTCATCAGGTGTAATATCAAGCTCCAGTATGAATTTTCTATTTTCTTCAATTAATTGCCTTAGAAACTCAATTTCAACCATCAAACGATATAAGACTTCATCAATCTGCTCATGCCTTAGAAAAATTATAAAGTAAAATTTATTGTGTGTTATTCCCTTTTCTTTAATCTTTTCAATAAATTCACTCTTATTAAATTCCTTGCTATATTTCTTTACAAGATTGTATAAATGCTTACGTTCTTTAAACAGTTCCTGATAGAAAAAATGCTTTTCATTTGGTCTATGATATTCATGGTGTACCAATATTTTAAAATCAGCTTCATAAATGTTCAATTTAACTTCAATATCTGAAATTAAAAAGTAAGATAGGGTTTGTTTTTTGCGGTTATCAGACAATCTATCAAAGTAAGTTTGAATTACATTGGGATAGCTGTTTTCAACCGGGTAAAGGGAATGTTCTATACCCAAAGAAACCATTTTAATGTAAATTTCATTTAGTTGAGTGTCTTCAAAGACATCTAATATACCGTGAGCAATACTGTATTTTTTTGCAGTCATGTTGTTGTTGTTTAATTTAAAAATATTTAGCTGCTTCAATCGCTAAATCCTTGTTGCTTTTGCCAATGTAGTTGAGAAACATGGTCTCTGAACTGTGCCCGGTCATGTAAATTAACAAAGTAGTGGGTACAGTTCCGTAATGATTGGTAGCAAACGAACGTCTGCCAACGTGTGACGATATTAATTCATACTTTGGATATTTGCCCCTTACTTTCCTGATAACGCCCTTTCCAGCTTCTTTGCGGATGCTTCCGGTGGTGGGGCTGTCAATGCCTGCCTTTTTGCAAAGTAATTTTAAATAGTCGTTATACTTTTGGTCTGATATGGGTCTTGGAAAGTTTCCGTTTCGTTTATCCAAAATCTCAATGACTTTTGGGCTTAACGGAATTGTCATTTTCTTCTGTGTTTTCTGTTGGGTAAATTCAAGATAATGTTTGCCGTTTTCGCTTCTAATCATTTCGGGTTTAAAGGTCATAAAATCGGAAACCCTTTGCCCGGTGTAGCAACTAATAATAAGCCAGTCACGTGTATTGTCGAGGTAGTCGGGCAAATCTTTGGTGTTTTCTATTTGCTCCAGCTCGTCAAAATTTAAGTAAATAATATCTACTTTATCGGTTTTGATTTTAAGGGTGTCAAGTTGTGGGCTTAATTCAATTCCATTTGTTCTTGCATCCCTGCATAACGCCTTAATAGTATCTAAAAACTTGCTTATCGTGTTGATTGAATAATTTTTACTTTGGCAAAAATCATAAAAATCATCCTTAAATTGTTTGTCAACCTCTACCATTTTGTAATGGTGTCCGGTGTAGGCTTCAAAACGTTCAAGTAATGACTTAACAACCTTGTAATTTTTAATGGTTTGGTCTTTAAAATTCTTGCTGTTTGACTGTAAGAAGTAATCAACGTACAAGGTTAATTTGTCCGGTATCTGCTTTGTTCTTTTCTTTGTTGGATTATAATATTCGTCAACGGTTTTTTGTAGCCATTCTTTGTTTATATCATCCAAATTAGCATCATTAAAAGACTCTAAAACAAACTTTGTTAATTCCAGTATTTCGGTTTTCTTTTCAGTTTGGAGGTTTATTAAATCAATATCCCTTGTGTTTTTCGAGTGCTGTTTTTCCCAATATTGCTTTGATACGAAAATATTTGTTTTTGCATCAACCCTGTTTTTGTTAGCATTATGCACAAAAAAAAGTCGCAATGTAAGTTGGGTTTGGTCTTTATTAGACCTATAAAGAAATTTTACGGTTGCCATTTTAGATTGATTTTCAATTTGAACAAAACAAAGATAATAAATTTGTGTACTTTTTGTGCACTTTTTTACATATTAGTTCAATCTATATCAATCTATATAAAACATTAAACATTACTTAAACCCTTTGTATTATTGACTTTACAGGGGATTTATTGTATTTACAAGGCTTTTGTTAATCTGTTATTTTGCGTATTTTATATTCCCATCCCGAGTACTTAAACACTTCAAAATAAGTGTTTTAAATCCAAAAATAAA
>JAVVER010000184.1:0-2945 GCA_032251145.1 Vicingaceae bacterium | reverse complement strand
ATGAAGAAGTGGCTTTGATTTATAAAATTCGTTGGCAAATTGAGTTGCTTTTTAAGAAATTAAAGCAAAACTTTCAACTACACTATTTTTATTCTGACACAGAAAACGGTATTAAAACACAAATTTGGATAACACTTATTGCACAATTGCTTTTGATGGTTTTAAAAGCAAAATCAAAAACTAAAAAAGCCTTTTCGACAGTAGCAGCATTGGTCAGAATACATTTAATAAGCAATTTATATGTTTTTTGGGTAATTGAAAACAGCCGAAGAACTTACATAAAACAATTAAAAAGAACAAAACCACCAAACCTTCAAACCGAATTGTTCTAAAATACAGGGGAGGTTGGTTTTGAATTTTTAAATAAAACCTTATTCTTTACTGGGGTTAAGAAAGATTTATTGCTTGATTTTTATGTTTGTCGGTTGATAGTGAAAAAATATCTTTATAAAGATGTAAATGATACATTGTTTCTTTATACTGTTGAAATTCAAAATGGACAAGTTGAAAAAAAAATATTTAATGGAAATGACACTTTAAAAGCAACACTTCCAAAGATTGATAGTTTTTTAAGGATTACTTTTGCATCAAATCCAAACTCTTACATAGAATATATGTTACCTGAAAATCATTTTTTTGATATTCGTAGAATAGCTAAAATTGAAAATAATAAGGTAACTATTTACATTGAAGATAACGACAAAAACCCTCTATTATTAACACTACCATTTCCTGAGTAGGCTTTAGTTTGGTTATAAAAAGTTTAGTTTTTCTTTTAAACTTATCCCCTATTAAACTTCTAAACTAAGTTCCTTTCTGTCTTATTGTCATAAAATTGTCAGCCATTAATCGGTAATTTCGGTTAATGGCTGACATATTTTCAAGAAAATGCTATTAAAACCCAATGGCATATCCTTTGACTATTCCTTTTCGAAAATAATTTTTAAACTAATAAAAACTAATATCATGAGTAAAATAATAGGAATAGACTTAGGTACAACCAATTCTTGTGTTTCTGTAATGGAAGGAAACGAGCCGGTTGTTATCCCTAATGCTGAAGGAAAAAGAACTACCCCTTCTATCGTTGCTTTTTTAGAAGGCGGAGAAAGAACTGTTGGAGATCCTGCCAAAAGACAAGCTATTACCAACCCAACCAAAACCATATCTTCTATTAAAAGATTTATGGGTAATTCATTCGACCAAGTAGCTAGCGAAATTAAAAGAGCTTCTTACGAAGTAGTAAAAGGTGAAAACAATACCCCAAGAGTAAAAATTGACGATAGATTATATACACCGCAAGAAATTTCAGCAATGGTATTGCAAAAAATGAAAAAAACCGCTGAAGATTACTTAGGACAATCTGTTGCCGAAGCAGTAATTACCGTTCCTGCTTACTTTAACGATGCCCAACGTCAGGCTACCAAAGAAGCCGGAGAAATTGCTGGATTAAAAGTAAAAAGAATCATTAACGAGCCTACCGCTGCTGCTTTAGCTTACGGATTAGATAAAAAATCTCAAGACATGAAAATTGTAGTGTTCGACTGTGGTGGTGGAACGCATGATGTTTCTATTCTTGAATTAGGTGATGGTGTTTTTGAAGTAAAATCTACGGATGGAGATACTCACCTTGGTGGTGATGATTTTGACCAAGTAATCATTGACTGGTTAGCTGATGAATTTAATGCTGCTGAAAGTATTGATTTAAGAAATGACCCAATGGCATTACAACGTTTAAAAGAAGCTGCTGAAAAAGCTAAAGTAGAACTTTCTAGTACTAGTTCTACAGAGATTAACTTACCTTACGTTACAGCAACTGCTTCAGGACCTAAACACTTGGTAAAAACCTTATCGAAAGCTAAGTTTGAGCAATTGGCAGACGAGTTAATTAAAAGAACCATTGAGCCATGTAAAACTGCTCTTAAAAATGCAGGATACAGTGCTAGCGACATTAACGAAGTAATTTTAGTTGGTGGTTCTACCAGAATCCCTGCTATACAAGAAGCAGTAAAATCATTCTTCGGAAAAGAGCCTTCTAAAGGAGTAAATCCTGATGAAGTAGTTGCTATTGGAGCAGCAATTCAAGGTGGTGTATTAACCGGAGAAGTTAAAGATGTATTATTGTTGGATGTTACTCCCCTATCGTTAGGAATTGAAACCATGGGTGGTGTATTGACTAAATTAATTGAAGCAAACACTACTATCCCAACTAAAAAATCAGAGACCTTCTCTACAGCATCTGACAACCAACCAGCGGTTGATATCCATGTATTACAAGGAGAAAGACCAATGGCTGCTGATAACAAATCGTTGGGAAGGTTTCAATTAACAGACATTCCACCGGCACCAAGAGGCGTACCTCAAATTGAAGTAACCTTTGATATTGATGCTAACGGAATTATGAATATTTCTGCTAAAGATAAAGCTACTGGTAAAGAGCAAAGCATTAGAATTGAAGCTTCTTCCGGATTAAGTGAGGAAGAAATTGCAAGAATGAAACGTGAGGCTGAAGAAAATGCTGATTCAGATAAAAAAGCGAAAGAAATTGCTGAGACCATGAACCAAGCGGATAGCTTAATCTTCCAAACAGAAAAACAATTGAAAGATTATGGCGAAAAATTGCCAGCTGACAAAAAACAACCTATAGAAGAGGCATTAGCTGAACTGAAAAAAGCACACGAAGCCAAAGATATTGACGCTTGTAAAGCAGGAATTGAAAAACTAAATACCGTTTTCCAAGCTGCTTCTCAAGAAATGTATAACGCTCAACAACAAGCCGGAGGTGCTGAAGGTGCAGGAAATGCTTCTGAAGCAAATGGTAGCGATGAAGTTACCGATGTTGACTTTGAAGAAGTAACTGACGCTGACGATAACAACAAGTAATTTTTCATAGTAAATAGTCACCCCTTAAAAAGTATTCAACATATTGTTTGTTAATAAATTAGATG
>JAVVER010000183.1:0-3069 GCA_032251145.1 Vicingaceae bacterium | reverse complement strand
GATGATGCCAAAGTAGCCAAAGAAGCAGGTGTTCCTGCAATGTTGGTGTTAGATGAAAGTGACAACCCTGTTCCCTTGGTTGATTTACAAGGTAAATTCCGACCAGAAATGGGTGAGTTTGCAGGAAAATACGTTAAAAACGAATATTACGATGAAGGTACTGCTCCCGAAAAATCGGTAGATGTAGAAATTTGTATCAAACTGAAAGAAGAAAACAAAGCCTTTAAAGTAGAAAAATACGAACACAGCTACCCACATTGTTGGAGAACCGACAAGCCTATTTTATACTATCCGTTAGATTCTTGGTTTATTAAAACTACTGCGGTAAAAGAACGCATGATAGCGTTGAACAAAACCATTAACTGGAAACCTGAAAGCACCGGAACAGGTCGTTTTGGCAATTGGTTAGAAAACCTCAACGATTGGAATTTATCTCGTTCTCGTTATTGGGGAATTCCTATTCCTATTTGGATGACAGAAGACAAAATGGAAATTATTTGCATTGATTCTGTTGAGCGATTAAAAGCCGAAATAGAAAAGTCCATAGCTGCAGGATTTATGACAGAAAACCCTTTAGCTGATTTTGTTGTTGAAGATATGAGTAAAGCTAATTATGATAAATTCGATTTACATAAAAACTATGTGGATAATATCGTATTGGTTTCACCATCGGGCAAACCTATGAAACGTGAAACTGATTTAATTGATGTGTGGTTCGATTCAGGTTCTATGCCAACAGCACAACTTCATTATCCGTTTGAAAATAAAGATTTAATCGAAAAACAACAACTTGGGGTAGCTGATTTTATAGCAGAAGGTGTTGACCAAACCCGTGGTTGGTTTTTTACTTTACACGCCATTGCTACCATGGTTTTTGACAATGTTGCTTACAAAAATGTAATTTCTAATGGCTTAGTGTTAGATAAAAACGGTCAGAAAATGAGCAAGCGTTTGGGTAATGCTGTTGATCCATTTGAAACTTTAGATAAATACGGTCCGGATGCCACACGTTGGTACATGATTACCAATGCTCAACCTTGGGACAATTTAAAGTTTGATTTAGATGGAATTACAGAAGTTCAACGTAAGTTTTTCGGAACACTTTATAATACTTATGGCTTCTTTGCTTTGTATGCCAATTTAGATAAATTTACTTATGCTGAAGCAGAAGTAACAATAGAAAATCGCCCTGAAATTGATAGATGGATTATTTCTAAACTTAACTCGTTGATTAAAGATGTTGATGCAGCATACAACACCTACGAACCAACTAAAGCAGGAAGAGCTATTCAGGAGTTTGTTAACGACCATTTAAGTAATTGGTACGTTCGCTTATGCAGAAGACGTTTTTGGAAAGGCGATTATTCTGAAGACAAAATTGCAGCTTATCAAACCCTTTATACTTGTTTAGAAGTTGTGGCTCAATTGTCTTCGCCTATCGCACCTTTTTATGCCGATTTATTGTACTCCGATTTAAGTAAAGTGAGTGGTAAAGGAAATACAACATCAGTGCATTTATCAGATTTCCCTACGGTAAATGAAAGTGAGATAGATACCGACTTAGAACAGCGTATGGATATTGCTCAACAAGTTTCTTCTATGGTGTTGAGTTTGCGTAAGAAAGAACAAATAAAAGTTCGTCAGCCTTTACAAAAACTAATGATACCTATTTTAAATCCAACTTTTAAACGTCAGTTACAAGAGGTTGCCGATTTAATTTTATCGGAAGTAAATGTAAAAGAGATTGAATACCTCGAAGATACAGCAGGCGTATTGGTAAAAAGCATTAAACCTAATTTTAAAACCTTAGGACCGAAGTATGGTAAGATAATGAAACAGATTGCTGTACAGGTAAATCAGTTTAATCAGAACGATATACAGGAGTTTGAACGTAACCAAGGAGCAACGATTACCGTTGAAGGTCAGCAAGTGGAATTAGATAGTAATGATGTAGAAATTATTACAGAAGATATTCCAGGTTGGTTAGTACAAACAGAAGGAGGACTTACGGTTGCTTTAGATATCACTATTTCTAAAGAGCTAAAAGAAGAAGGTATTGCCAGAGAGTTTGTAAATCGTATTCAAAACTTACGTAAAGACAGTGGTTTTGAAGTAACGGATAAAATTGCACTTAAAATTTTGCAACACAATGAAATAAATGATGCAATCAATAATAATAAAAACTATATTTGCACCGAAACTTTAACATCTCGATTAGATGTAGTAAGTGAACTAAATGAGGGAGTTAGTGTAGAAATAGACCAAAATCTTTCTACATTAATTGCAATAGAAAAATTTAATTAAAAACGATAAAAAAAAAAGAATTATGGCAGATGTAAGATATTCAGATGAAGATTTAGCAGAATTTAAAGCTATCATAAACAAAAAATTAGAAGCAGCAAAAGCAGACTTAGAAGAGCTTTTAGCTACATTAAATTACAAAGATAATAACGGAACAGATGATACTATTCATTCATTTAAAATGATGGAAGAAGGAGCTGCAACTCTTTCTAGAGAAGAAGTAGCTCAATTAGCAGGTAGACAAGAAAAATTTATTAAGCACTTAGAAAACGCCTTAATTCGTATCTCAAACAAAACTTACGGAGTTTGTAGAGTTACAGGAAAATTAATTCCTAAAGAAAGATTAAAAGCTGTACCTCACGCTACGCTTAGCATTGAAGCAAAAGAAGCTCAAGGGTAACTTATTAATGATTAGAGATTGGAAATTAGAGATTTTTTTAATCTCTAATCTCTAATTTCAAATTTCCAATTAAATGAAATTCCGTTTTTTAACGCATCCTCTTTTTATTACCTTTTTGGTATTAGTTATCGACCAAACTTCAAAGTTTTGGGTAAAAACCAATATGATGTTGTCTCAAGAATTTCCAGTATTAGGCGATTGGTTTTACATTCATTTTACTGAAAACAGAGGGATGGCTTTTGGGATGGAATTTGGCGGTGAATATGGCAAATTAGCCCTTAGTTTGTTTAGAATTGTAGCAGTAACCGGAATTGGTTATGTATTGTTTACCTTACCTAAAACAGCACACAAAGGTTTAAAAATTTGCG
>JAVVER010000182.1:0-3070 GCA_032251145.1 Vicingaceae bacterium | reverse complement strand
TGAGGTAATTGATATACCAAATGTTTCAATTATCAATAATGATAAAAAAATAAGTGCTTTATTAAAATAAACAAAAGCATTTACAAGAGACGAATTCTCCAAACTGCTTTTTAAATGTCATAACATTATTAGAAATAATGACAAACTGTCTCCGGAAGCAGCATTTGATGAAATTAGTAAAATACTTTTTATAAAAATCAGATACGAGCGTGACAATACTAACGCGCAAGTATTTTCTATTGAAGAATTTAAAAAAGGAAAAGAATCTGATGAAAGATACCGTGCTTCATCTGATTTACCCTTTTATCAAAAACTTTTTGAAAACACAAAAAAGGAATTTATTGACGATGATTTATTCGACCAAAATGAAACGATAAGAATTCGTGAAAATAGTTTTGAAGCCATAGTTGAAGAATTGCAAACCTACAACTTATCGACTACATCCGATGACGTTAAAGGAATTGCATTTGAACAATTTTTAGGTAAAACTTTTAGAGGGGAATTAGGCCAATTTTTTACCCCTCGAACCATCGTAGATTTTATGGTTGAAATTATGGATCCCCAAGAAGGTGAAATTATTTGTGATCCTTGTTGCGGAAGTGGCGGCTTCCTTATAAAAGCATTTGAGTATGTAAGGGCTAAAATTGAAGAAAGCATTCACAAAGAAAAAGAAAAAATTAAATTACATTACTACACTGAAGACTACAACAAACTCCCTGAAAAAGAAAAAGAAAAAGAAGAGGTAGATGAAGTCGTTAATGAGCTTTTTAATAAACTTAATCAAGAATTAGACATCAACAATCCTAAAAGCCGTTTAAGAGTTTTAAGTTATGATTGTATTTTTGGTACCGATGCCAACCCAAGAATGAGCCGAACTGCGAAAATGAATATGATTATGCACGGTGATGGTCACGGTGGTGTCCATCATAACGATGGCTTATTAAATGTTAATGGTATTTTTGAAAATAGGTTCGATGTTATTTTAACAAATCCACCATTTGGTTCAAGGGTAGAAAAAAGTTTAAAAATAACAGAGGCAGACAAATACAAAGATGAATCTCGTATTCTTAAATATAAGGATAGGTATGATGTGCCTGGCAATCCTGCCTATACAAATGCTTTAAAGCAAATAAACGACAATATTGGCAAGCCACTACTTGACCTATATACAACAGGAACTATGAGTACACTTACAGAGGTACTCTTTATAGAACGTTGCTTAAATTTACTAAAACCTGGTGGTAGATTAGGAATCGTGTTGCCGGAAGGGGTATTAAATAACTCCAATCTCCAAAAAATAAGAGACTTTGTTGAAAGTAAAGCCAAAATAATATTAATTACTTCTATACCTCAGGATGTTTTTATTGCATCAGGTGCAACTGTAAAACCAAGTTTATTATTCTTCAAGAAATTTACTGAGGATGAAGTAAAAACATACAATAAAATAGCCCTTCAAGCAAAAAAAGAAATTGAAGATAAATACAAGCCACAAATAGCGCCCATAAATTCTAAATTGACATTAAAAGGTAAATATGCATTGTCAAAAGAAGAAAAATCAGAGCTTAGAGCAGAGTTAAAACAAATACAACAATTAGTTGATTCAGAAATTAAGGCACAAATTAAAGCGAAATTCGATTATCAAATACCAATTGCAGAAGTTGAAAAAGCAGGAATTAGCACAACTGGTGCTAAAATTGAAAATGAGTTAGAACCTTTGGCAAAAGAATATACTGCTTACCGGCTTAAAGAAAAATTATGGGGAAATATTATAAATAAAGTGACCTATGAAATTTTAGAGGATAATAAAATATACAGAATACCAATATCAGGAATTGACAATGTAGCTGGTGAACCTGAAACTTTTTACAAATAATATAGAATGGTAAAAACACAAGCATACATTAAAACCATTCCGTTTAGTGAATTTCAATTATGGGATGTTAAACGTTATAATAACCAATCAAACATTTCATTTGATAACGTGGTTAAATTACGTGATATATTAAAACCGTATAGAAAAGCAGTTTCTAAAGAAGAAATGATCAAAAACAAATGGCAAATTATTGCCAAGATTAATTTTGGTGGTCAATTATTTTTAAGAGACTTTGAAGAAATAAATACCTATAAGGGCAATCTTAATTTAGTTCCAGAAAATGCGATAATCTACTCCAAAATAAATGTAAGACACGGTTGTATTTATTACAATGAAATTGGCAATACTCCCTTTGGGGTAAGCAATGAATATCCAACTTTTACTTTTGACAACACATTAATATCAGGAGACTTTTTACGAAAAGTATTGAGGAGTAATGCTTTTAAAAATTTATTGAATAGTAAAACATCGGGGATTTCAAAAGCAAGGGTAAAACAAGATGAGTTTCTGGATATTGAAATACCGCTACCTTCTTTAATAGAACAAAGTAGAATTGTTGCGGCTTATAATGAAAATGTAAAACGAGCGGAACAACAAGAAATACAAGCTAAACTTTTAGAAGAAGAAATAGAAAAATATTTGTTTGATGAATTAGGTGTCGTAAATAATATTAGTAAAGGGGTACAAAAAGGCCTGCAAACAATAGATTATAGTGCTATTGAGAAGTGGGCATTAGATGATATATTTAAGAAAAAAACTATTATTTCTAATAAACATAAGTTGGTTAATTTAAATAGTGTTTGCTCCTTAATAACAGATGGAACTCATCAAACTCCAAAATATTTTAAAGAAGGTGTAATATTTCTTTCAGCTAGAAATGTTACTAAAGAAGTAATAGATTGGGAAAAAATTAAATTTGTTTCAAAAGAAGCACATTTAGACTATACAAAAAGAGTAAATCCTGAAATTGATGATATTTTATTAGCTAAAAATGGAACAACAGGTGTTGCAGCAATTATAGATGTTGAAAAAGAATTTTCAATATATGTTAGCCTTGCCTTATTGAAACCAATTAAAGAAATAGTATTTCCAAAATTTCTATTACATATTATAAACTCAGAAATTGCTCGGGTACAATTCTTTTCAAGGCTTATCGGTATTGGTGTTCCAAATTTACATTTAGGTGAAATAAAAGAA
>JAVVER010000181.1:0-3166 GCA_032251145.1 Vicingaceae bacterium | reverse complement strand
TTCTAATCATTGGCTCTATTGGATTTTATCTCATTCAAAGAATGCGATTCAAAAAAATAAAAGAAAACAATGTGTAAAAAATCGTCGTGGATAGAAAAGGTTTAAGAGCAATAGACCTCTTCAAATTTTCATTAATTTGACAGAAAAGCGCTGAGCAGAGTTGGATATATAACTCCCCCCAATCTTTGGTCAGTTTTTTGGTAAAACTATAAATGAAGCGGTCTTTGACTCTTTTTACCCTTTTTCCCCTGCTTTACGGGATTCCGTAAGGATGCTGACGGGAGATGGTTTAATATTGGGGTGCAATACCAAAGATGGTTTGCTAAAAATGTTGGTGTAATTTGGAAGTTATGTGCAAGCTAAAACAAAAACTGTGAATATGAATAAAAATTATTTAATGGTTCGTGCTATGAACTCCGAACCAAAAGACTTTGAAATATTTTTTAACAATAAAGTTGTAGCTGTCGGTTGGAGCGAAGTAGATTTTACACAATACAAAAATAAGCCAAATGAATTACGTTACGCTGTTAATGAAATGTATTATGCTGGAAAAAATATGCATCCACCAACTGTAGGTAAAAAACTAAATGAAGTTCAACGATTTCAAAAAATAAAAGCTGGCGATTTTATAATCATTCCTTATTATAATTCAATACGATTAGCAATTGCTAAAGAACAAGCAAAATATGATAACAATGCTTATGAATTGGATTTAGCAAATCAAATCGAAGTAGATTATTTAATGACATCAAATGATTTCAAAACAATTCCGAGAAATTCCTTGTCTGAAGGACTTCAAAGAAGATTAAGGGTTCGTGGTTCTACGGTTTCCGACTTATATGAATTTAAAGATGAAATTGAAAAGATTTTTGAAAAAGATAATTATTCTTGGACAAGTGATTATGAAGAAAAAGAAAATCTACTTACAGAAAAAGTAAAGAAGACGCTTTTTACTAATATCCAAAATGGAACATCGAATTTAACAACAGGGGGAATTGGACTTGAACATTTGGTAAAGGAGTTATTTGAATGTGAAGGCTATACAGCAAACGTTTTGGGTAAAAGCCATTTTGACGACTATGGCGACGCAGATGTTTACGCAGTAAAATCAGATAAATTTCAAGAAACGAAAATTTTAATCCAAGTTAAACATCATTCAGGTTATACTGATAATTGGGGTTTAGAACAATTAAAGAAAATCCAAACTGATATTACTTATGCAGACTACAAATTTGTTTTGATTACTTCAGCTTTAATTGGTGATAAAATCAAAGAAAGTGCAACAAGTTTCGATGTTAATACAATGGACGGAAAAGAGCTAATAGATTGGATTTTTGAACATCTTGATGATTTAACGATTGAAACAAAAACGAGATTAGGATTAAGCCTTGTTCCTCAAATCATAGCGTAAAGCCTGCACATAACAGCGTGTATAAGAAATAGCGGCTTCAGTGCTAAATTAAAGGTCTGTGCTTTTAATAAAAGCCAATGCCAAACTGAAAGTGAAATGCTTTTTAATCCGCTACTTCTCATTTACGCAAACCGTTGTGTGTTATTAAAACGAAAAATTTGAAAAGAATTGAACGCTCAAATGCTACTTGACAGAACTATAATACAACTGAAATAATAATGAAAAAACTCACATTAAGCCTAATCTCAACGTTATTCACTTTTGGGCTTTATGCACAGTCTTGTGAAGAAATTATGGATTTTGTTAAATCAAAAGATTACGGAACTACCTACACAAGTTACAACAGTACAGCAATATCAAAAGTCACATTTTATTCTGTATATATTGACTATCAAACTCATTATTTTGCTATTGTATGCTTCAAGCCTAACGAATATTCATATAATTGTTCTGAATATATTTATAAAGTAGGTTCAAATACCAAATTAAATTATTCTATGAATTATTATGATAGTGCTGGAAAAGCATTTTGGGAGTATATTGAGCCTTATTCAGATGTTTTAGGATGCTCACCTAGTTTTGACTAATTATAAAATAACTACACACAATATTGGCTATAAGTAATGGCATGTTCTCGGCTACCTCTGAAAATCCTCGCGGATTTTCAGTTCGGTGCGTATTTGTAAAGTTAAGTGCTAACCCATGCAAAGAGCCATACACGAAGAACGTTGGCAGTAGACACATAAAGAAACTTTATTAATTTCTTCAGCCAACGACAGGAAAAATGAATCGAAAAAATAGAAATTTAAGACAAAATTTTGATTTTTAAAAACATCAATATCAGAAGTGTAAATTGACTTTAATCAAAATAATGTGATCCTAATTTAAATAACTAAACAATGAAAAAAACACTTATTATTCTGCTTCTAATAGTTTATTTAGCACCTCAAAATTTGAAAGCTCAAGATGACGGAGCTGTTGTCGCTGCAGCTGCAGTTGGCTTGTTAGCTATTGGAACCGGAATTGCAGCCGTAGAAAAAATGAAAGAGCAAGCTGAATTAACTGCAACAGAATGGTTTTTAACTAATCATCCTGAATACAGTAAGTTCTCACTCAAAACCCTAGATTTTGACGGTAAGAAATTAAAAGATATGTCTTCCACATCGGTAATTACATTTAAGATTAGAGAATTTAATTTTAAGGGAAACGAACCAGAGTTAGGTGAAAAATTGATTTTACTTGGTTTTACAAGTTACGGATGGCTTAATGAGTATGGTATTGATTTCAATAAAGTAAAATGGTTTTTGGTTGATAGTAACGAATGGATGAATATGATGATAGCGTATACAAAAGTGGCATCAGGCGAAAAAAATGAAGAAATTATTCGAGAGACTTTAAAAAATGGGAAGGTTGTAAATAAAAAAATTAAATCAAAAAATGGAGATATAGATTTTTATAAAATAGATGGAGATATGTATTTGGTAACAGAATACTCACCCCAAATGAAATTTATTTATAATGAACGCTCGCTAGGTGTTTATTTGAAAGAGACCATGAACCTTATTCAAATTGGACGTGATGATTTAATTAAAATTCATGAATTCTTTTTTGGTGAATGATACCTAATCCATTTATTTATCAACGCAATTACAGCAGATTTGATAAGGAATTAATATACTTTAATTAACACTATAAACCCCATGCACAAACAAAGACTTGCCATTTTGATAGCGTCAGGCTTAGGCGCGTTGGCCA
>JAVVER010000180.1:0-3212 GCA_032251145.1 Vicingaceae bacterium | reverse complement strand
AGATTTTTAGAATTAATGTGGTTAGTAATTGCCATTATTAGTGGGGTAATAGGAATATACCATCTTTTTTTTACTGCTACAGAAGATGCACTTTTCTTTTTCATGCTAACTGTTTTAGCATCATTCTTATATTTTTTAAGAAGAAGACAAAGACGAAGAATGGGACAATAATTTTTTATAACTTTACACCAACATATTTAAAAAACTAAATGCCCTCGTCAGACATTATTTTTATCCTTATTGCCATGCTGTTTTCAGCACTATTTTCTGGAATGGAAATAGCTTTTGTTACCGCCAACCGACTTAAAATAGAACTAAGCAGCAAAAAAGGCGTGTTCTCAGGAAAAATTCTCTCCTTTTTCTTAAAAAAACCTGCTAAATTTATTAGTGCCTTGCTTATTGGAAACAATATAGCATTAGTAATTTACAGTATATTAATGGCAAAATTATTAGAGCCAATTATCTACGAAAAAATTACTACTAATGATTTGATTGTATTACTTATTCAAACAATTATATCAACTATATTAATCCTATTCTTTTCAGAGTTTTTACCTAAATCGCTTTTAAGAATTAATCCAAATAAAGCACTTACCTTAGCAGCAATTCCCTTGCAAATTGTGTATGTTATATTATATCCGTTTACTTTGTTGGTATTAGTTGTTTCTAATCTAATACTTAAACTTTTTAGAGTAGATACATCTGAAAGTGAAATGGCTTTTACCAAAATAGATTTAGAACATTTTATGACAAATGTTCATCAAAAAAAAGAAGAAGGAGAAGATGTAGATAATGAGATTCAAATATTTAAAAATGCTTTAGATTTTTCTAGTGTTAAAGCTCGTGACTGTATGATTCCACGAACCGATTTGGTAGCAATGGATATTGAAATTCCTTTACCCACCATTAGAGATAAATTTATAGAAACAGGCTTGTCCAAAATATTAATTTATAGAGATTCTATTGATAATATTATCGGATACATTCACTCTAAAGAGTTGTTTAAAAAGCCTAAAACGGTAAAATCTATATTGTTGCCTATTTCCATTATACCAGAATCCATGCCTGCCAATCAAATTTTACAGGAATTTATAACACAACGAAAAAGTGTTGCTGTAGTAGTAGATGAGTTTGGAGGAACTTCAGGAATTATTACTACCGAAGACATTATAGAAGAAATTTTTGGCGATATTGAAGATGAACATGATGTGGAAGAACTTACAGAAATTAAAATTGATGAAAATGTTTATCAATTTTCTGCAAGATTAGAAATTGATTACCTAAACGAAAAATACATGCTTAATTTGCCAGAAGCTAACGATTATGAAACACTAGCAGGTTTAATTATTTCAATAGACGAATCAATACCTGAAAAAGATGAAGTTATAAAACTTAATGGCTTTGTTATTAAAATTGATAAAGTAAGTAATAATAAGATTGATTTGGTAACTATCCGCATTACAGATAATGAGGAATAATTTTTATTCTAAAGATTAATAATGAAATTCTTAATAACACTATCTTTTTTTTTGTTTATTATTAAACTTAATGCGCAGTCTGATACTAACTATTTTCAGCAAAAAATAAATTATGAAATAAACGTTACTTTAAATGATGAATTACACCAATTGGATGGCAGTGAAACTATTATCTATAAAAACAATTCAAAAAACACACTCAACTACATTTACTTTCATTTATGGCCTAACGCCTATAAAAATTACAAATCTGCACTAACCCAACAACAATTAGAAGAAGGAAATACTCAACTATATTTCGCACACGATAAATACCTAGGTTTTATTGATGGGTTAGAGTTTAAAGTAAATGGCGAAGTAGCTATTTGGACTATTACTGAAGAAAATGAAGATGTTGCTATTGTATATTTGCCTGAGCCGCTTTTACCTGGAGAATCAGTAGAAATTTATACACCTTTTAGTGTTAAATTGCCTTTAGGTGTTTTTTCACGACTTGGACACATGAAGCAATCTTATCAAATTACTCAGTGGTACCCTAAACCTGCTGTTTATGATGAAAACGGTTGGAATCAAATGCCTTATCTAAATCAGGGAGAATTTTATTCTGAATACGGAACTTTTGATGTACATATTACTTTGCCTAAAAACTACCGAGTAGGTGCAACAGGCGATTTGGTTAATGGCGAAGCCGAAATGAAATGGCTCGACAGCATTGCCAATCATACTGCAACAATTGAAGAATTTGATACAGACTTGTCTTTTCCGGAGTCTTCCTCTGAAACAAAAACATTGCATTACCATCAGGAAAAGGTGCATGATTTTGCTTGGTTTGCCGATAAAAGATACCATGTGTTAAAAGGAGAAGTAGAACTACCTCACTCAAAAGAAAAAGTAACCACTTGGGCAATGTTTACCAACAACGAAGCTGATTTATGGAAAAAAAGTATAGCTTACCTTAATGATGCAACTTACTATTATTCCTTGTGGAATGGAGATTACCCTTACAACCATGTTACAGCCGTAGATGGTGCGTTAAGTGCTGGAGCAGGAATGGAATATCCTAATGTTACCGTAATTGGACAATCGGGTGATGTTTTTTCGTTAGAAACTGTAATTATGCACGAAGTTGGACACAATTGGTTTTATGGTATTTTAGGAACAAACGAACGCTTACATCCTTGGATGGATGAAGGCATCAACTCATTTAATGAGCTGAGATATGTAAAAACTAAATATCCCGAAAGGTTGTTAGTTGGAGAGCTTGATGATGAGAATGAAAAAATTTTCAATTGGTTTGATTTGGCTAGTCACCCACATAAACACCAATATGAATTAGCTTATTTACTAAATGCTAAAAGAAACAAAGATCAGCCTATAGAATTAGCAGCAGCTGAATATACACCTTTAAATTATGGAGGAATTGTTTACTCAAAAGCTGCTATTGCTTTTGATTATTTAATGAATTATTTGGGCGAAGAAATGTTTGATAAATGCATGCAACGCTATTTTCAGGAATGGAAATTTAAACATCCTCAACCAAAAGATTTAAGAAGAATTTTTGAAGAAGAAACAGGTAAAAATCTCGATTGGTTTTTTGATGACATGATAAAAACCACTAAAAAAATTGATTATAAAATTACCAGAGCCAAAACCGATACACTTGGAAATCCGTTGTTGAAAATTAAAAATAATGGTAAAATAAACGGACCTTTCTCTGTTTCTGGAATTAAAGAT
>JAVVER010000179.1:0-3347 GCA_032251145.1 Vicingaceae bacterium | reverse complement strand
CACTGCAAGATTCCTTAAAAGTAGAACTGTTTAACGATACCATTTCGGGATGTGGCGATTCTGCTACGGTAATGGCGGTAATTACCAATTTAGGCAGTACCCCAACAGGAGCTAATAACTCCCTAACCATTACACTTCCTACAGGATTTGCATGGAGTAGTGGTATTCCTTTTACTAATGTTAACGGACAAACCTATACCTTTAACATTAATGGCGGAATAGCTGCCGGTGGCACTCAAACCATATTGTTTAATACTGCCGACACGGTAGGCAATGGTATTTATAATATGATGGCTGCGGTTTGGGTAGCCCAAGAGGTAACTTGTAGTAACGATACCTGCATCATTGCCCAACCATTGGCAGCATTTATGGATACCGCTCAAATAGTGGTAACTCCAACAGCAATAGCTTACACCCACCCCAACGGCATTACTATTTCAACCAACACTACTTGGACAGGGGTTAATTTTAAAATTAACGGCCCTGTTTATATCCAAGATAATGTTACCTTAACCATACAAGCTGGAAGTGTAATTGAATTTGGTCCTGAAGGCATTATCCGAAACGACCAATTTTCTACGGGAGGGTTACGTAACATTAGCAACACCTTAGTTTTAGTACTAAATGATGGTGTTCTACTGACAGGATTGGCTGGATGTAGTGATAATTTTTGGAAAGGTATTGACATTACTGGTGAAGTTGAAATTATTAATTCTACCATAGAAAATGCGCTAACTGGTATTAATTTACACGATGTGTTTGATTTAGGTAATAATTCCTTTTTAGTGAGTGGTCGTTTAGACGTTACTAATGCTATTTTTAGAAATAACCAACGTGCCATAGTGATGAACAGTTCGCTCAATTCTGGACCGGGCAACCAATTACAACTAAGCTTTAGTACTTTTGAAAATACTACTGCTATACCATCTTCCTTTACCAACCAAGTTACTTACATTACCGTTAGTGCTAACAGCCAATTTTTTGTAAGAAGCAATACGTTTAACAACAATGCTGTTTTTACAGGCATTAACCGCCCTATTGGCATTAACTATTTCTCACCAAGCATGGGTTTTGCCAATTATACCATACAAAACAATACGTTTACTGATTTGCAAAAAGGCATTGTTGCCCGAAATAGCCGTGCTATGGATATTAAAACCAACACCTTTACTAATGTAGATGAAGGTATTTTAATGAACAGCACTAGCTACGATGATATTAGCAATAATAATTTTACTATTGCTAGTGCCATTAACAACGAAACCTACGGAGTTCGTTTAATTGCCACTACAGGTGTAATTGTACAAAACAACTTTTTTACCGGCACAAGTGGAAGCCCATTTGGAGTTGAAAGCTACGGTATAATTGCTGAAAATACAGGTACAGTTGGATCTACTGTGTTTGATAATACTTTTGAAGGCACCGACATAGGCATACAAACCCAAGGCGATAACCCTGCCCTTAAAATACGTTGCAACACCTTTGCTGCCAATGGCAATCCACACAACATTGCCAGTTGGACTACCTTAATTATACCCGGTCCGATTGGTGCCATGAATACTTTGATGCAACAAGGGTTGAATTGCCAAACTACTTCAGGAAATAATATCAACGAAAACCAAGCAGGTAACGAGTGGTTAGATAACTGCTCGAGCAGTACCACCACCGATATTTTTGTTGACCCTGCTATTGTGTTTGGGTATAAAGCTCATGAATTTAATACTTCTTTTGCACCCACTACTCAACCTTCATGCAGCACTCCTAATTGGTTAGCATTACCTCCTTTAGTTGGCTTAGAAGTATGTAACAATGTAAACAAAACTGTTACTTCTTGTAACAATCCCTTTGCGGGATTAATAAAAGACCCTGATATTGATTTTGAAGGGTATGAAGTAGAAGTAAAAAATCTGATAACCACTTATAAAAATGAAATTAGTGCTTTACTATCACAAATTGATGGTGGCAATACGAGAAATTTATTAACTATCATTTCATCTCTAAGTACAGGTGATGTAAAAAATGAGCTGATAGCAGCATCGCCTTATTTAAGTGACGAGGTGTTGATTGCTTATTGTAATAGTAATCCGCCTTATGGAAATTTGCAACAGGTCTTAATTAGCAACTCACCGCTTAGCGAAAAAGTGTGGCAGGTAGTAAGCAGTATGAATTTACCTAAAGGCATTAAAAATCAGGTTAACAATGCTCAAACCGGAGTTTCAGCTCGTACTATTTTAGAACAACAAATAAACGCTCTTTTAGGTGAAATACAATTGCTGATTAACGATTTGCAAAGACGTTTTATCCGCAGACAGGAAAAACCCCGTGAAAAGGAATTACTCAGCGAACAAAACGATATTGAATCACAAAAAAAATTAATGGAAATTTACCTTGCCGAAGACAGTATAAGCACTACACAAAGCTTGTTAAACAACCTTCATCAGGATAGTGTAGCCATGAGCACTATAGAAAACCAGCAATTTTGTGCTTATACAGGACTGATGATAACAGTACAAAACCAAAATAAAAATATAGACAGCCTAAATGCTGCGGAAATACACACGCTGCAAAGCATAGCCCAAAACCCTTGCAAAAAGGCATCCACGGCAAAAAATATTTTACATTACTTAAATATTGATAGCAGCTATTATCCTATTGCTAAAGTACCAACCGGTAATTTGAGGTTAAGCCAAAATATTGAAGAACAAAATGAAAAAAGTAACCCCTCATCTGATATTCAGATATATCCGAATCCAACATCAAATTATTTTAATGTAATTGTTGAAAATAATAACGGTGATGAGTTAACCTTAGAAATATATAATTTATTAGGAAAGCTGATGTTACAACAAACAGTAACTAATCAAAAAATAAATACAACCTATTTTACAAACGGAGCTTATTTATTAAGAATTATTGGTGTTCAGGGTAAAGTAATTTATCATAAAAAGTTGATTATTCAAAAGTAATTACATTGAAAAGAATATTTATCATATTGGTTACATTTTTTACCTCAATAACTATTGAGGCACAAATATTTAATAGAGTATATGATAACAATAACTTATATGATGGAGTACTTACCATAACAGAAACACCATCGGGTTATTTAATGGGAGGAACGACTCAGGATATTTTTTCAGGATATGTTGCTACATATCTTATACATATTGATTTTAATGGAGACACATTATGGACAAAAGAACATAATTTAAGTGCAAGTGGAGAAATTGGTTATAGTATTTTAAAATCATTCGATGGTAATTATGTATTGTGTGGGACGATGCATGATACAGCTACTACAACTGCTGCTGCTTATTTAATGAAAATCAATGCACAAGGAGATAGTT
>JAVVER010000178.1:0-3422 GCA_032251145.1 Vicingaceae bacterium | reverse complement strand
ATTATTGAAATTAATGAAGCTTTTGCCGCTCAAAGTTTAGCATGTACTCGTAAAATGGGCTTAGCAGATGATGATCCTCGTATTAATCCCAATGGAGGAGCAATTGCTTTAGGTCACCCATTAGGAATGACAGGCTCAAGAATTTTACAAACAGCTGCCATAGAATTACACAAACAAAATAAAAAATACGCCTTGGTAACACTTTGTATTGGCGTGGGGCAAGGTTACGCAACAATTTTAGAAAGGGTTTAATTATATAAAACCATCTTCTAATCTATTATTTATATATAAAAATCAGAACATAATCGCATAATTATATATAAATAATAGATTACAACTTAAAAAAATTAATATGCAAATCAATTTAGAAAAAAACTTAAAACAAAATAATGATACTAATAAGGGTATTTATAAATGTCTTGGTTCACTACAGATTTTGATGTTTATTTTAGGAATTTCTTTATTATCATGTGCTCAAAATAATGATAATAAAACTAAAATAGAATATAAAGTCAATTTAGGTAATAAAGAATTTTTAGTAACTGGAGTACCTAGTCCATTTAAAATAGTTTTAGATTCTAATTATTATTCTGAAGTTTATTATAAAGAAAAATTAATTTCACACAATAATAAAGTTGGTAGCATTTATCTAAAAGACACTTTATCTCCAATTATAATAAAAATTTATCAAAAACACATTGATCAACCTGTACTTGTTGATACATTAAGTAAAGAATTAATAAGGTCTTTTAAGTCATTCCCTAAACCAAATGTTGAAATTTTACCTTGTATAACTCGATGCAACAATATTGCAGCCATAAAACAAATGAAAACAATTAGGTTAGCTAATGATTTTGGAGGATGGGTTGTGATGCCTGGTTTAAGAAATTATACTATTCAAATAATAGATTCTACACTAAACATATTAAATACAATAGAAGTAGAAGTTACAAATACCGATAATACAGGAAGTGAGGGTTATTTAATAAATGACAAAGTAAAGAAGGTTTTAAATGAGATAAAAAAAGGAGAAACGCTTAAATTTGTTAATATAAAAGGCGTGTATCCTGATGGAAATTTTTGTAATCCAAAAGAAATAGAAATATTAGTTGAAGAATAAATTTTCAAACGCATCATATGCAAATCGATTTAGAAAAAGAGAAACTAGAGATTGAAGCTGCCTTTGAAGGGTTGGTAAAATCTGCTGTACATGCTAAAAAAGATGCCGCTACTAAAAAGCGTATCCGCAAAGCATTTGATGTTGCACATGAAGCTCACAAAGATGTAAGAAGAAAATCTGGAGAACCTTATATTTTTCACCCTATAGCTGTTGCCAGAATTTGTGCTGAAGAAATTGGGCTGGGAGCAACCTCCATTATTTGTGCTTTATTGCACGATACGGTTGA
This sequence comes from Vicingaceae bacterium, assembly GCA_032251145.1. Taxonomy (GTDB): domain Bacteria; phylum Bacteroidota; class Bacteroidia; order Flavobacteriales_E; family Vicingaceae; genus BRH-c54. The sequence goes on along the minus strand of JAVVER010000178.1, from coordinate 2,016 downwards.
AGACACCGAGCTTACTATTGAAGATGTTAAGAATCTTTTTGGAGAAAAAGAAGCCAAAATTATTGAAGGATTAACCAAAATTTCAGGCGTTGTAGATGCCAACATTTCTTTACAGGCAGAAAATTTTAAAAAAATACTACTTACCCTTGCTGATGATGTAAGGGTGATTTTAATAAAGTTAGCAGACAGACTTCATAACATGCGCACCATTGGTTCCATGCGAAGAGATAAGCAACTTAAAATTGCTTCGGAGACCTTGTTTTTGTATGCTCCTTTAGCTCATCGTTTGGGTTTGCATGCTATCAAATCTGAATTAGAAGATTTATCATTAAAATGCCAAGAACCAGAAGTTTTTGAAGAAATTCAGAACAAACTAAAGAAAACCCAAGAAGTTAGAACAAGGTTTATTAATCATTTTTCTGCTCCACTGAAAAAAGCATTAGAAGCCAAAGATTTCAAATTTGAAATGAAAGGACGACCAAAGTCCATTTATTCTATTTGGAAGAAAATGAGCAATAAAAGTATTCCTTTTGAAGAGGTTTATGACTTATTTGCTGTTAGAATTATTATTGATTCTGAACCAGAAAATGAAAAATCTGATTGTTGGCAAGTATATTCTATTGTTACCGACTTTTACCAACCCAATATTGAAAGATTAAGAGACTGGATTTCTGCTCCAAAAGCTAATGGCTATGAATCATTACACACTACCGTAATGAGCCCAACAGGGAAGTGGGTAGAAGTACAAATACGTACCAAACGTATGGACGAAATTGCAGAAAAAGGTTTTGCAGCACATTGGAAATACAAAGAAGGCAGCGAAGAAAGTCAGTTTGATAAATGGATAAATCAAATTAGAGAGTTAATAGAAAACAACGATGCCAATGCACTTGATTTGGTAGATGATTTTAAACTAGATTTATTTTCTGATGAAATTTATGTGTTTACTCCCGAAGGTGAAATGAAAAACTTGCCAATAGGTGCCAGTGCGTTAGATTTCGCTTTTTCCGTGCATACCGAAATTGGCGAGCAATGTATTGGAGCTAAAGTAAACAATAAACTAGTGCCTTTAAGCACACCTCTAAAAAGTGGCGATCAACTTGAAATTCTTACTTCTAAAAATCAACGACCAAAAGAAGATTGGCTCAACTTTGTAAAAACCCATAAGGCAAAATCAAAAATAAAATCCTCTCTTAAAGAAGAGAAAAAGGAAATTGCTTTAATTGGCAAAGCTATGCTAGATAAGGAGTTTAAACGATTAGATATTAAAAGAGAAAACATTAGCTTAAATGAACTTAAAAAACATTTTAAAGAAACTTCTGACATTGATTTTTACTACGGAATTGCTAAAAATACCATTCAACTTAATCACTTTAGAGATTTTGAAGTTAAAAATGGAACTTTAAAACTTAAAAGAACTTTTCCTAACAGACTTAAAACCTATTTTGAAAGAAAAAAACCTACAAAAACCGAAAGAAAAGATGAGATTTTGGTAATTGGCGACAACATGGAAAAAATTGACTACAGCCTTGCCAATTGCTGTAATCCTATTCCGGGTGATGAGGTTTTTGGTTTTATAACAGTTGCCGAAGGAATTAAAATACACAAAACTACTTGTCCTAATTCGGTGCAACTAATGTCTAATTACGCTTACAGGGTAATAAAAGCTCGGTGGATAGAAAAAGAAAAAGTAGATTTCTTAACAGGGTTAAAAATTATCGGAATTGATAATGTAGGAATTGTAAACAACATTACACAAATCGTTTCTAATGAGCTACATGTAAATATGCGTTCCATAAAATTTGAGAGTTATGACGGAATTTTTGAAGGAACAATAATGGTTTTTGTTCAAAATACCATTCACCTCAACAACCTTATTACTAACCTTAAAAAAGTAAATGGCGTAAAAAAAATAGAACGTATTGATAATTAGAAGTTTATTATAAAATACGATTGCTATTCTTTTTAATTAGTCGAACCTTAAAAATTCCATTTTAGGCTAAAGGTTTTAAAAAA
>JAVVER010000177.1:0-3454 GCA_032251145.1 Vicingaceae bacterium | reverse complement strand
TTCCGACGCAGGAGGAATCGCATAACGGAAAACCTATCTTCCTTATATAACGCCACGTGCCTCAGCATGATCGATTAGGCTTTTTGTATTTTCCCTGAAACTGATATTTTAACTTTTATTGGGTTAAATGTAAACCACCCTGTTTTCCCTTCACCAAATCCTCTTATTTGTTTATAATCATCATCTGTTATTGTAGATGATGTATTTTTTCTAAAAAAATAATCTCCAGAAGTTAATTTCTGCACCCTAAACAAATGGTCTTTTAACGCCTCATAATCCGGGTTTTCCCAGTTTATTTCATCTTCGTTTAATCCTAACAAAAACATATCGTTAATGTGAAGCGTGGTTACTATTTCTTTACCATCTTCTGGTAATAGATAGATGCTTTGTTTTTGCCTTTTACGTTCTACAACAGTCCAAAATGTAACTACTTCTTCTTTTAGATTTTCATTATCATCTTTATAAATTAATACATGGTGGTTATTTCTTGGATTTACCCATTGGTTTACATTTTGCTTTAATTTTTCCGCACCTCCAATGTTTTCCTTAACTCTAATTTTTAAGATGGGAACGGGTTCACCATTTTTATTAGGTAAGAAAATTTGTGGTTGCTTTACACCACTTTCATCAATTATAAAAAACGTATTATTAGGGATAGCGCCTTTAACAAAGCCACCCAAAACCTGTATTCGTTTTCTAATAAGTATCTTAATGGCTTCATCGACTACTTTTTCTAGTTGCTTTTCTGTGGTTAAACTATCAATAGGTTTTCTAACATGAAATGCTTCTTCTCCGTTAAATGTTCGCTTACCAAAAACAGTTTCCTTATGCAACTGTCCACGAGCCGCAACACCTATATTTTTATATTTTTTGCCGTTTTTCTCTGTAATATGGGTTCTAACGGTAATGTCGTTTGATACTTTTTTATGCGATACTAAAATTTGCTCAACAGCTTTTTCGGCATCATACCTAAAGGTTTCCCAAGGCATTGGAAACTCTTTTAAATCATAAGTGCGGTTATACCTGTTCCATTTTGCCAATTCTTGCACATAAGAAACTTTTGTACACGCCATAACTAAAGCATCTATAGCATGATGCCGGTGGTCTTCACGTGTTTTTGTGTTTTCATCATTTAAAACAGAATTTAAACCCCATTTTAATCGTAAATTAGAGGTGGCTTGACCGGGAGAAACGGTTACTTTATTAGAGATTTTTGACAAATAGTTTTTGGCTTCTTTACTTATATAACGCGTATCATTTAATTGTCTTGTCGTGAAATCATCATCAAATTTTTGCTGCACAAAACGCTTAAATTTTTGATAAGCTGTTGGGTATTCTTTGGTATCTGAAAATAATTTTAAAGCGCGTTCTTTTATGGCAGACCAATTGGCTTCATCACTTCCATAGAATTCGAAAGGTGTTTTGTTTCCTTTTTTTCTGTTTTCATCCGCATAACATAGGGTTTTATTAGAAAAACTATCATTTAATGAACGGCTCCAAGGATGAATGTGCTCTATTTGCACTTCTCCCGAAAATAATTGCGTTACTGAAATTGGCTTACCCGAATAAGGACAGGTCTTTTTACATTCTTCCCAAAGTTTGTATAATAACATGGAATCATGGGTTACTCTGGTATATTTTTCAACCTCTGCTTTTATTCTATCATTTTCGCGCTCTAATCTTTTTTGGTCTCTGCGAATTTTATTCCGTTGAGACTTTGATATTTTCAAATCGCGAGCCATTTCCACTTTTATTTCATCGAGTTTTCCGTGTTCATCAATGAGTTCATTGACTAATTTCCGCAATTCAAATAAAGCCGTAATTACTATTGGATTTCTGATGGATTGAATTTCCTTATCAGCATCTTTTCCAACCGGTAATTTTTCTAACAATTCCGTGGCATCAATAGTTGCAGAATGATGATATAGTTTTCGTAATTGTAGGTCTGAAATTCCGTAATCCTTTCTTAAAATGTCTTTAATGATATCAATAAATCCACCTTTAGTCTTGGAACGAACTATGCCTTCAACATTATCGATTAAAAAATTTCGGTCCTCATCAGCCAATTGTTCCCAATCTGCCCCAAAAACATTTCTAATTCCACCCATTACAACAGCTACATCATAAGTATAACCCAGTTTTAAAAACGGCAAAATATTAGAAATGGCTATTCGGCTTAAACTGGAATAGCCATCTTTAACATTAAACTTTGAAATAGCTACCGCTTGCTCTTCAGTGAAATTCCAATTTTTCAAAGCATAATCCTTTAAATTAGATTTACTGTCAAAAAAGTATAATACATGCCAAATATCTTCTTGCTCTTTTTCTGAAAAATCAAACCATTTTTTCCCGAAGAACTTTTTATTCGATAGATTTGAAATCGTGTGCGTTCCGACAATTTTATCATCGTCTTTGTAGTTGAATTTAAACTCCGCACTTTCTTTTCCAATAACTTTTCTAATACGTTTAAAAACCGGCTTTTCAATGGTGTATAAAAATTCAACTATTTTTTCTTTTTCTTCTTGAGATATTTTCTTGCCGTTGTATTCAACCGTATTTACCCATTGCCAAACTCTAAATTGTTCGAAGGGAATAGCACTTATCGGGCATTTTGTCTTACTAGGCTCAAAGGAACAATTGCCCACTAAATGTTTTTGCGAGCGTAAAGGGCGTTGATGGAATAAAATACCGTCTTCTTTGTAACCATCTATTTTTCTTCCACCAAATAAGGTTTTTAAGTCATCCGTCAAACTAGAATGAAATTGTGATTGCTTATTCCAAATCAATTCAAACTCGTCAATGTACATTTTCCGAGTGGTATATCTATTGCGAATTCTTTCTAAACCATCTTGAAACGGTTTATTTTCGGGAGGATATATTTCGTATAAATAAGCACCTAATGTTTTATCTTGAATTTTTTCTTGTGTTTCTGTAATTCCGATTTTGCCCTCTTTTGCAACACCTTTATATATGGTTCCATTTTCGTCATCTTCACCTCCACTTTTTCTGCTGTTACTAAGAAATCCACGTCTTTGAATGAGATGATAAAAAATTCTACCTATTTCTTCTAACGATAGTTTTTCATTCAATGCTTTTTGGCGTAACTCATATGGGTTCAAAGCAAACCATTCCGATAATTTCACTGCTGGAAATTGTTTTGTTTTTTTCCAATCCTTAAAATCTTCATCTTTTAGAGGACACATATTATGTTCTGATAATGCCTTTAATAACACCTTTTTCCTTAACCTTCTTCTAAAAAATTGTCTTCTAGTGCCTCTTGCTCCGGTTCTACTGGCGTTTTTAGACATTTCATTGTCACCATCTCCTAAATTTTCAACACCCATTGGAAATATCCTACTCCCCATTCCGAGAATTTGATGTTTTTCATCATCAACAACAGCCCACCCAATACTATTGGTCCCTAAATCTAAACCTAATATCTTTGCCATTTTAA
>JAVVER010000176.1:0-3467 GCA_032251145.1 Vicingaceae bacterium | reverse complement strand
ATCATCTAATTTATTAACAAACAATATGTTGAATACTTTTTAAGGGGTGACTATATATTTTATCATATGTTTTTTTATTTTTTTGACTCACCCCCAAGTTATCTTGTGATAACTTTTCCCCCTCTCTTTAAAGAGAGGGGGTGCAGGGGGAGAGTTGTTTAATTAATTTCATGTGTATTTTGAGTTTTGTTATAGTTCGTTAAAAAAGATTTAAAATTTTGAATTTGAATAAGAAATATCAATAACAATGCAAAAGTAGGTTTGATATGACTACAAATGATGAAAAAATAGTTCGTTTATCCACAATATTTGGTGTAAAAAAATTACATTTGTCGAGAATTAATTTTTTCTCATTGAGATTAAAATGAAGAAAGATGGGAGATATAAACACTCTGGTTAATAATCTAAGGAAGAAAACCGAACGATTGGTTGAAAAATATCAACACATCCAAAGTGAAAACGAACAACTTTCTGCTAAAATTTTAGCCTTAAAAGAAGAATTAGTTCAAAAAAGTCAGCAAATTGAAGCTCTTGAAAATAATTTGAAATTATTGAAATTAGCCAAAAGTGTTGACAAAGAAAGTACCAAAGATGTGAAGTTGAAAATTAACGAAATGGTACGGGAAATAGATAAATGTATTGCTAAAATTAGTCAATAATTAAACATAACTCATGGAAGAGTTGTCCATAAAAATAAAAATTGCCAACAGGGTTTATCCGCTGACAATAGAGCCGAAAGAGGAAGAGGGAATAAGAAAAGCAGCAGATAAAATAAATGAATCCATTAGTGAATACAAAAAAATGTATGCTACTAAAGATTTACAAGATTTGTTAGCAATGGTGTTGTTAGAAATAGCAACGGACAACTTGGAAATAAAAAACAAAGGTATGCTTATTAATACCTCAGTAGAAGATGATTTAATTAAGATTGATGAACTCATCAGTCTGCAACTATAACGTTCTTTAAATATAGAGCAATATATTATATTTATCGAGAATTTGAAATATAAAAATTCCCGTGCAAATTTATTTCGTTTGATAAACTAACGTTTTACTTAATTAAAACTAGCTCAAAAGCAGATAAAAACAGGCCCCTTGTAACTCCTTTATGGATATTCGCTTAGCGGACACGGGAAGTTTGATAACTACTTGGCAGTTTTATTTATATATTTTTTTGGGGTTTATCCAAGCCAAATTTGTGCGGGTTTTTTTATGCCTTAAAAATTAGTAAAACAGCTTATCTTCAATATTACCCAGCGGTACATAATTAACATTATTAACTAAATAAATTATGGACGTAATTAGTATTATTGTTGGTATTGTAGTCGGTGCAGGAGTTGGCATCGGACTTACCATAGCCTTTCTTAAAAAAGGTATCGAATCGAAAAGCAAACAAATAATTGACGAAGCCAAAGCAGAAGCGGAAGTGCAACGAAAAGAAAAATTGCTTCAAGCAAAAGAAAAGTTCTTACAACTAAAAGAAGAACACGAAAAAATCATAAACGAAAGAACCCGTAAGGTTACTAACCTTGAAAACAGTGCCAAACAAAAAAGTGATGCTGCTTCTAAGCAATTAGAAGAGGTAAAGAGAAAAGAAGCAGAAATTACTAAGATTAAAGCTAACTTATCTCAGCAATTAGAAATTGTTACTGCTAAAGAAGATGAGTTAGAAAAAAGCCACCGCAAGCAAGTAGAAAGTTTGGAGAAAATTGCCGGCATTACTGCAGATGAGGCTAAAACTCAGTTGGTAGAAGCACTTAAAGAAGAAGCCAAAACCAATGCCTTGGCACATATTAAAGATATAGTTGATGAAGCTAAAATTAACGCCAATAAAGAAGCTCGTAAAATTGTGGTACAAACCATACAACGAGTAGCTACAGAACAAGCCATTGAAAACTCTGTTTCTGTATTTAATATTGAAGGTGATGAGGTGAAAGGTAGAATTATTGGTAGAGAAGGAAGAAACATTAGAGCCTTAGAAGCTGCAACTGGTGTTGAAATTATTGTAGATGATACGCCTGAAGCTATTATTCTTTCTTGTTTCGATCCAGTAAGAAGAGAAATTGCTCGACTTTCGTTACATCAATTGGTAACAGACGGACGTATTCACCCAGCAAGAATTGAAGAGGTGGTAAAGAAAACCCAAAAACAAATTGAAGACGAAATTATAGAGATTGGTAAAAGAACGACTATAGATTTAGGTATTCATGGCTTACATCCTGAATTAATCAGAATGGTGGGAAGAATGAAATACCGTTCTTCTTACGGACAAAATTTATTACAACACTCGCGAGAAGTAGCTAACCTTTGTGCTACTATGGCATCTGAATTAGGATTAAATCCGAAATTAGCCAAACGTGCAGGATTACTACACGATATAGGTAAAGTGCCAGATGAGGATCCAGAATTACCGCATGCTATCTTGGGTATGAAAATAGCTGAGAAGTACAATGAAAAACCAGACATTTGTAATGCTATTGGAGCTCACCATGATGAGATTGAAATGACTACCTTAATTTCTCCAATTGTTCAGGTTTGTGATGCTATTTCAGGAGCAAGACCAGGAGCAAGAAGAGAAGTAATGGAATCTTATATTAAACGTATTAAAGAGTTGGAAAACATTGGCATGACTTACCCTGGTGTGGAACAAGCTTATGCGATACAAGCCGGTAGAGAGTTAAGGGTAATTGTAGAAAGCGGAAAAGTAACCGATACACAAGCGGATACCATTTCTTTTGAGTTAGCTCAAAAAATTCAAACAGAAATGACTTATCCCGGACAAGTAAAAGTTACTGTGATTCGTGAGAAACGAGCCGTAAACTACGCTAAATAGAGGCTGTCTGTAAAGACCAACTTCTCGAATTTAAACTTTACAGTTCATCCTCTTAACTTTAGAGACTGATGATAACATCTTGACTAGTCTTAAGTTTTACTGGTTTATCTTACTCTTATCTAAGCGTAGCATTTGCTACGCTTTTTTATTTCTTTAGATTTTATCTAACAGAACAATTTTAGCACTTCTGTTTTGTTATAGCTTGTTACTACCAAAACGTAGATATATTGACAAAACCAAAGATAAAAGCTAATCCTATCAAAATAAATATTATACTAAATAAAATACCCTTATAATTATATATCCATTTTACTGGATTATCCCACATATCCGATTTGTGTAAATTTTTAATCGTATATTTAAACCAAATAACACCTAAACAAAAAATACATAATCCTAAGAAAAAATCTATCATTGTAATTAATTATTTAGTAGCATTGCTACCCCGTAATCGATAAAATTATTCATAACACAAATGTAATTTTTTTTTCACAACCTAAGTAACCACACACTTTGCCAACACTAAACTTAGCTCGTACTTTTACAGCTTATGGCTTACTGGGGCAAAAATATAAATTGTTAATAACCTGAGTTCGGGATAAGAAATTGTTAATAAAAATGTTATTTAAACATT
>JAVVER010000175.1:0-3500 GCA_032251145.1 Vicingaceae bacterium | reverse complement strand
TCTAATTTATTAACAAACAATATGTTGAATACTTTTTAAGGGGTGACTAATTATGGTATTTTATTTACAGGGATAGATTGTTCTGCAAGAATAGGCTTAGGAACTAATAACCCAAACGCAACATTAGATGTAAGGGGCACAGGCTATTTCACTTCTTTTTTTGGAATAAATTCCATACCTACTAATCAATATCAATTACATGTAAATAATTCAGTAGGAACAACAGCTGGAATATATTTAAACACCAACCACCCACAAAATTGGCCCAATGTAAAATATGGTTTTCAAAATGTTGTAAACAATAGTAACACTATTGCCTATGCCATAACAGATGCAAACACCAACCAAGATGTATTTGTAGTTATGGGTGATGGAAAAACAGGGATAGGGACAACCAATCTATCTGCTCAATTAGATGTAAATGCAGGAGTAAACAACACGGGATTAATAGTAACTACCAATCATAATGTAGGTTATGGCTATGGAATTATTAGTAGTGTGGCAAAAAATAAAACAAAAGCATTTTCGGTTTATAATACTGAGGAAACCAAAGAAAGTTTTATCACTTTTGGTAATGGTGAAACACATATAATAGGTAAGTCTCCAATTATTAGGTTAATAGATGATGAAATTGAAACAGGTACAATTACAACAACTGATTTTAAAATAAGTGCTTCTAATGGAGCTGGAAGATTAATATCTGACAATAGTATTGTAATGTTTCTCGATTCTGATAATAACCAGAGTGATGCAGTTTTTGAAATAGTTTCTAATAATGGTTTTTACAGTTCTAATATTACCCAATTATTTAAAGTAAAAGAAGTTGGTGGTGTATTTTGTTCGGAAATTACAGTACAGGTTGCCCCATTTCCTGATTATGTGTTTCATACGGATTATGATTTAATGACCTTGCAAGAATTAGAAAAATACATAGCAGAAAACAAACATTTACCCAACATACCAACAGCTAAAGAAGTGGAAGAGCAAGGATTAAGTTTAGGTGATATGCAAGTGAAACAAATGGAAAAAATAGAAGAATTAACGCTATACATTATTGCTCTAGAAAAAAGAATTAAGGAATTGGAAAGTGAATAAAATCTAATGAAACTGATTAATCTAACTAAAATGAAACGATATTTTTTCCTTTTCTCGTTGTTATTGCTGATTAATGGCAAACCAAAATGTCAAGACATTAACTATTATGAACTTGACAATTACAAAATTAATCTGCATTTGTTGGGTATTGGGTTTATTGATAGCTTGTTTAAATTACCAACAATATATCAGTTTGATGTTGCTATTTCTAATTTGAACACACTAAATGAAAGTAAAAATCTATTTGATAAAGATAATCAGTTTGCTTTTAATTACATACAACATATTGTTCTGAAAAGAAAAAACCATCTAATTTTGAGCAACCAAACTTCTTTAAACACACTTTATACTAACAATGAACAGTTTAATAGTTACGTAATTAACATAGGATTACGCCTTACTACTGGTCTTTATTACAATAAATTTTTTATAGCAGTGCCTGTGCAATTGGTAAGTTACTTTCCACATTATGTTAATTTTAAAAGTGAATTTTTTAGAAATCTGCACGGTGCAGATAATAATGGATGGCAAAAAAGTGCAACACCAAATTTTAATTATGGACTATTAATAGGAATAACGCCCACAAAACGTTGGGACTTTATATTCGGTGTTACTAGATGGGTAGGTAAGAGAAACTTTGAAACAAAAGTTAACGAATACAAGGTACAATTAAATTATAGAATTAAAAATATAGATAAAAAATGACGAACATTTTCAAATTATTATCTATTACTTTTTTACTATTTATTAGTTTTAATGGTAAAGCACAGAATATGTACTTTACACCAACTTCTCAATTTATAAAACAATTAAAAACCTTAAAAACAATTAATTTATCAACTTTTAAAAACCTTAAAAGAATCAATAAAGGAGATAATATGGATATGTTAAAAAAAGATTACAATTACTTTCAGCCATCTTCCTTAAATTATTTTACTTTAAAAAGTAATTCTTCTCCACTTAATAGTAGTTCATACATTAAATATGATAATTCTATACTTAACCCATATCATACTGACCCTTTTAATTCAATAGCTTACGGTAGTTTTTATATGATATTTAATAAATTAAGAAAATGAAAGCAATAATAATAATTCTAACAATAAACCTTACAATTCTTATCACAGGTAAGTCTCAATCAACTTTTGCTTCTTTTACTTTAAATGGGAGTAGTAGCTCCTTATACTTTAATAGTTGTGAAGAGTTACAAGAATTAAATTTTCAAGCTAACCTAGGCTATTTTATTATAGGAAGAGTTAAATACACATGGAAACTATTAAGAAATAATACTGTAATTGACGAATATGTACAAAATGATATTTTAAATGATTGTGATGGGGTAATTTGTGAATTACCAATTGGTATATTCTCAGAACCTCCACTTAGTGGAAATTACTCTGTCCATTTAAAAGCCCAAAGATACACTTGTTCTCCAATTAATATTGGTGGTTTACTTTGTTTGCCAGGGCAAGTATTAATAGATGAAACTACGGCAACAATTAATGTTTCTCGATTTGATGATTCGTTTTCTTGCAAATGCGAAAACCCTGAAAATTTTGTTATTTCACAAAACATAATGAATGCAGTAAATAATGTTCCTTTTCCACTAGAAGCAAGAGTCAGAAATACTATATCAACACAATGGCCACACAATGGGGTAGCTCAACTTACATTGATAGCAGGTAAAAAAATAGAGTTGAAACAAGGTTTTAGTACTAAAGGTAATTTTCATGCTTTTATTGATGAGTGTGAGGTAGAAGGTATGAGAGTATTTTTAGATAGCAATGAGTCAAATTATTTTCTTGACACATTAACTAAGGTGCTAAATGTAATTGATGATACTGATAGAAAAAAGAACCTTTTTATAGTCGAAGAAAATAGGTCTTTTAATAAAAAAAATATGCCAATCATTTTCCCCAACCCCACCAACGGTCTTATCAATATTGAGCTAAATTCCGATAAACCCTATTTTGAAATTGAAGTATTTAGCCTTTTAGGAGAATTGGTTTATGTAAACAAAGTGAATAGTTCAAAACTAACTTTCGACTTATCCCAATATCCTAAAGGGATGTATTTAGTTAAAATTAAACAAGATAATCGCTATTACCATGAAAAAATTAGTTATTATTAAACATCTATTTTTACTGGCTATGTTACTTGCTTTTCATACAAGTTATGGTCAAGAACAAGATTCTATACCCCCAAAAACAAGCAAGTTTTCTATTGGAATAGCTGTTTCTCCCGAAATGGGTTATCGTTCCTTTAACCCAACCAGCTGGGGTAAAAAAAGTACTTAGGAGTAATTAGGAGTGTCTTAAGTGTTTAAAAGTTAAGGATTTCAAAATCAAATACAACTAAGTATTTTTACTTAATCTTCTCGGTGAAAATACGTAAAATGCTGTTTT
>JAVVER010000174.1:0-3544 GCA_032251145.1 Vicingaceae bacterium | reverse complement strand
GGTTATGTATTGTTTACCTTACCTAAAACAGCACACAAAGGTTTAAAAATTTGCGGAGCGTTAGTTTTTGCAGGAGCATTAGGAAATATTATTGACAGTGCTTTTTATGGAATGATTTTCAACGAAAGTTTTAACCAAATAGCAACCTTTATGCCTGAAGAAGGTGGCTACGCTCCCTTTTTGCACGGTTGGGTAGTGGATATGTTTTGGTTTCCTTTAATGGAAGGTACTTTTCCAAGTTGGTTTCCTATTTGGGGAGGAGAAGACTTTTTGTTTTTCCGACCAGTATTTAATGTTGCAGATGCTGCTATTTCAGTAGGTATTGTGCTTATCTTCATTTTCCAAAAAAAATTCTTTAAGAAAGAAGTCGTTGAGGTAGAAGAGGAAAGTAATTAAGGCTTAACTTACTTCTTTCTCATAAAAATCTGAATAGGAACCCCTTTAAAATCAAAGTTTTCTCGCAATTTATTTTCTAAAAACCTTTTGTAAGAATCTTTTACATATTGAGGTAAATTACAGAAAAATGCAAAGGCTGGCGAATAGGTTGGTAATTGCGTTACAAACTTAATTTTTATCCATTTTCCTTTTATAGATGGAGGAGGACTTTGGTTAATAATATCTAACATAACCTCATTAAGTTTTGAAGTGCTTATTTTTCTAACTCTATTTTTATATACTTTGGTAGCTTCTTCTAACGCTTTAATAACACGCTGTTTGTTGATGGCTGAAATAAACAAGATAGGCACATCGGTAAACGGTGCTAATTTGTGTTTTATTTCGGCTTCAAACTCTTTAGAGGTATTAGTTTCTTTTTCTATTAAATCCCATTTATTTACTAATACTACAACTCCTTTTTTATTTTTTATGATAAGGTTGTAAATGTTCATATCCTGAGCCATAACTCCTTCAGAAGCTTCTATCATTAACAAGCATACATCAGCATTTTCTATTGCTCTTATAGAACGCATTACCGAGTAAAACTCTATATCTTCATTTACTTTACCTTTTTTTCTAATCCCCGCAGTATCCACCAAATCAAACTCAAAACCAAATGAATTAAACCTGGTAGTTAATGAATCTCTGGTGGTACCTGCTATATTGGTAACGATGTTTTTTTCCTTCCCTATAAGGGTATTTAACAAAGATGATTTTCCTACATTAGGTCTTCCAACAATAGCGATTTTTGGCACATCGCTTTCTTCTTCTTCAATAGGATTGTCGTCAATATGTTTTACCACTTCATCTAACAAATCTCCTGTTCCGCTTCCGCTAATGGCAGAAACGCTAAATATTTCATCGCCAATGGCTAATCCGTAAAAAGCGTTAGAATCTAGAATTCGTTCGTTGTTGTCCACTTTGTTAGAAACCAAAATCACTTTTTTGTTAGATTTTCTTAATAAACTGGCAACTTCCGTGTCTAAATCGGTAATTCCTACTTCTACATCTACCACAAAAATGATTAAATCACATTCTTCAATAGCGATAAGCACTTGCTTTCTAATTTCATCTTCAAAAATATCGTCAGAGCCTTTAATGTACCCTCCGGTATCTATTAAAGAAAACTCTTTCCCATTCCAATCTACCTTTCCGTAGTGACGATCTCGTGTTACACCACTTGCTTCATCAACAATAGCACTTCTTGATGTGGTTAGTCTGTTAAATAAGGTTGATTTTCCTACATTCGGACGACCTACTATTGCAACTATATTACCCATTTTATTAAATTTTAGCCCCCTTAATCCCCCGAAGGGGGAGTATTTATGGCACAAAGCCATTGTTAATTGTTATTTGCTAATCGTTATTCTCAACTTTTAAGTACTCCTAAGTACTTACTAATTCAAATACCCGAAGTTTCTCAACTGTCTTTCGTTGTTTCTCCAGTCTTTGTTTACTTTAACATACATTTCTAAAAATACTTTTTTCTCGAAAAATTGTTCCATTTCCTTACGAGCTAAAGTGCCTACACGCTTTAAATCCTTTCCTTTATGTCCGATAATTATACCTTTCTGACTTTCTCTTATCACCATTATTACCGCTCTAATTCTAATGATGGTAGGTTCTTCTTTAAATTCTTCAATAACCACTTCGCAAGAGTAAGGAATTTCTTTTTGGTAGTGCATTAAAATTTTTTCTCTAATAATCTCTGCAACAAAGAATTTTTCGGGCTTATCGGTTAGTTGGTCTTTATCGTAAAAAGGCGGAGCTTCGGGCAACAAACTTTTAATTTCGAGCATAATTTGATCTACATTAAATTGATGCAAAGCCGAAAGCGGATAAATTTTAGCATTAGGTAATATTGCTTGCCAATAAGCTACTTTTTCTTCTAAAAAAGCTTGGTCAACCAAGTCAATTTTATTGATTAATACCAATACAGGCACATCGGTTTTCTTTAGTTTTTCTAGTATTTCTTGGTATTTCAGTTCTTTTTCTTGCACTTCCACCATAAATAAAAGCACATCAGCATCAGACAAGGCCGAACGCACAAAAGTCATCATACCTTCGTGCATTTTGTATTTAGGGTCAACAAAACCGGGCGTATCAGAAAAAACAATCTGATGTTCTTCATCATTTACTATCCCTAAAATTCGGTGTCGGGTAGTTTGTGCTTTAGAAGTAATAATAGATAGTTTCTCGCCTACCAGGGTGTTCATTAATGTTGATTTTCCAACATTGGGGTTGCCTATAATATTTACAAAACCTGATTTATGCATTTAATAAAATTGAAGTAAAATGCAAAATAACGAAATTAAACGTTGCTATTAGTTTGTGTATAGGTATTATTTTAAAAATCAGTTTTTTAGTGGTTTAGTTAGTTTGCACAATAAAAAAACCCTCCCGATGATAAGCCAAAATCACCGAGAGGGTTAAAAGAAGGTCTTTTTTTACTTTTTGTTATTTTTTGAAAACTGCAGTTTTAGCTATTAAATCGTGGATAGCTTGTCTTTTTTGACCAAGAACAAAGAAACATCCTATAAAAATGATGAATCCAGCTAAACTTCCAATAGTACCAATAATAGCTACACCAGTAACACCAGCTAATAAAGCCATAATAGCACCAATGTATTTTAGTAATGCTCTTGTCCATAAAGCACTAGCACCTGCAGCAGCACCATCTTCATTTTTGTTTTTAAGTTTCAATAACATTTTACCAGGAGTTTGTCCGGTAATTCCTTCCATAATAAAAAGGATTAAAGACATTAAATAAATTCCGGCAATTGTACCAATCATACCACCCAACATAGCACCAATTCCTCCAACCATAGCATCGCCTTCAGCTGTGCCAGTTGCAGCTTGTGAGCCAAAAAATATTCCTGTTAAAGTAGCTCCTAAAGCACCACCAATTATGCTACCAACAATACCGTTAAACACCATATCTATTAAATATGCTCCCAAACGAGGGCCAAAACCTACTCTGTCTGAGTTATTATCTGAGGCTGCTCCTTGATTAGCTTCAGCATTTGTAATTTCTTCATTCATAATTTTAAATTTTAGTTAGTCACCCCTTAAAAAGTATTCAACATATTGTTTGTTAATAAATTAGATG
>JAVVER010000173.1:0-3566 GCA_032251145.1 Vicingaceae bacterium | reverse complement strand
GTGAAATAAATTAGCACCATTTTATGATTTTTTATCAATTCCCTTAATAAAGAATACCTTATATTTGTTGCTCATATCATCTAACAAACTATGGAAAACCAAAAAATAAACAACGATTTTGCCTTTAGCAAAAAAAATTATATTCTAATTATTGCAGGAGTTTTAATAACTGTTTTGGGCTATGTGCTTATGATTGGCGGAGGTTCAGACGATCCTAATGAATTTAGTTACGAATTATTTTCTGTTACCCGAATTTACATTGCACCTATCTTAATTTTAGCCGGATTAGGTGTTGTTGGCTGGGGAATAATGAAAAAATCAACCAACTAACTTCTTTCAATGTCCATTATTCAGTCTATCATTTTAGCCATTGTTGAAGGTTTAACAGAGTTTTTACCTGTTTCTTCAACTGGGCATCTTATTATTACTTCATCTTTAATGGGAATTGCTGATGATAGTTTTACCAAAACGTTTACGATAGCCATTCAGTTTGGAACCATCCTTTCGGTAGTGGTATTGTATTGGAAAAGGTTCTTTCAAACCGTAAATTTTTATTTCAAACTATTTATAGGGTTTCTTCCCGCAGCTTTTTTCGGATTACTTTTAAATGATTTTATTGATAGCTTATTAGAAAATGTAATTGTAGTAGCCACCATGTTGTTTTTGGGTGGAATCGTTTTAATTTTTGTTGACAAATGGTTTAAGAAAACAGAAGTGGAAGGAACCTCAGAAGTTACTTATCCAACTGCTTTTAAAATTGGATTGTTTCAATGTTTGGCTATGGTTCCTGGGGTTTCTCGTTCTGCAGCTACCATTATTGGTGGCTTAACTCAAAAAATGAACAGACAAGCTGCTGCTGAATTTTCATTCTTTTTGGCTATTCCTACCATGTTTGCAGCAACTGGTTATAAATTGTTAAAGTTTTTTCAGGAAGGAAATGGCTTTGAAACAGAAGAAATTCAATTGTTATTAATAGGAAATGTAGTTGGGTTTATTGTTGCCATTATCGCTATTAAAGGATTTATAGCTTTTTTAACCAACCACGGATTTAAACTTTTTGGCTACTATAGAATTGTGGTTGGGTTACTTATTTTAATTCTTCACTTTTCAGGTATTGAAATTACTTTGTATTAATTTTTATGCAAGAACTTCAAGAAAAATTTCTAAACGGACAACTTATACTTATTGACAAACCAATAGGTTGGACATCTTTTGATGTGGTTAGAAAAATTCATTACCAACTTAAAAATCAACTACAATTTAAAAAAATAAAAGTGGGCCATGCTGGAACTTTAGATCCTTTGGCAACAGGGTTGTTAATTGTTTGTACAGGAAAATTCACCAAAAAAATTGATGAAATCCAGACACAAAAAAAAGAATATACTGGAATTATTACGTTAGGAGCAAGCACCCCATCTTTCGATTTAGAAAAAGCTTTTGATGCTTTTTTTGAGACCAATCACATTACTGATGGTATGATAAAAGAAGCTGCAACAACTTTTATTGGCACACAAGAACAAACTGCACCTATACACTCTGCCAAAAAAATTGATGGCAAAAGAGCTTATGAATTAGCTAGAGCTGGAGAAGAAGTAATAATAAAAAAAAATACGGTTGTTATTGATGAATTTGAAATTACGCAAATAGAACGTAGTAAGCTTGTTTTACCGACAGAAAAACTTATTGCTGATGATGAGGCTAAAATCAACCAAGAAAAGCCTTACGACAAAGGAATTCACGTGTATTTCCGTGTGGTTTGCAGCAAAGGAACGTACATTCGTTCTATTGCTAGAGATTTAGGCTTAAAATTAAACTCAGGAGGACATTTAGCTGCATTAACCCGAACCAAAATAGGGGAGTTTACATTAGAAAATGCTAAAAAAATAACAGCCACATTAATTATTTAACAATAAGAGTTAATTTTTTTGTCGTAGATGAATTTGGTAGAGGATAGATTTTCTTTAACTTTACGCACCATGAAATCGTTTGCTACTACATTTTTTCTATTAATTATTATTGGCTGCACCCCTAAAGGGCCTCAAACTTTTGACAGCCCTTTTATAGGTAAAAGTAGAGAAGAACTTATTATTGCAAAAGGAGCAGCCAATGAGATTAAAATTTACGATAATACTGAAGTGTTTATTTATAAAACCAAAGAAGAATACTTTGGCAAGAAGCCTCCTGTTGATAAAGATGGCAATTTAAGGAAGCCCAAAGAAATAATTGTTATTGAATACATTTATTACATTAACAATGATGGTAAAGTTTATAAATACCAAGTGTGGAAAAAAAAATACACTACAAAAAAACCCTGAAAAAATAATTTTTTCAGGGTTTTTTTGTAGTGTGATTGTTAGTTAAAAGTTATTTTGTAACTATAAACTTAGTTGTATGAGTAACTTTTCCAGACAATCTGTTTCTTACAGCATAGAAATAAACACCAGCATCTAAATCACTAATGTTTAATGAAGTGTTGGAAGTGTTAAAGTCAATAGATTTAACTTCCTTACCGGCAATATCAAAAATAGAAATAATAGAATTTTCTATTTTATCCGTTGAAATATTAATTACATCTTTTGCAGGATTTGGGTATAAAGAAAACATTGGCTTAGCATTCATTTCTTCCACGCCTACAAAAGGAGAACTTTTTTGCCAAGAAACTCTATAAACATCTCCATTATTGTTATATTCTAATTCTATAACAGGAAATTTTGAAATAGGATCATCTGTCCACCAACGAGCAATATTAACCGTATCATGTGTTATAGGATCCACGCCAAATAAAGTAGCAGTAAATGGATCTATCACATTCCAAGTACCAAATTGATATAACCATATTGTGTCAATATTAATGTCCGTTATGTTCTGTCTAATACTGGCAAAAGTTCCAAAAGGAGTAGTAACATTCCCCCATGCATCTACAACACTAGATGATGAAGCACCTCTTGTCATACGAACGGAATCAATTCCTTGTTGACCAATAAATTGCTGAAACAAGGTTCCCGACCAAGTTCCAGAATAACTGGTTCCCATGGTAGAAGGAAAAGTAACTATAGTTCCTGCAAAATTAAGTGTTACTAGTTGTGCTTGTTGAAAACCACTTTGTCCAACTATAAACAAACCTGATGTACTTTTATTTAAAAAACTCCAAGCACTATCTTGAACAGAATTTCTCATACCAATATTTGCATTTGGAAAACTACTTGATCCAGGGTAAGATGCTTGGTTTTCAAAAAATAGTGTGTCAACAACATGTTCTGTCATGCCTGTAAAATTCCAAGTTTGATTAGCACCACTTGGGCCAATGTTAGACACTGAAGTTGCAAGGGTGTCAATGGATTGCTCAACAGCATCTCCAATACCAACAATATGGGTGTCATTAATGGTTATCTGAGCATTTGCAATAACCCCTGCTCCTAATAAGGTAATTAAAGAAAGTAATTTTTTTTTCATAGTATTTAATTTTAAAATTATAACTGCAAATTTACAACATAGCTAACTAAAAAACAATTTGAAGTTGTTTAAAGTCCTTTGTTAATAAAACACCAATAGTACAATATATTGAT
>JAVVER010000172.1:0-3853 GCA_032251145.1 Vicingaceae bacterium | reverse complement strand
TCGGTTTACCAAGTGTGAAAATCCATTTACATAAAATAATTCCTATAGGAGCAGGTTTAGGAGGTGGTTCATCAGATGCAGCATTTACTTTAAAGTTATTAAATTCTTTATTTGCTCTAAATCTTTCTGAAAAGCAATTAATTACTTATGCCCAAAAATTAGGAAGCGACTGTGCTTTTTTCATTAAAAATAAAGCTGTTTATGCTTACAACAAAGGGGATGAATTTTGTGAATTTAATTTGAATTTAGATAATTATAACATAAAAGTGTTATTTCCAAACATTCATGTATCAACAAAAGAAGCGTATGATGGAATAAATATTAAACAAAGTGATGTAGATTTGAGAGGCCAACTACAAATGCCTATTCAAGAGTGGAAAAATTGTATTAAAAATGATTTTGAAGCTACTATATTTTTAAAATACAAAACAATAGAACAAACAAAATTAGCTTTATATAAACAAGGAGCTATTTATGCCTCTATGACAGGTAGTGGGTCAGCAGTTTATGGAGTTTTTAATAAGTAATTTACAATGAAAACTAAATTGCTTTACCCAAGTTATCAAAAAATATAAATTAGTAATTTTGATTTTTAATTTAAAAAAGAGAATATGCCAGTATATTTAGACTTTGAAGAGCCAATACAAATTTTAGAAGAACAACTAGAGGAGCATTTAAAGCTTCAAGAAGAAAAAGGTGTTGACACCTCAAAAATTGTAAAAGAAATTCAAAAGAAAATAAAAGATACAAGAAAAGAAATTTACGCTAATTTAACCCCATGGCAAAGAGTACAAGTTTCTAGACACCCAGAAAGACCCTATACTCTTGCTTATATTAAACACATAACTAATGGGGATTTTATAGAATTGCATGGTGATAGAACAGTTAAAGACGATAAAGCAATGGTTGGTGGTTTTGGTATGATAGACGGACAATCTGTTATGATAATTGGGCAGCAAAAAGGCATTAATACTAAAATGAGACAGTACAGAAATTTTGGTATGCCTAATCCAGAAGGATATAGAAAAGCGTTAAGATTAATGAAATTGGCTGAAAAATTTAACAAACCTGTAATTTGTTTTGTTGATACACCTGGAGCATTTCCTGGCTTGGAGGCCGAAGAAAGAGGTCAAGGAGAAGCTATAGCAAGAAACTTATTTGAAATGGCACAATTACAAGTTCCAATTATAGTGGTTATTATAGGAGAGGGGGCTTCTGGTGGGGCTTTAGGCATTGGAGTAGGAGATAAGGTGTTAATGATGGAAAATACATGGTATTCTGTTATTTCACCAGAATCTTGTTCTTCTATTTTATGGAGAAGTTGGGATTTTAAAGAGCAAGCTGCAGCAGCACTAAAACTAACTTCTACTGACATGTTAGAAAACAAGTTAGTTGATGGTGTTATTAAAGAGCCCGTTGGTGGTGCTCATGCTGCTCCTGAAGAAGCTTTTGAACTTGTTAAAAAAGACATTCTTAAACATTTACCTAAATTAGTGGAAATGGATAAAGATAAATTAGTAGAGAAAAGAATTAACAAGTTTTGTAGTATGGGAGTAGTTGTAGAGTAGTATATTTAAACTAATTTAATGGACACATAAATTTTAAAATAAAAAAGCCGCAAAACAATGCGGCTTTTTTATTTATTATTAAAAACTAGTTAATCCACTAATAATTTAGTAGAATAATCAACGCCATCTGCTTGTAATCTAACTATGTACATTCCAGATTTAAGATTAGTAATATCTATTTCACTTATAGTACCGTTTGCAACCAACTTATCTTCTAAAATAATTTTACCTAAAACATCATAAATTACTATATTAGTAAGTTTTTCATTTACAGGTATGCTGATATTTAATACATCTTTAGCCGGATTTGGATATACAGAAACATTACTACTATTCAATGTTTCATTAATACCAGTAGGTAAACAGTAGATAACATTTCCATTAAAGTTTCTTGGTGAAAAAGTTACATTAAAAGGATATTCCCCCCCATTTCCTTCTTTAAGAACTAAATCAGCATTTGAAGCCCACGTATTTCCAACAGCTGTTCCGTTTGTGTACGAAAAAGTAGTTCCTGCTGCATTTGCTGTAACATAAAAAGCATGAGTACTACCTGAACTCATAGCATAAGCAATATCAACAGGAACTTCAACAGGGTTGCCAACACCTGCACCAACAACATTTCCTGTTCCAACCAACGTCCATCCTGCAGAATTAGTATTATTTCCCACAAAAGACCCAGCTCTAGCATAAATTTCAATTGTTGCATTTGTTCCTACCGTTACAGCAAATGTTTCAATAATAACGTCTGTATTAGCTGTAATATCAAACATATTCCCATCAAAATTATTTCCTCCAGCTACAGGGGCATTTAGAACATTAGTACATGTTGCAACAACACTTTCAGATTCTTGATTTATTGTAACAATATTAGATTCAACTTCTTCTACAATTGTGTTTACTTCATTTGTTAATGTAGAATTTTTACTTACTTGTTCATCTGTTTGTGCATATCCAACTATACTGGTAACGCTAATTAAACTTAAAGTAATTACTCGAGTGTAAATTTTTTTCATAATTTTTTGATTTTAGTTTATATTAATTAATTTTTTGCGAAAAATTTTAAACGGTTATTAATAAACTCATTAAAAGTAATTCAAAACAAATCTATAACAATAATTAATATAAACAAAATAAATTTTGATACAACAACACATAAATATATAGTAGCAACTTTTATAATATCAATTTTTTAATTTTCATCAACAAAGTTGTGTTAAAAAAAATGGTAATTATTACAACAAATTATCTTTAAAAGCGTATTAGTTTTATGTTTATGAACAAAAAAATTCAACACCTACTTATACTAATATTTATTAATCCTATTGGATTATTAGGACAAATAACTTTTTCTGACTTTCAACTTGTTGAAGCTGTAGGTTTTAGAGACGTGGATAATACTACTTTAACAAATTATCGGTTTATACAAAATAAAGCTTTGTACGATGAAAAATGGGATACTTTAGCTCAACCAACTTTTTGGCGTACATTAATGAAAATGGATGAAGATTCTGCACTATTAAATATTGGAGCTAACAGAAAAATTATAACTAAAGTAGCAGTTAAAGATTGGAGTGCACTTCAGGAAGAACGTAAAAATGCAATTAGAGATAGTATAAGAGTTTATTACGGACTTTCTTCTGATGCTAGAATTTTTCTTACTTCGGGTAAAAAATCTTTTTATGATTTCCATCGTGTTTTACCTGTAATTGAAAAAGGCATTGATATTTTTAAAAAAAATGGTGTTGATCCTTTTTATGCTCAAACTATTTTATTGATTGAAAGCCCAAATAAGCTTCAAAAATCGCCAGTTGGAGCCTATGGTTCTTTTCAATTAATGAAAAATGTAGCTATACAAATGGGGTTAAAAGTTACCAGTTCTATGGATGAACGAAAAGATTTT
The DNA here is from genome assembly GCA_032251145.1 of Vicingaceae bacterium. Taxonomy (GTDB): domain Bacteria; phylum Bacteroidota; class Bacteroidia; order Flavobacteriales_E; family Vicingaceae; genus BRH-c54. Next base: position 385 of record JAVVER010000172.1, on the reverse strand, counting down.
AATAAATCTGCTTGGGCAGCTTCACAATTAATTAAAACCATTTGTATTCCTGAAACAAATAAAATATTGGCTGAAAGAAACATTCCGATTAACGAAAACGAGCTTTGGTATAAATTATTGGTTTTGCATGTTTACCATGCAGGGGCGGGTAATGTGAAAAAAGCTATTGAAGTAATTAACCCAGCAAATGGAAATATGCAATTAATAACTTCATTGTGGCAAACAGAAGCTGGTCAATTTAGAAATGCCTCTCAAAACTATAGTCAGCTTGCGTTAGCTTCATTACTAGAATTAGATGCTTTAATTTATAATAATTGTGATTTTATCTACCCTTGTGTAGTAGAATATAATAGTGAACCTAGCGAAATGAACTAGTGTATTCTTT
>JAVVER010000171.1:0-3953 GCA_032251145.1 Vicingaceae bacterium | reverse complement strand
AATCAATATGTTGTACTATTGGTGTTTTATTAACAAAGGACTTTAAACAACTTCAATTTAAAAATACTAAAGATGTTTATTTTTGAGATAAACTTTTTAACTATGTATAAATGTTTGTTTTTAGGTAGTAAAATTATTCGGTTAGAAGAAGTTGATTCTACTAATGTTTATGCCGCCAATTTAATAAAAAGTAATTTATCAAGCATTACAGAAGGAACGGTTATTTACACAAATAATCAAACAAAAGGAAAAGGGCAAAGAGGAAACAATTGGGTTAGTAGTCCTAATGAAAATTTTACTTTTTCTATTATTTTAAAGCCTAATTTATTAGTTAGCGAACAGTTTTTGTTAAGCAAAATTTGTGCTTTGGGAATATTCGATTTTTTAACTGATTTAGAAATTAAAAACATCAGTATAAAGTGGCCTAATGATATATATGTTGGAAAACAAAAAATTGCTGGAATGTTATTGGAAAACACATTAAAAAATTCAAAAATTGAATATTGTGTTGCCGGAATTGGAATAAACGTTAATCAAACTTTATTTTACAATTATTTACAACAGGTTACTTCATTAAAATTAGTTACTAATAAATCTTTCGATATCAATCGGTTGTTTAATCAATTATTGTTTTTTATAGAAAAACGCTATTTACAACTTAAATCTAACAAAATTAGAGAGCTAAATAAAGATTACCTCAACCAACTGATGGGCTACAATATTAAAAAAACTTATCTTATAAAAAATCAAGAGGTTTGTGGTGTAATTGCAGGGGTTGCTACTTCTGGAAAATTACAACTCTATTACGATAATCAACTGCACGAATTTGACTTGAAAGAATTAAAGTTTGTGTTTTAATTGAAACTTATAAAACTTGATTTTTTTATACATAACCTTTCCCAATTTTTTACATTATGCTAGGTGATTAATCCTCATCACCAATTACCAACTTATACCTTTCTTTGGCTTGAATTTCTATGGCTTTTTCATTGTCTAAAATCATGGTAGGAATTCCATCAAAATCAGCAATTTTTCCGGTTACATAAATGGTTCGGTGTAACAGCATGTCGTGCGGATTGTAACTAAAGTTTAATATATTTTGTTTCCATATGGCAATGGTAAAAATATGGTTAGGATAGTTAATGTCTAAGTTTAAAAATAAATGTCCATTGCGGGTTTCTTTGCTGCTAACAACTGTTCCGGCAATAGTAACTTTTCTATTGCTGCCCATTAATCTTTTGGCTTGTATGGTATTATAAACACCTTTGGGCAAGTCGGGTTGGTAAAGTGGCTGAACATCATTTTTTTGTTTTTCTGGCAACCAATCGCTAATGTTTTTCTGACTTTCCAACGCATTTTCTTGTTCATCTTCTACTTGGTAGAAAAAATCAATTCCTGTAGCAGCTTCAACTTCATCAATACTTACAGCATAATTGTTTAATGGATAGTTAATTTTTTGGTTGGGCATTATAAATCCAATGGCTTTTTGGTTGGTTAAATCCATTACTACTTTGTAATAATATGCAGGGATGCTTACTTTGTTAACGCTTCTTTCAATTTTAGGTAGTGTATCGTTTAATAATGGACCGGTAACAACATAAAGCTGTGTAGTTGGATTGTTATAGATGTAGCCTCTTAAAATATCTTCTAATTCGCCCCATTTTTCTCGGTTAAATTCTGCTAATTGTGGTGACATATTAGAATAAAAATATGATTCTGAAAGTGCTTTTTGGCTCCACCTAAAATCTGCTGAAGGAGCTAAATGACCTCTATCGTAGCCAAATCCATCATACTCATAATTACCATCTTCTTTTTTGGTTTTAAGGAAATAATCTATCTCAGTTGCTGAACCTGTTTTTACCAGCGAATCTTCTCTAAAATCGTTTGTTCTTCCTGTTTTTCCGTTAATAATATCGGGTAAAATAATATGGGCAACCCATTTGGCTTGCTCGTGTGGTTCGGAATACACCAAACTCATAGCCGAATGATGAATAACTTCATCTCCATCATTGGTTTTAGGTAAACCGTATTGATATAAATCTTCACGGAGCTTTGTAAGCTTGTAAGTTTCCAACTCTTTGTAAAGTTCTTCTTTTTGTTGGTCGAGTTGGTTGATTTCTTCTGTTAAGTTATTGATTTTTTCTTCAGAAGTTTGACTAAAAACGGAAGCGCTTATAAATAAAATAAGAGAGAAAAATAGACTGTAGCTGAATTTTAGCATTAAAATAGGTGTTATACTTTAGAAAGTTAAAGCTAACAATAATTGTGCTATAGAAGTTAAGTGTAGCTTATTATTCTTTAAACAAAGAATCAACAAATTCAACTTTATTAAAAACCTGTAGATGTTCTATTCCTTCGCCAACACCAATATATTTTACAGGAATTTTAAATTGGTCGGAAATACCAATAACCACACCGCCTTTTGCAGTACCATCAAGCTTAGTAATGGCTAAGGCATTAATTTCTGTAGCTAAAGAAAACTGTTTGGCTTGTTCGTAAGCATTTTGTCCAGTAGAACCATCTAACACCAATAAAATCTCATGAGGAGCATTAGGAATAACTTTCTTCATTACATTTTTAATTTTAGAAAGCTCATTCATTAAGTTGATTTTATTGTGTAATCTTCCTGCGGTATCAATAATTACAACATCCATTCCTTTTGCTTTTGCAGATTGTAGGGTATCGAAAGCCACAGAAGCAGGATCTGCATTCATGCCTTGTTCTACAATAGGAACATCCACTCTGTTAGCCCATATTTTAAGTTGCTCAACAGCAGCAGCTCTAAAAGTATCGGAAGCTCCAAGCATTACTTTTTCACCAGTTTTTTTAAGTTGGTGAGCTAGTTTTCCTATGGTGGTAGTTTTGCCAACACCATTTACGCCAACCACCATAATTACATAAGGTTCGTCTTGCTGAGGTATGGTAAAATCGGTATAGTTTTCAGTATTGTTTTCTTCTAAAAGAGCTGTAATTTCTTCTCGAAGTATTTTGTTAAGTTCATCAGTTCCTAAATACTTGTCTTTAGCAACTCTATCTTCAATTTTCTCAATGATTTTTAAAGTAGTATTAACACCAACATCAGAGGTTACTAGGATTTCTTCAAGGTTGTCTAGTATTTCACTATCAACTTTAGATTTTCCAGCAACAGCTTTAGATAATTTTGAGAAAAAGTTTTCTTTGGTTTTGGTTAAACCTTCGTCAAGCACTTCTTTCTTTTCTTTAGAAAATATTTTGAAAAAACCCATATTAATAACAGATTGAGATAATAATTGAAGTTAAATTACTTCAATATAAAAAAAAAGCTTCTTTCCTTAAAATAAAGAAAGAAGCAATAAAATATTTTAGAAACTAAAAGAGGAGGGAAATTATTTTTTAAAAAAATCTTCCACTTTATCTTTAGTAACAATTTCTTCTTTAAATGCATAAGCACCTGACTTAGGAGACTTTACCATTTTAATTACTTTCGTAAAATTTTTACCACCTTCTTTCTGAATAGATGCAACAACTTTCTTAGCCATATCTTATAGTTTTATTTGAAATTTTCACAAAGTGAAAATTTCTAATTTATTTAATTTCTTTGTGAACAGTAACTTTCTTAAGGATAGGGTTGTATTTTTTCAATTCAACTCTATCTGGAGTATTTTTTTTGTTTTTCGTAGTAATGTATCTTGAAGTTCCAGGCATGCCACTATCTTTGTGCTCTGTACATTCCATGATTACTTGAATTCTATTTCCTTTCTTTGCCATTTTATATACCTTTTAAAAATTGGACTGCAAACTTAGGAATTTTTTTTCAATCGATTTCATTTTTTTTAACTAACTAATTACTTTTTTATTTTTAATTAGTTTTTTATTCTAATTCTTCAGTGTTTAAAGGTCTTTCTTCATTTATTCTTAGTGAAGTTGTTTAAAGTCCCCTCTATAAATTAAAAAATGTTTCTTTTTTTGCACTA
>JAVVER010000170.1:0-3955 GCA_032251145.1 Vicingaceae bacterium | reverse complement strand
TTTTAATTCCAATGCATTACATCGAGGACTATATCAGATAAATGATTTTGAATCATTGATTAATACTGAATTAGCAAACATATTATTTAGTCGAGGACCAAATCTTGTTAAAGTTGTTGATAACTTGGTTAAGAAGTTCTACATTTGCACTAGAAAGTGTGAGTATAATATAACTGATATTATTTCGTTAATCCCTGTTGAATGGACTGTTGACAAAGATTCTTTAGAGGAACAATTGAGAAGAAATTTGTTTACTACAGAATGGCTTAATAGTTGCGAATTTAACTTTAGATATCTAATTCAAGAAAATATTAAGTAATGAATACTTTTTTTAGCATAATGTATTTAACCCTTAATGCTAGTCTTAAAGAAAAGATTAGTATAGGAATAATTATGGCTAATGAAGAAGATGTAAAATTCAAAATTTCAGACACCAAATTGGGTATAGTTAAACAACTAATTCCAATTCAAAATTATAGTTTCTTAAAGTCTTATTTTAAAAATTTAAATAATGATTTGAATTTTAAATTTCATAATAATGATCTATTAAATCTTAAAAAAGATATTCCTCAAAATTGGATTAATGAAAAATATTTTAGCTATCTCCATAGATATTCTAATAATATTGTGAAATTTTCTGAACCAAGAGAGATAGACATAAATTTTGATGATGCAACATTTTTAAAATTATATGAAAGCTATGTTTTTAATAATGATGAAGAAATTATAACAAAAAAATCAAAACAGGATATAGTTAAAATTGTTAGAACAAAATTATATTCTAAAATAAAGACTAAAGTTAATTTAGATGTTGATGTTAAACCTAGTGATTTTAAAGAGTTAATTTCTCCTGTTAATGTTAATTTTATTGGAGAGAATGGTCAAATTGTTGCAGGACAAACCATAGATTTTTCTAAAAGATATGTTGACCTCGAAAGAGATTTGACCAAATATATTTCATTCACAAAGGCTGTTGATTATGAAAAAGGAGAGGGGCATTATTTCCTAGTCGGTAATGAACCTAAAAAGAGTTTAGGACAAAAAAATCATTCTATCTGGAAACATATATACGAAAGTAATATTGTTGATTATGTTCCATTAAATGAAACAGATAAAATCAAAGACTACATTGATTTAAAAGGAGTACATCCTTATTTCGAAAAACAAGATTAAGAGGGGTAAGGTTTCTTTAGTATTAACCACAACGGCCATCACTATGGCAAGTGTGGGATTTTGAACCCGCTTTTTTGCCAAACGCCTGTTGGTGGCTAGCTTTATTTTATTTCTGTCTAATTCCACGTGAATATTTCAGTAATAATGGTGCTATTGGCTGAAGCCTTTTTCCTGACCATTCTATTTTTCGGTTGTCCCGACTTTTTGAAAAGTTTTCTAATGTCTCATTTAAAGGAACATTGTGAAAACTAAATTGAAAACCATTAACTTCTATCATTATAAGACTGTTTTCAATATATAAAGGAGCTGAAAAATTCTTAGCTTTTATCCGTTCTGTAAGAATGTAAGATAGATACGATTTAAAGCTATACATATTTCTGAACAATTTTGCATCCTTATCTAAAATCTGGGTTCCCTTTCTCTGTCTGCTTAAATACGCATTAATAACGTTGATGCAACATAGAGAGTGTAAGAAGTCTTTCTCGCTATTGGGGAATATCTTCAATGTCCCAAATGCTTCCATTAAGTCAGATTTATGGATTTCATATTCTTCTTGCTTGGGCTGGTTAATTTCATTTAATAATTCATCAATATTAATGATTTCAGGTAAGTTGAGATAATTTTGTAAGAACCTTATATGCCTCTCATATTTATTTCTTACTTCAGACGAAACCTTATCAGATAATTCATAAATTGAAATAATTTCAGTTCCTTCATACTTACACCGATGATGTCTTGTATAGGTTGGATTACAATAAACTATTATTAACGTTTGGCATTGATTAGCGTTATAAAAAGCTAGTCTATGTGCCTTTTCTTCGGTAAATGAGTAGCAAATCCACAAATCTCTGCCTATACTATAAATTGGAGTAAAGTGATTTGTTTTCTTTCTTGGAAATTGTGGGTGCTCAGGTAAGTCATTCACTCCTTCTCTGGTAAATTCATATTCTTGATTGTGTTTACCGCCTGGAAATGCTTCTTCTACAATGTGAAGAATTAATGTCCTGATGAGCAATTCTGATACTGGAATAGATTTTTCGCTATTGATTTTTTCAAAATTCCCCTTCATAAATCTTACAACATAATCCTTCGAAGGATCTTCTTTTTTAGCGAAGATTGTTACAAACTCAAATTGTTGACTGTAAATAATTTGGAAAGTTGTATTCCATTTTCTCTGTTTCCATTCTTGCGTTTTTGATTTAGGAAAAGTTGATATTTCAAATGTTGTTCTATATCGACCATTATCCTGAAGTTCAATTTTCGTAATGGTAACGAGATATGAAATACTGTTGAATTCTAATTTTTGTTCATTGTTTATTAAGTTATTGTCAAAATTAATAAGTCTAAATACATTAAATGGATATAACTCCCTGCACCATATGTCATTATGGTCAGGAGAATGGTTCTTAAGCCATTGGTCAAAATTCAGATTTTTTAACTTCATGGTTCGTTAAGTTTGCAACCAACGTTTTGTGTGTATGAGAAGTAGCAGATTAAAAGCACTTCTATTTCAGTTTAATACAGACTTTTATTAAAAACACTGTCCTTTGATTTAGCACAAAACCCGTTATTTCTTATACCCGCTGTGCCTGTTGCACAACCCCAAATATACCAAAAAATACTTGCTAAAAAGATTCGTTTTTTGTATTTTTAACATGCAAGGAAAAAAGAACTCACACCCAAAATGCTCTATCAAGTTCACTTATAGGAGTTAATTCCTGAACATAATTTTTAACGATTGCTGGACAAAGACATTGACTTTCGGTTTTTGTATAAAGCAAACAAAAGCTACTATGGAGACAAAAAAAACATTAACTCGGTGGTCAATAACGCTATGACCTATGATTTGAAGAAATACCTCAAGTTTATAACCCAAAAACCCAAAAGTATAGCCAAAGTAGTATCGATGAACAAAGGGAAAGTGGCTCCTCCTTTGAAAACCCTGTTTTTTTTGACTTTTAAAGAGCTTTTTTAAGCCATCCTTTTCTTAGCAACAACAACTTCATTACAAAAATAGACCTCGCTTAAAATCAATGTAACGAGGTTTTATTTTGTGCTTATTTTGAAAAATTAGGCTTTTTGAAGGGTTGTGCAACGGTTACCGCTGTTGTACGCTGGCTCTTCTTTAACAAATTCACTTTCTATCTTTTCTAACTATTTCCAATTCGTATTGTCTCAAAGACTCAAGAAAAAAATCGAGTTCTTGTTTTGCTTCTAAAACGTCTGCATTTCTATATTTTATGCTACTGTTTTCAAGAGTTTCACCGTTGGTTTTTGTCAAAAACGCCTCGAATATATGACATTCCATATCTGTGCACTTTTCCATAATGGTAATAAAACCATATGTATTTGCTTCGTTAGTGTAATTGTCTAATCTCAACCACTGCTGTTCTTCACTAAATTCTAATCTATAATATTCCATTCTCAGCAAGTTCGATTACTCTAATCCTAGTAAACTTTTAACTAACTCTTTATTTTTGTCTGAAGCATTGGCTAAGAGTTTTTCTTTAATTTCTGTTTTCAATCCTTTAGCCGAAAGTATTTGTGAATGACCTTGACCTCCAGGAAATGTACTGTTGTCGAATTCATGTAAGACTTCTCCATTATCGTAAAGTGTATAATCGTTGTCTAATAATATTTTCTTCATTTGGTGCAATACTGCCACTACTTTTTTCATATTGGATATTTTTTAATGTGATGCTGTGAGCTTGTGCATAACTAGTTAATACCACCAAAAACCCACAACTTTCCCCTCCCATTATCCGCATTTGGAATAGCCGCA
>JAVVER010000169.1:0-3956 GCA_032251145.1 Vicingaceae bacterium | reverse complement strand
ACAAAGCTCCGAAGGAGCGAAATTTAATAGTGTTGAGTGCAGCTCATCGAAAAGAATTAGAAATATACATAAACAATTAACGAATAACGATTAACGGATAACTAAATATATGATTCCATTTTCACCACCACACATTAATCAGCAGGTAATAGACGAAGTAACTAAGGTGCTTCAGTCGGGTTGGATTACTACAGGTCCAAGAACTAAAGCTTTTGAAAAAGAGATTACAGCTTATTGTGGTAATAAAAATACACTTTGCTTAAACAGTGCTACCGCAGGATTAGAAATTATTTTGCGTTGGTTTGGTGTAAAAGAAGGCGATGAAGTTATTTTGCCTGCTTATACTTATTCGGCAACGGCTAATGTGGTAATGCATTGTGGAGCTAAGCCTGTTTTTGTAGATGTAAATCCTCATGATTTTAATATTAATGTTACTGAAATTGAAAAAGCTATCACCTCAAAAACAAAAGTAATTATGCCGGTAGATTTTGGCGGTTTACCATGTGATTTTGATGCCATTCATGCGTTGGTAAACAAACATAAAAACACTTTTGTTGCTACAACAGGCGAACAAAAAAAACTAGGTAGAATTTTAGTCCTTTCTGATGCAGCTCATTCATTTGGTGCGACTTATAATGGAAAGAAAACTGGTGCGTTAACAGATGTTTCTGTTTTTTCTTTTCATGCGGTAAAAAACCTAACTACTGCTGAAGGTGGGGCAGTAGCACTTAATTTTCCTGCACCTTTTGATAATGATGAGATTTACCAAACGTTATGTGTAAAAACCTTGCACGGACAAAATAAAGATGCATTAGCAAAAACGCAAAAAGGCAATTGGCGTTATGATATAGTTGAAGCTGGTTATAAATGCAACATGACAGATATAATGGCTGTTATAGGTCAGGTGGAATTAGCCAGGTATGATGGTGAGACGTTACCGAAAAGAAAATATGTTATTAACGAATATCTTAAGGCTTTAAAAGCCTATGATTGGGCTGAATTACCTGTTATTGGTAACAAAAACCTATCAATAGAAACTTCTTACCATTTGTTTCCGCTAAGGATTAAAAACTGTACGGAAGAGCAAAGAGATGCGATTATTCAGGAAATATTTAATCAGGATGTGTCGGTAAATGTTCACTTTATTCCTGTTCCTGCCATGAGTTTTTATAAAAATTTAGGGTATGATGTCAACAATTACCCTGTAACGCTGGATAATTTTTCTAGAGAAATATCCTTGCCAGTATTTTATGATTTGACAGACGAACAGATTCAAACCGTTATAAAAGCAGTAGTTAACGCAGTTAAAAAAGTAATGGGAAAATGATAAAAAGATTAATGGACATATTTTTTTCATTGATTGGATTAATCCTATTATTCCCGCTATTTTTAATTATCGGACTTATCATTGCCTTAGACTCTAAAGGTGGTGTATTTTACAAACAAACTAGAGTAGGGAAAGAGGGAAAAGATTTTAAGCTATTTAAATTCAGGTCGATGGCAGTAGGCTCTGACAAAAAAGGCTTGCTTACTGTTGGTGGAAATGATAGTAGAATTACCAAGCCTGGTTATTTTATCAGAAAATACAAAATAGATGAACTTCCTCAATTAATTAATGTTTTTATTGGCAACATGAGTTTGGTTGGTCCTCGTCCTGAGGTTAGAAAGTATGTTGATTTATACAACCAAGAGCAGCAAAAAGTATTAACGGTGAAGCCCGGAATTACCGATTATGCCAGTATAGCATATATTAATGAAAATGAAGTGTTAGGGAGGTCAGAAAACCCTGAAAACACATATATTGAAGAAGTTATGCCTAGTAAGTTAAAGCTTAACTTGAAATATATTGAAGAAAAAAGTGTTATAACCGATATAAAAATAATATTCAAAACCATTGCTAAAATTATTAATTAATAATTGTGAATATTAATTTTAAGTTAACCCAGTTTCAGTAGTAGAATTTTTATAATTTTCAGTTTTAAATTAATGAGTTGGATTAAATACATATTTCAAAATAACTTTCCCCGATGGATGGTGCTTATTATTGATTTGGTAATTTGTTTTTTTGCCATCATCATTGCTTATTTAGTTCGTTTCAACTTCAATATACCAGAAGTAGAAATAAAAGCTTTTCCATTTGTATTTAGTGTGATTTTAGGAGTAAGACTTCTTAGCTTTTTAATAGCTGGAACTTACAAAGGCATTGTAAAACATACTAGTTCTAAAGATTCCCAACGAATTTTTGTAACGCTTACTTTAGGTAGTTTAGTTTTTGTAGTAATCAACCTTATTTTTTATTACGGTATCAACAAAACCTTTCCACTACCGTTTTCTATCATTATTATAGATTACATGGCAACCCTGTTTTTAATGATAACGCTAAGGGTGTTGTTTAAATCTATTTACACAGAAATAATGAATCCCTACCGAGAAAAAAGCAACGTTATTATTTTCGGAGCGGGAGAATCGGGTATTATTACTAAAAGAACGCTTGATAAAGATGCAGGATTAAAATACAAAGTATTGGCGTTTATTGATGAAGATGCTAAAAAAGAAGGAAAGATTTTAGAGGGTGTAAAAATCTTAGGTCTAAACAAGTTAGATGATTTATTGAGTAAAGAAGATGTCGCTCATTTAATTATATCGGTTCAGCAGCTTTCTAGTGCGAGAAAAAAAATGCTGATTGATACTTGCTTGAAATACGATACCAAAGTACTGAACGTACCGCCTGTGTCTAACTGGATTAACGGACAGCTGAGTTTTAAGCAAATTAAAAAAATTCAGATTGAAGAACTGTTGGAAAGAGAACCCATTAAACTGAGTGAAGACAACATTAAACAACAATTATCTGATAAAGTGATATTGGTTACCGGAGCAGCAGGGAGTATAGGCAGCGAGATGGTAAGACAAATTGTTCATTTTAGTCCGAAGAAAATAATTTTGCTCGACCAAGCAGAATCGCCATTGTATGATATGGAGTTAGAATTAGGCGATGATCCTAACCATGTTCCTTACGAAATAGTGATTGGAGACATTAGAAACAAAGAAAGAATGGAAAATCTTTTTAAGACTTTCCAGCCTAACTATGTTTTTCATGCTGCGGCTTACAAACATGTTCCTATGATGGAAAATAATCCTTCGGAATCTATTTTTACCAATGTGTTGGGGACAAAAGTAATTGCAGACTTAGCCGTACAGTACAATATAGAACGATTTGTGATGGTTTCTACCGATAAAGCTGTAAATCCAACCAATGTAATGGGAGCAAGTAAGAGAATTGCAGAAATATACATCCAATCGCTTAGTACTACCGCTAATACTAAATTTATTACCACTCGTTTTGGAAATGTATTAGGCTCCAACGGTTCAGTAATTCCGAGGTTTAGAAAGCAAATTGAAAGCGGAGGACCAATTACTATCACTCATCCAGATATTACCCGATTTTTTATGACTATTCCTGAAGCTTGTCAGTTAGTACTAGAAGCAGGAACATCGGGAGAAGGAGGGGAGATTTATATTTTTGATATGGGCGAATCGGTTAAAATACTCGATTTAGCTAAAAAAATGATAAAACTATCAGGCTTAACCTTAGATAAAGACATTAAGATTACCTATACAGGACTTCGTCCGGGAGAGAAACTGTATGAAGAATTATTGGCAAATGAAGAAAATACCATCGCTACGCATCACAATCAAATTATGATAGCGAAGGTTAAGAAATATGACTTCCAGGAAGTGGATACTAAAATTAACCAACTGATAAGCAGTTTTAACGCTCAAAACAACTTTCAAATTGTGACTCAAATGAAGGCATTATTACCTGAGTTTAAGAGCAAAAATTCTGTTTACGAGGAGTTGGATAAGTAAGCCCCTCTCTTTCGCACTAATTCGCTCCAAAGTCCACTGTCTTGTCCTGAAATAGGTTTACACTAAAAAGTGTAAAAAATGGACAAAAA
>JAVVER010000168.1:0-4234 GCA_032251145.1 Vicingaceae bacterium | reverse complement strand
ATAACCTTTATACATCAAGCCTTTTTGGAAAAGTTGTCCTAACAACCACCACACCGATTCGATGTATTTGTTTTCATACGTAATGTAAGGGTCATCCATATCCACCCAATAACCCATTTGGCGGGTAAGATTATTCCATACATCGGTATAACGCATTACAGCTGCTTTACAAGCATTGTTGTATTCTTCAATGGTAATTTTTTTACCGATATCTTCTTTGGTAATCCCTAATTCTTTTTCTACGCCTAACTCTACCGGTAACCCGTGGGTATCCCATCCGGCTTTACGTTTTACTTGGTAGCCTTTTAAGGTTTTGTATCGGCAAAAAATATCTTTAATAGCACGAGCCATTACGTGATGAATTCCCGGTAAACCATTAGCTGAAGGTGGTCCTTCAAAAAATACAAACGGTTTGTTCTCATCACGCGAAGTAACACTTTGTTCAAAAACCTTGTTTGCTTCCCATTGCTCTAGCACTTGTTTAGCTACATTAGGAAGATTTAATCCTTTATATTCGTTGAACTTGCTCATACTCATTTTTTATAATGAGGTGCGAAATTAATAAATAAAAAATTGTTTGAAGAGATATATTAAATGTGGATTTATTCTTATAACCTGAGTTCGATTATTATTTTAAAATTCTGAATGTTATAAATGATAAAAATTTAAGCTATTCCATCAATTTTCATCATCTTTGTCATCTTAAAAATTTATTTCAAAAAACATGAACAAATTAATCTTATCGCTTTTAGCTATTATTTTTATTCTAGGATGTAAAACCACAGAAACCATTACACTTCCTGAGCAAGTAATTGAAATTGAAAATCCGTTTAAAACCGAGCGACCTGTCTATCAAGCTGCTTACACCAAAAAATTTGATCTTATTCATACCAAATTAGCCGTAAGTTTTAATTGGGAAAAAGCTCATCTTTATGGTAAAGCCGACATTACTTTACGTCCGTATTTTTATGCTACTCAGCAATTAGAATTGAATGCAAGAGGAATGGATATTCATAAAATAGCATTGATTGAAAACGGCAACAAAAAACCGTTAGAATTTGCTTACGACAGTTTAATCATCAACATCGCATTAGATAAAGTATATACCCGAAACGATACACTTACTATTTTTATTGATTATACTTCTAAACCCGAAGAACTAAAAGAAGGTGGAAGTAGTGCCATTTCTTCTGATAAAGGATTATATTTTATAAATCCAAAAGGTGAAGAGAAAAACAAAATGCCACAAATTTGGACACAAGGAGAAACTGAAGCTAACTCCGCTTGGTTCCCTACAATTGATGCTCCAAACCAACGTACTACACAAGAAATTGCCATTACTGTTGAAGAAAAATATGTGACTTTATCTAACGGGTTGCTAACTCATTCGGAACTTAATGGTAACGGTACCCGAACAGATTTTTGGGAGATGGATATGCCTCACGCTCCTTATTTATTTATGATGGCTATTGGCGAATATAAAATTGTAAAAGACAAATGGAGAAACATAGATGTTGACTATTATGTAGAAGAAGAATATGAGCCTTACGCCAAAGATATTTTTGGTAAAACGCCTGAAATGCTGGAATTCTATTCCAATGTTTTAGGAGTAGCTTATCCTTGGCAAAAATACCACCAGATAGTAGTTAGAGACTATGTTTCTGGTGCTATGGAAAATACTACAGGTGTTATTTTTGGAGATTTTGCTTACCAAACTAAGAGAGAATTGATTGATGGTAGCAATGCAGAAGATGTAATTGCTCACGAACTTTTTCACCATTGGTTTGGCGATTTAGTTACCTGCGAATCTTGGGCTAATTTACCACTTAATGAGTCGTTTGCTACGTATGGAGAGTTTTTATGGAATGAATACAAATATGGTGATGATAAAGCTGCTCAAGGTATTCAGTCGGATTTGAAAAGTTACTTGCTTCAGTTAGCTCAATCTGGACCAAAAGACCTAATTCGTTTTGATTATAATGATAAAGAAGATATGTTTGATGGACATAGTTACCAAAAAGGAGGCAGGATTTTACACATGCTCAGAAACTACATGGGCGATGAAGCTTTTTTCACTTCATTAAAAATATATTTAGAAGAGAATAAATTTACCGATGTAGAAATGCATCAACTTCGTTTAGCTTGCGAAAAAGTTACTGGAGAAGACCTTAACTGGTTTTTTAATCAGTGGTTTTTTGATAAAGGACATCCTGTTTTGGATATTAAATACGAATACAACGATTCGTTGGGCATTCAATACGTTCATGTAGAACAAAAACAAGATTTAAAAACAGCTCCTATTTACAAATTACCTATAACAATTGATGTTTTTGCCAATGGAAAAGTAAGCTCTCACAAAGTGGTTATTGATAAAGTAAACAACACTTTTGAGTTTGAAACTTCAACACCCGATTTTGTAAATGTAGATGCCGATAAAATGTTGCTTTGCGAAAAAAATGATAATCATTCTTCTACCGAAGAATGGGCATTTTTATACCAACCAACGGAAAATTATGGTAATATTAAAATGAAATATTTAGATAGATATGAAGCTATTGCCGTGCTAAAAAAATCGAAAGATGAATTAGCCATAACCACTATTATAAAAGCACTAGATGATGAGTATGAATATTTAAGAAGACAAGCCATTGGAGCATTAAAAAACGCAGCTAAAGCTAAACCAGAAGTAGTGAAAGAAAAATTATTGAAAATGGCAAACAACGATAGCGATTCTAAAGTAAGAGGAGATGCTATTGCTGCTTTAGCTCGTTATTTTGAAAACGATAAAGCAGTAACCGATGTTTGTGTTAGCGGAATGGAAGAACAATCGTATTATGTAATTGGCGAATCGTTATTAGCCTTATCTAAAAACAATGGCTCGTTGGCTATGAAATATGCTGCTGCATTCGAAAAAGAAAAAAATAGCAACATTGTTTCGGCAATAACTGCTGTTTATGAAGAACACGGAACAGAAAAACAATTGGATTATTTCATCACTAAAAATGAAGAAATATCTGGATTTGAAAAATACGGTTTTGCCATGTCAACCACTCGTTATTTAAAAAACCAAGACCACAAAACTGTTAAAAAAGGAAGTGCAATTCTTAGAGAAACTGCTCTAAACGAAAAAACTTGGTGGATTAGAATGGCAGCCATCAATGGAATATCAGACTTAGAAGCGATGTACGCTAACCGAATTCATATTGCTGAACAAGAGATTAAACAAGCTGAGGTTGGTTCTGAAAACGAACAAAAATTAAGAACCAACATCGATAAAGATAAAAATGCTCAACAACATTTAATGGAAATATTAAATGAAATTAAAGCCAAAGAAGAACATCCAAGATTAAAAGCGATGTTGGGAATAAAAGATTAACTTTATACCAACCAAAAATTTAAAATCATGAAAAATACAGTTTTACTTATCTTAATACTACTAACAAATGTTGCTTTTGCACAAAAAGTTAAAGTAGAAAACGCAAAATATAAATTTATTAGTGGAGAAAAACACGCACTAAAAGTAAATATTTTTACAGATGATATAAAAGATATTTTAAAAGCTTTTCAAAAAGAATTAGAAAAAAATGTTGGTACTGTAACCGAACAAAAAAAAGAGCTAATCTTAGATAACGTAATCATAAAATCCATTACAGAAGATAAAATTGATGCTTATGTTGCTGTAAAAAAGATGAAAGACAACACTTCAGAATTGTATGTTTCTTTTGAAATAAATAATGAAATTATTGAACCAAAATCTAAAGCCTATAAACAAGCAGAAAAGTTTATGGAAAACCTTTCTAAAGACATTTCTATTGTGGTGATTGAAAAAGAATTAGACAAAGAACAAAAAAACCTAAAAAAGCTACAAGATAAAGTAGCTAGTTTACAAGATAAAAATAAAAAATTAAGTCAAGACTCTAAAGATAGGGAAGAAGACATAAAGAAAAATCATAGTAAACTGAAAGAAGTTTCGGAAGATTTAAAAGAAGTAAATAAAAAGATGAATAGCGGCAAAGGAAAAATGGACAAATTGGCTAAAGACAAAGAAAAATTAGACAAAGACCATGAGAAACTTACCGACAAAATAAGCAAGGACGAAAAGAAAATTAAAGACAATAAAAAAGACATTGAGTCTAATGAAAAAGATATTGAGAAGTTAAAAAGCGATATAAAAAAACAAGAAAAAGTAGTAAGTGACATTAACGATAAAAGAAAAGCAGTGAAATAAATTAGC
>JAVVER010000167.1:0-4334 GCA_032251145.1 Vicingaceae bacterium | reverse complement strand
TTTTCTACTTTTAAACTGTACTATTTTTGGGGAAGCTTACAATACCAGTTGGCTATGGCGAAAAAAACCTAATTTACAATGAAAAAAAAATTAATAAAATGAATGTTAATGAAAAAAAAATCGCTCACAAAAAAAATGGCAGAATAATATTAAAAATTTTAAATTAGAGCCTCATTATTATCATCCAAAATGAAAATTGCAAATCTTCTTTTTTTCAAAATTATTTTATTGTCATTCATTTCAGCATTTGGACAAACAAACAATAAAAAAATTAATGTTGCTAATTATGACAGTTTAACAATTCAAATTTTTGATGATTATTCAAATCAAATTGATTTGATTACTGGTAAATCAACTGATACTATCATCATAACTGGAAATTCAACAATCAATTCAAAAGATGCTGAAAGACTAATCAAAAAAATTAATCAAAAAAAATCTTATGGTCAATCTCAAGCTTCCACACCTGTTTATGACTTAAAACTATCTTTTCATAAGAATGATACAGTAAAAGAAGAGGTTTTAATAAGCTTATGGACTAACAATTTGTTTGCATCATTCCCATTAAAAGTTCAAAGACAAGGAGATTGTATGTGTGAAGGAGAGGGAGGATATTGTTGTTCAAAAGGAGGAATAAGTGATAAATTTAAAAGATATTTACATAATTTGTTAGAAAAATATAACCTATCTAATGAAATGCTTAAAGAAATTAAGTAATCTTTACTTCCTTAAGATTAAAATTAACATCTACCACATCTTTAAAATCAGCCCCAGTTTCTTTCATATCACTATCAAAAAAATCGTAATACCAATTGATGCTAATTACTTCTTCAGGAATTTTAGATTTTAAACTATCTACCAAAAAGAAAATATCTCCTAAAAACTGCAAGGAACTGGTATTGAGATAGCTTATTTTGCAATCTAACTCACAATTTTCACAAGTACTTTTAGACATGTTAAGTTGAAGCCATTCAATTATAGGAAAATAGAACTCGTGTGCATTTTCGGGTACAGATACTCCTGAAATTGATAATTTTCCTGTAGAAAGGTTAAAATCAATTTCAGGAGTTTTATGTGTTTGTTCTATGTATAAAGTTGCCAAAAGAAATAGCTTTTAAAGAGCAAATTTAATAACAATATTTATTCTCTGTTATTAATTTTTCAGCTACTTTTCTTCGGGCATCTTTTACATTAAACATATTTTGTTTGGTAAAACGCTTTAAACCAGTCAGCATCATTTTTTGTTCATCGCCTTCTACAAAAGAATTAATGGCATCTTTTCCATATTTATTTACCTTATCGGCAACATCATAAATATACACTTGCATCATGGCTATTTGATTTTCTATGGCTGCTTCACCTTTTAGAGTTGCCAATTTCTCAACCCTCAACAATACCGATTCTGCCACATACGTTTCGATTACCATATCAGCAATGTTCATAAGTATTTCTTGCTCTTTGCTTAATTGCATCATTAATTTTTGAGCAGCACTTCCGGCAACCATTAAAATAGCCTTTTTGTAATTTTTAATTTGTTGATGTGCTGCTTCAAAAATAGTGCTTGGTGCTGCACCAAAATCGGGAATACTCATTAATTCTTTTGCTACTTCTTGAGCTGGTCCCATTAAATCTAATTCGTTTTTCATGGCTTTTTTCAGCAACATATCCACAATTAACATTCGGTTAATTTCGTTGGTTCCCTCAAAAATTCGGTTGATACGTGCATCTCTGTAAGCTCTTTCTACAGGAGATTCAGCTGAATAACCCATTCCGCCATAAATTTGAACTGCTTCATCAACCACATAATCTAAGGTTTCAGAACCGTTTACTTTTAGGATAGCTGCTTCGGCTGCAAATTGTCTGATGCCTTCTAAAGTGGCTTGCCCTTTATCCATTCCTTCTGCTATCAAGGCATTAATGGCATCATCAACATTTTGACTGCAACGGTAAACAGCAGACTCTGAAGCATAAACTTTTATGGCTTGTTCGGCTAATTTATATTTAATGGCTCCGTATTTAGAAATGGGTCTGCCAAATTGCTCTCTTTCGTTAGCATAATTAACAGCATCTCCTATGGCTCTTTTTGCTCCACCAATGGCAGCTCCAGCTAATTTTATTCTACCAATATTTAAGATGTTTAAGGCTATTTTAAATCCTTCTTGTCTTTCGCCCAACAGGTTTTCTGCGGGTACTTTGCAATCGTTAAAAAATACCTGACGAGTTGAAGATCCTTTAATTCCCATTTTCTTTTCTTCAGGATTTAAAGAAATGCCACCAAAATCTTTCTCCACAATAAATGCAGAAAGATTTTCATCATCGCCAATTTTAGCGAAAACGGTATAAATATCAGCAAAACCGCCATTGGTAATCCACATTTTTTGTCCATTAATGGTGTAATGTTTACCATCTTCATTCAACACTGCTTTGGTTTTTCCTGAGTTAGCATCAGACCCTGAACCTGGCTCTGTTAAGCAGTAAGCAGCTTTCCATTCGCCAGAGGCTAATTTTGGAATATATTTTTGTTTTTGAGCTTCATTGCCATAATACAAAATAGGTAAAGTTCCAATTCCTGTATGTGCAGAAAGTGAAACAGCAAAAGAATAGCTTCCGCCCAATACTTCGGTAGTTAGCATACTGGTAACGAAATCTTTACCAAAACCACCTAATTCTTCAGGAATTGAAATACCCAACAAGCCTAATTCTCCTGCTTTTTCTAATAATGAAGGCGTATAACCTTCTTCCATTTTTTCTATTCGCTCTATATTGGGTAGAACTTCTTGCTCTACAAAATCCATACAGGTTGCAGCAATCATTTGTTGTTCTTCATCAAATTGTTCGGGAATAAATACCGAATTAGCGTCTGTTTCTTTAATTAAAAACTCTCCGCCTTTTAGTGTGTTTTTTGTTTCCATATTTTTATTGTTTAAGGGTTGTAAAGTTTAAGATTTGAAGTGTCGCTATCTACGAAAGCCCCTCCTTCGGAGGGGTTGGGGAGGCTTTTATACATCAATTTATGTTTCCCAATAATGGGAACTTCATAAAAATCTCCTAGTGTTTTAAACCCCATTTTTTCGTAAAAACCGAGTGCTACTTTTCGGGCATCGCACCAAAGTAAATCGACTTTTTTATTTTTTAATTCTTCTATTGCAAAATCAATTACTTGTTTTCCGAAATTTTCTCCTCTTACTTTTGGCGATGTTGCCATAGCTCTTAATCGGTATTGATTTGCTGCTTCAATTTTTTCGTTTTGTTGTTGTAAAAAAGTACCTATCGCAACTATTTCGTTATTCTTAAATGCTCCAACATGAAAGGTAGAAGGCAAATCATCTATATCCAATTTACATTCTTCTATGCTATTTTTATGTTGCCATAATACAGATAGTCTTAAGGGGTAGGTTGCAGATGAAGGAATTATGGATATGCGGGTAGCCTTCCCCTCTTGAGAGGGGGTGGGGGTGTGTTGTATATTTGGATTTAATTCTTTCATTTTCTAATTGCTAAACACCCTTTTTGCTATTTTGTTCTTTTATTTCTTCTATTTCAAAATCAAAAACAATTTTGCTCATTCCTGTTTGATCTACCGAATCGAGAAGAATTCCTTCATCATTATAAAACTTCCAAATTCCAACCTTCTCCCCTTTACTCACTTTTCCAGATTCCTTAATTTGACCATTTTTATAATACCCACTCCATAGACTATCGATATAATCTCCACTATTTATGAAGGATTTTATTTTTGTCTCACCGCTTTCATAGTATTCAGTTGCCTGTTTAATTTTACTATTATTCAATGTTATAGCTTTTCTCTTCAAGTCCCCAGATTCATAATAACAATAGGTAGTATCAACTGATATTCCATTCCTATATTTCTCAATCCATTTCTTATTACCATTTGGGTAATACCATTTAAAAAGCCCATTTTCTTTCCCATCTTTAAATTCTCCTACCATCTCAATAGTGCCATTAGGATTATATTGTTTAAGAAGATAATTCAACGAATCTTTTTTCCCATTTTTGAATATCTTTTCTTGTTTAACCTTCCCATTTATATAAGTAGATGTAGTAATTCGTTCTTCAGTAGATGAACAAGAATAAAGAAATAAAATTATTAATATAACTATGTTTATTTTCATGTTAACACTTTAATTGTTTATCTGTTTTATTATTGCTCGTTTCATCTACACACCCCTGCCCCTCTCAAGAGGGGAAGCCAACGCTCAAAGCCATTTTCCATCACACGTTGCTTTTTATTCATTTGTATATTTTTGACAAGGGGTCATGACCCCTTGTTGAGTCAACTATATAGAGCCCCTCCTTCGGAGGGGTTGGGGAGA
>JAVVER010000166.1:0-4397 GCA_032251145.1 Vicingaceae bacterium | reverse complement strand
CTTATTAGCTTTTTCCGTGATTTTACTTAGACAACTTTAAACAACTTCATTATGACAATTAAACAATTTATTAAAGATTGTGCTTTACTTGAGAATCCAGTTGGTGATTTAGCTAAAGTTTAAGGGATGAAAATTTTAACTCTAAAAAAACTGAAAAGAAATGATTGACTATTTGGAATTTCAGACTTTGACTGGAGGAACAAACGATGTATTTAAAAAATTTCTTTCTGAGTATAAAAAGAATAAATTGTTTCAACCTATCATTAATCTGCTTATGCGATAGGAGTTAAAAATGATTAATAAATGGATAATACATACAAACGAAATAAAATATTCCCTATAATCATAATACTTATTTCTATAATTCTTGTTATACATGGAATTACAGTAAGTTTGTTTATGTTCATTAATGAATTACTTGCTATTGTTTTTTCTATCTTAGGTTTTTTATATGGATTTTTCGGTCTTTTTAAACCTTATGCTAAAATTGAAAAAAGAATATTACATGTATATATAAATCCTTTCAGGACTGATAAAAGAGAGTTAAAAAATATTAAAACGATTAATATCAATGGGAAAAAGTTAGTATTAAAAGACAATGTAAATCAGAAATATACAATTGATCTGACTTATTTTGATAGTAAAATCAGGAATGCTTTTGTCGAAGAAGTCTGTCAAGAATCTAATATTCAAGCCGCTAGTTGATTTAAAAGAAAACCACTCAAAGAAAACCACTCAAAGAAAACCAGTCAACTCGCTTAAGCAATTAATTTCATTATTAACCTTGTGTTGATGCGGACGATTGTTAAAGTTAAAATAAATACTATCCATGCCAGCTCTTGTAGCTCCATAAATATCGGCATAGTAATCATCCCCTATCATTATGGAATTGCTAACATGTGCATTGGCGTTTTTAATGGCTTTTTTAAAAATTAGCGGATGTGGTTTTTTCACGCCTACTTTCTCAGAAAATACAAGCTGATTAAAGTAATCCATTATTCCCGACTTACTTAGTTTTATCAACTGAACTTCCTCAAAGCCGTTGGTAATAATATGTAACTCATATTTATTTTTTAAATAATCTAAGGTCTCAATAGTATGTGGTAACAAAGTGGTTTGTTGTGGAGAATGGTTAATGTAATAATCGCCTATTTGCACAGCAATAGCATTATCATCTGCACCATATTTCAATAAGGTTTGGTAAAACCTTTCGGAGCGAAGTTTTTCTTTATCTATTTTGCTTTTGCTGTATTGTTTCCAAAGCTTTTCATTGATAACTTCATAGGTTTTTAAAAACTCATCTACATTACTGATAAAACGAGCCAACTCAAATTTTACAAAAATTTCATTCAACACATTTTTAGAGTTTTCATCAAAATGCCACAGCGTTCTGTCTAAATCGAAAAAAATATGTTCGTAGTGTTTGCTCATTTAAAATTTACCTAGCTTAAAAAGTTAAAGAGATATATTTCTTTTACTGAGTTACTAAGTTGTCGTCTATATCGTTTTCATGCGATATAGCATAGGAAATAGCTTTTTTCACAAAGTCATTTAATGAAATACTTTTTTCACTTGCTATTAAGGCTGCTCTTCTATGTAATTTAGTACTTATTCTTACATTAAAACTCCCTTTAAATGTTTTATTAGGTTCCTTATTTAACGCTGCACAAGTATCCAAATAATCATCAACAGCTTCTTTAAAAGAACTTTTTAGCTCATCGACAGACTTACCTTCAAAAGTAACTAAATCATTAATTCCATGTATTTTACCATAAAACACTTCATCATCTGAATTAAAACTAACAGTTCCTAAATATCCTTTATATGTTAAATTATTATCCATAACTTATAAATTTAAATGTTCAATTATTTGTTTTATAACGTATGCCTTTATTATTTTTTCAGGATGTGGCTCATGTAAACTGATAATATCTTGTTTATCATTAATGAATTTTCTTCTTGAGCCACCAGTTTTCCCTTTCTTTTTTATTTCTGCAAAACCAAAATGAGCCAATACTTTTTTGAGTTCGTCCCAAGTAAAATCTCTTGAATTTGATTTTAGTTTTTTTATTAGCTTATCAATTTTACTCACAACTTTTTATTACTGCAACGAATGTAACTATTAATTAGTTGCAAATATATGCTTAAATTTTTATAATTCTTATTATTACTCAAACATATTTATTGATATAACGAATCAGCTCATACTTTGTAAAGATTTCATTCAACACATTTTTAGAGTTTTCATCAAAATGCCATAGTGTTCTGTCTAAGTCGAAAAAAATATGTTCGTATTGTTTGCTCATTTACTGCAAACTTAAACATTATCTTCATAACTCTTTTTCAATGGATGAATACAAGATTTTAGTTTTGGTTCAGCAGATTTAATGTATAACAGAGGGATTAACATTATGCCAAGTCATTTTATTTGTGTAAACTAGTGCTTATGAAACTATGGAGTTATATATGGACTAAAGTAAATCAAAAGCTATTGTGGAACCAACGTAGAACTTATGTTTTCCTTATATTAATAGCCCTAGGAATGTTAGTGGTGGCTGTTTTGTTTTTGAAATATTTTTAAGCTTGTAGATATTTTATTTTTTACTTCAAAAAATCTTCTGGATTAAAAGGAATATCATCATCCGGGTCGTGGTCATCATAATTCACTCCTGGTGGATTAAACAATCCCCATCTATCTATAATGTAATTCCAAGGGTCAAAGGTTTTTACCCACTCGGCAAATTCTATACGAAACAATTCAATCTCTTCTCGTAACAAATCTAAATAGTCGAAACCATCTATCATAAACATTTTCAAGCCTGTACAATTTACTTTTATTTCTCGGGCAGCTTTTCTAATAATAGCGGCATTTTCCATTTTTATATCGTACAACTCAGCTACTTCGGCTCCTGCAATTTTTGCAATAATAATATAGGCATTACCAACTATATCTTCTATATATGCTTTAGCCAACATCAACTCTGCATCTTCAAGATTTTTATCTATAGATTCATTAATGAAAGTAGAAATTTTAAAAGCCAAATCAGTAATCTCGTCTGCTTTTTTATAGACAGGCAGTTTTTTATATTTTTCTAATTCGTCATTTTCTTCTTCTTCAAACATAAGTTTAGTTTTATTAATTCAATTTATTTCACCTACTTCCTCTTAAAGAACTACGAAAATAAAGCAAAAGTAAGAAACAGTAAAATCAAAATAACTAAGATTAGGATAAATGAAAAACAGCCACCGTTATTGTTATTCCCCAAATAACCTCCTTTATGATTTTTAGGAGAACTAAATACTGGAGTTATATCTCTTTGATAATGTTGTTCCATAAAATTTATCAAATCAGTAATTAACTCAATTAGCTTAACATTAAATTTACTATCAATTTAATCATCACCTCTTTTTCTTCAGTATTACTTTCTGCAATCATAATAGTTATAGCAACTAAAGCATTATCAGCAATAATTTTACTGCCATCTGGATTATATAATTTCCTGTTTTTATCTAAGAAAAATACAAATAACCCTGCTGCAATCCTTTTATTTCCATCTGAGAAAGAATGGTTTTTAACTACAAAATAAAGTAAGTTGGCTGCTTTTTCTTCTATGCTTGGATATAAATCAATACCATCAAAAGTTTGGTAGATGGTTTCTAACGAACTTTTAAATGAAGCATCTTTTTCATTTCCAAACAATGCTCCTCCATTGTGACTATCTCTCCATAACTTTATTTGTTTAATAGCTTCTTCGTAGGTTAACTTATTTATATCCTTATCTACCTTTTTTTGTATAGATAGTTTTTGATGATCATATTGATCTAATAAACTTAGTGCGTGTGAATACTCTGTAATTACTTTAAGCAGACTTGTTGCCTCATCAGAATTTAATTGTTTTTGATTAACAACATTTTCTAACAATTTAATGCTTTTTTGTAATGCAGAAAATTGCTGTTGAGTCTCCTTTAACTTTTTTTCATTTAAAGCGTAGCCTTTAACTAAGAAATCTTTTAATACTTTATTTGCCCAAATACGAAATTGTGTTCCTCTTTTCGATTTTACACGATACCCAACGGAGATAATAACATCAAGATTGTAACAAGCAACAGGCTTATCCGAATTAGCAATATGCAAAAAATGCATATTGCTATCTTTATCCAATTCTTTTTCTTTAAAAATATTATTAAGATGTCTTGAAATTACAGATTGATCTCTTTCAAATAAATCAACCAATTGTGCCTGTGTCAGCCATACAGTTTCATCTTGAAGCTGAACATCTATTTGCATTTGTCCATCTTCCGATTTATATATTACTATTTGGTTTTTGTCCAACATTTTTATATATTGAAGTTGTTTAAAGTTGTCTAAGTAAAATCACGGAAAAAGCTAATAAGTT
>JAVVER010000165.1:0-4459 GCA_032251145.1 Vicingaceae bacterium | reverse complement strand
TCAAATGTTTAAATAACATTTTTATTAACAATTTCTTATCCCGAACTCAGGTTAATTAATCAAGCCCAAAATGTAAATATACCCGACCCTAACTTTAAAAATGAGCTGGTTTCAAATAGCAGTATAAACACAAATTTAGATAATGAAATTAGTTTTGCAGAAGCAGCTGCAGTAAATGGCTTGGCAGTTGATAGTGCTAACATTTCAGATTTAACTGGAATTGAAGCATTTGTTAATATAACTTGGTTAGATTGTTCTTATAATAATCTAACAAATTTAGACTTAACTTCTAACTCTTTTCTTGAAATTATTTTTGCAGAAGGAAATCAAATAACTACACTTGATATTAATAATTTAGTTCAATTAACGAATCTTTCAATAAATAATAACTTAATATCAAATATAAATTTAAGTACTAATATTAATCTCACCAATATAAGTGTTGCTCAGAATTCATTAAGCTCAATAGATGTATCAAATAATCTAAGATTGTATGATTTAAGTGTGTTTAATAATCCACTTACCAGTCTAAATTTAAACGCAAATGATTCATTAGGAATGTTTACTTGTGCTAATACATTAATTGATTCGATAGATTTATCTCAAAATATTAATTTATGGATTATAGGTGTATCAGACAATGTTAATTTAAATTATTTGAATATTAAAAATGGATTGTTATGGGGTCTTTTATATTTAAATGCAACCAATAATCCTAATTTAAGCTGTATAGAAGTAGATGATGTAGGTATTGCCAATACACGAGATAATAATGGATGGATTAAAGATGCTTCTGCTGTTTATAGTACTGATTGTAGTACAATAAGTATAGAAGAAAACATTAATAAAAAATATGAAATGCAAATTTACCCCAACCCAACCAATAATTTGGTAACGGTGCAACTAGCAGAATTACCAAGCAATGGAATGGTAAATATTAAAGATGTATTAGGGAAAACCTTATTACAACAAAAAATAACTTCCATCAACACCGAAATAAATGTAAATCATTTGCCCAAAGGAATATATTATGTAGAATTGGTAGATGATAGCTACCAATACGCTAAGAAATTGGTGGTTCAATAGATAGTTTATGAGGTTTAGAAGATTATGAGTTTAGAAATTGGATATGTGCAGAGGATTTCCCCTCTTGAGAGGGGTAGGGGTGTGTTATATCTCCAACAAAAACACACCTCTGATGTTGTAATCTCGCTGCTATCGCAACTTCGAACAACATCTGCTCCTCTCACGAGGAGAAAGGTCAAATTAAACAGATTCCCGATAATTTTTCCGTTGCACTTCAAAATTTCGAGAATGACGGTTAAGTGGGCTTTGTACGTTGAACACTCCTCCCCTTCGGGAAGGTTGGGAGGGGCTGGGCTAAAACTTCACTCTCGCTCCCAAAAAGCCTCTTATTCCTTGAAAAGTGGTATAAACATAAGTTGGATCAAAAGTATATCCATTAGGATTATCAGGTGAATTTACATTTTTATCAAAAGGGTCATGAGAACGTAAAATAGAATTGTTGGGAGGGGTGAAATTTAGTAAGTTTTTAACTCCTCCATAAATCTCCCAACCTTTTTTAAATTCTTTAGTAATTTGTATGTTTTGAATGCTGTACCATTCAGAATATTCAGCACGGAAATCATTTTCTACCAAAGGTAATTTCATTGGTCCGTATACATTTCCTGTGTAATCAATTTTAACTTTCTGCTTTGTAAATTCATAACTCACACCAAAAGTTCCTGAAATATTTTCGGTTAGCAGTTGCGGTTGCTTTTCTAAATTCCCTAATTCATTTTCACTGACTTCAAATACTTCCATAAAAGTTCCACCTAATTTTATGTTTAGAGGAGCTGAAAAAGTAATGTCCATATCAAAACTTACACCTCTTGAAACAGCATAACCATTTAGGTTTTCATAAATAATTTGCTGGGAATTAGTTTCATAGTCAGGGATAATTTTATTGTTGAAGTAAGTGTAAAAACCACTAACATCAAAATTGATGAAGCCAAATTTGGTAGTAACCATTTTTTGATAATTCAGATTGGCATTGTACGAAGTTTCGGGGGCTAAAGAACCTTTAATTACTACCTCTCTGGCTCCTGTTGTTGCAGCATGGTCTTCGGTAAATAAATTTACTACTCTGTAGCCTGTTCCTAAACTTAATCGGATGGTGTTCGTTTCATTAGGTGTCCATTTGTAGTTAAAACGTGGTGTAAAAATATTTCCATGTCGAGAATCGTAATCGTAACGTAATCCTAGTAATGTTTTGTGTTTGGTATTTATTTTATAACTATGTTGAACAAAAATTCCTGGTAAGAAAGCATTGTCAGGTTTGTTTTTAGGGTTGAGGGTGTCTGCTGTTTGAGTTGCCGCAGTATTATCATCATAAAAATTATATCTAATAGCTGTTCCTATCAACCAATCATGCTTGCCAACTTTTTTATCCCAAAACAACTGACCAAAAGCAATTTTTTGATGAGCAATATAAGGTACATCGCCATATACAGAATTTTGTTGATGGTCAGAAAATGAAAAACTACTCATTACCCTTTCTTTAACAGGAAGTTGGTATTTTCCAATAATTTCGTAACGACTAGTATAAATGGATTCGCCATAAATACTATCGCCACCTCTAAACTCAGGAGTCCATTGCATTTCTCCTCCCCAACGGTCTTCATAAACATAACGCACAGCTACAGAGAGTTCTCGGTTTTCTTTACGTTTAATATCCCATTTATTAAACACAGAAATTCGGTCTTGAAGCGTTAAATCAGTAAAATTATCTCCGTTGTTATCTATGGGGTTGGAATAATTAAAATAATTAATACCAAGCATAGAAGTTACTTTTTCACTGAGTTTGAAGCCCATGCCTATATCGGTGTTTATTTCTCCCCAAGAGGTTGCAAAAACATCAACAGCTAATTTTGGACTATCTTTTGGGTCAAGTGTAATAACATTTATTAGACCACCAACAGCTTCGGAGCCGAATAAAGTAGATGCAGGACCTTTTACTACTTCTGTTTGGGCAATCATGCTGTTCGGAATTCCATTTAGTCCATAAACTGTTGAGAGTCCTCCAACAATTGGCATTCCGTCAATAGTAACCATAGTATAAGGCCCTTCCATACCATTAATATGAATGTCTCCGGTATTACAAACACTGCAATTTATTTGCGGACGAACACCATTGACAATTTGCAAAGCTTCAAATAAAACAGGAGTAGGGTTTTTAAGAAAATAGGTTGGTTTATAAACTTTTATAGGCACAGCCGATTCTTTTATAGAAACTTCACGTAAAGTACCTGTAACCACAAACTCTTCTATTTGTGTGGCTGTTTCTTCTAATGTAATATTTAATGTAATGGTTTTTCCGCTTTCAATAGTAACGGTTTTTTTATAATTTTTATAACCAACGGAAGACACCTGAACAGTATAAGTGCCAACAGGGATGTTGTTGAGTTTAAACTTTCCGTTAACATCCGCAGCAGTGCCTAGTTTTGTGCCTGACAAACCAACATTGGCAAAAGCTACAGCATCGCTATTGCTACTAATAATTCCTTCTATTGCTCCTCCTTGACTATAAATAGTTATAGGAAGATAACAAATAAAGAATAAGATGGTGAGTATTTTTTTTCTCATTACATAAATAATTATTTTGCAAATATATAAAATAAATTTAGATTAGTCTAAAAATATAATTTTATTTATATAATAAATCTTTTATACATTTGTAAAAAAAAAGAAAAGATGAATTCATTTACTGAAGAGAATTATTTGAAAGCCATTTATAAATTGAGTTTAAGCGGGGTTCAAGGGGTTTCTACCAATGCTATTGCAGATAAGTTAGCAACAAAGCCTTCTTCTGTAACCGATATGATTAAAAAGTTGGCAGATAAAAAGTTGGTTAGTTATCAGAAGTATCAAGGAGTGAACTTAACTAAAAAAGGTAGGGATGTAGCAGTTTCTATTATTAGAAATCATAGATTGTGGGAAGTTTTTTTAGTAGAAAAACTAAATTTTAAATGGGATGAAGTACATGATTTAGCAGAAGAGTTAGAGCATATTAACACCCATAAACTAACAGAACGCTTAGATGAATTTTTAGATTTCCCTAAGTTTGACCCACATGGAGATCCTATTCCCGATAAGGATGGAAATATAATTCAGCATAAAGATATTACATTGTCCGATTTAAAAACAGGAGAAAAAGCTGTGGTAGTAGGAGTGAAAGAACACTCTAAAAGTTATTTAAATTATTTAGAACAATTGCAACTGGTGTTGGGAGCAGAAGTGGAAGTAAAAGACATTGTAGAATTTGATGCAACAATGCGAATTTTGGTCAATAACAAACAAGTAATTATTTCTAATCAGGCAAGTAAAAATTTAATAGTTAAAAAGAATTAGAAATTAGAAATTAGAAATTAGAAATTAGAAATTAGAAATTAGAAATTAG
>JAVVER010000164.1:0-4722 GCA_032251145.1 Vicingaceae bacterium | reverse complement strand
TTCTGGAATTAAAGATGGTAAAATAGTAACTACACAATGGTATGAGCCTATTGCTAAAAAAGCGTTTGTTCCTTTTGAAAAAGGCGATTACGACAGCTACAAAATTGATGCTCAGAAAAATATTCCTGAAATAAATAGACAAAACAACACACTAAAAGCAAAAGGATTGTTTAAAACCATGGAGTCACTCAGGTTGCAATGGATGGGAAGCATAGAAAACCCAGATAAAACTCAGTTGTTTTTTACGCCAATTGCAGGGTGGAATAACAACGATAAGTTTATGATGGGAATGGCTTTTTATAATTCTCTTATACCGTCCAAAAAGTTCGAGTACATTTTGGCTCCGCTTTATTCGTTTTCTACCAACGAAATTAATGGCTATGCCTCTGCTTTTTATCATATTATGCCCAATACATTTATACAAAACATGGCAGTGGGTGCAAGTGTAAAATCTTTTACCCTTTTAAACCAAGGCGAACAGCAATTAAAGTACTACAAGCTAAATCCTCGTGTGGAGATTGATTTTAAGAAAAAACGTGCCCGTCAATTCACAAGTACATTTTTTAGTTACGAGTTTGTAAATATTTTTGAAGAAAAAACAGATTTTTCTAAAAGAGATATAAATGGTAAAGTACTTTATGAAGATACTTTAAATTACTTCTACATTAATAATATTAGAGGCGGAATAAGAAGCAAACATCCCATTAATCCATTTTCTTTGGTAGGAAATGTTCAGCAACATAAAGATTTTGTAAAATTAAATGTAGAAGCCAACTATTCTTTTGCTTATAAAAAAGAAGGTACAGGCTTGCATTTTAGATTTTTTGTCGGAAGGTTTTTGTATAATAGCGATGAACAACTAAACAGTCGTTTTAATTACAATTTTTACGGAATGGAAGCTTCAGACTATATGTACAACGAGTTGTTTTTAGGCAGAAATGATGTTGGCAGATTTAATCAACAAATAGTGCTGCTTGATGGAGGTTTTAGAAATCCAGTTTTACCAGAGAATGATGGACAATTTATGGCTGCCAATAAATGGATGAACACAGTAAATGTAGAGAGTAGTTTTCTTACTCGCCATTTAAGCCTTTATGCCGATGTTGGAATAGCTGCCACCATAGGAAGAGATTTTAGAGGAAATGAAATAGATCAAGTTTCTGATTTTGCCTACAATTTTGGGATAGCAGTAAATATTATACCCGATTTTTTTGAAATATATTTTCCAATTACATCTTCAAGTGAGTTAAACCAGTTTAAATATCAAGACAAAATTAGATTTGTTTTAAACCTAAAATTGATACAGCCTTTTGAGATAATTAGAAAATTTGATATGTAATATTATCAATCTAATTTTTGTAATTCAAACCACATAGATTTTGTGTTAATATATCTTTTGTATCGCTACTCTGCTAAAAATAGTTAGTGGAATTTTTTAAATATAATTATTTTCGTGACTCACCCCCAAGTTATCTTACGATAACTTTACCCCCTCTCTTTAAAGAGAGGGGGCAGGGGGAGAGTTGAGAATGAGTTGCATGAATAACTTACTATGTGGTTAAACCATTTGTTTATGCAAACTTGTAAAGTTGAAATAGAAAAACTTATCTTTACCCCTCAAAAATGAGTACATCCACCAAAATATACTTCGCCTCAGATTTTCATTTAGGAGCTCCTAATCATGAAGAAAGCAAAAAACGTGAAGCTAGAATAGTAAAGTGGTTAGATGAAGTAAAAAAAGATGCTTCGGAAATCTATTTATTAGGCGACATTTTTGATTTTTGGTTTGAATACAAAACTGTTATACCAAAAGGGTTTGTTCGTTTGCAAGGAAAAATTGCCGAAATAACGGACAGCGGTATTCCTGTTCATGTTTTTACTGGTAACCACGATATGTGGATTTTTGATTATTTACCTCAAGAATTGGGAATTAAACTTTACAGAGAACCTATTATTCGAGAATACAACGGTAAGAAATTTTTTATTGGTCATGGTGATGGACTTGGTCCGGGAGATAAACAATACAAAATGCTGAAAGCAGTTTTTTCGAGCAAAGTTTGTCAGTGGTTATTTGCACGTATTCATCCCAATTTAGGAATAGGAGTTGCTAATGCGTGGAGCAGAAAAAGCAGAAGAAATAACATTACTTACGATGAAAAATTTGAAGGTAAAGAAAACGAGCTACTCTATCACTTTTGTAAAGACTACCTGAAAAAAGAACACATAGACTATTTTGTTTTCGGACACCGCCATTTACCGTTGGAAATTCCAATCAGTAAAAACTCCATATATTTTAATTTAGGAGAATGGATAAAACACAATACTTATGCTGTTTTTGATGGTAAAAAATTGGAGTTGAAAAAGTTTGAAAATTAGAACTTGTTTTGAGTGATAATACTCTTTATTTGTGTTAAAGAGATATTATCGTGCATTAGTGGTTATATTACTCTGTGTCTCTCCGTGAAAACCTCCGTCTGACTCCGTGAAAGAAAACTCGTCTGTAAATTAACAAAAAATTAACAAGTGGCTTAATTGTTGATTATGAACAGCATCATTTCAAATCTGTTGTTATTATGAGGAAATTCTTACTACTTTTATTCTTACTCCCTTTTGTTATTAAAGCACAACAAATAGAAGCATTTAAAGAAAGTGCTTACGTAACCCAACATGTTTATGATAAAGCACCAAGCTATACGAAAAACGATAAATACAACCGGTTAACCTATCTATTCTCAATAATAGCAGGGAAGCAAATTAGCGATGAATTAAATGCTGATTTATTATTGAATTGGCAAGAAATGGAAACTTATTTGAATGAAGTGCTTCAAAAAGTTTTGCCCAACGCATTGAAAAACGATAGTGCCATTCATGTTTATATTAGAAAAGAAGGCACTTTTGGTGCAGACATGACTCCTGCTGGACAGCTATACATTAACTTAGGTGCTTTTGCTGAGTTAACCGATGAAGCTACTTTAGCCGCCATGATGTTGCACGAAATAGCACATTATCACGAGCAACATTATTTAAAACGATTTTTAATTAACCAAACGGTAGGAATAGACTGGGGACTTTTTGGAAGTGATAAAAAACCAACGTCACATTTTTCTCAAAGTCAGGAATTAGCGGCAGATTCCTTGGCTTCTGTTTGGCTGAAACAAACACCTTATTTTCATTCGGGATTACTCAATTACTATAGAATTTTAGAGCGTTTAGAACAAAAAAAATTAGCTAGAATGGAAAATAAGTGGGAGCTGAAAAATCCGCATTTTCCACCATCACAAGAGCGAATTGCTTATTATGAAAAAGACCAAGAATATGCTAAACCGAATTTAGATAATAAACAACTTTTTGCCGTAAGCGAAACACAATTTAACCAACTAAAAAACCAAGCGAAACCACTTATTTTAGAAGCACTTTTAACCAATCCGATTGATGGTGGTTTTGACGAATGTATAGAACGAGCTTTTGCTTTTCATTTGTTAGAACCTTCAAATGCTACTTATATTTTTTACTTGTTAGAAGCCATCAGAAGAAAATGTTATGTATTTAATTACCGCTGGGAGCAAAAATTTATTACTTATCGCTATTTAGATACTACCACTATTGAAAATGTTAGAAAAAAGATAGATGTAAAACATCATTTATTTGAGAAATTTGATGAGCGATTTATTGCTCTTAATCCCACAGAATTTAGTAAAATAAAAGCGATGGATTATTGGAAAACACCTCCTTTTATCACTTATTCTGAAGTGTTTGCCTACTTTTATGAAAAAGCTACTGCATTAAATAATTGTAATGAATGTATATTAACTTACGCTCTCGGTTTTCATTACGATAAATCTATTCGAGATATTTACCTGAAAGAATATTTACAAAAAGAGCATATAAAATATAGAGATTATGCCACTTCACTTTTGCAAGAAGATGTTGAAACCACTATTGTAGATAAAAAGTTGGTAGTTGTTGATAGAGCCAATTTCTTTATCAGAGAAGGAAACGAGCCTGTTTTGGTAGAACAAAATAAATTGAATCAATTAGCTTTTAAAGACATCATCAACGAACTCAATCAATATTATGCAGATAGAGTTTTTGTGCTTTTAGAAGATGTTAAAAAACAAGATTTTAAAAGTTATTCCTTAATACAACAATTAAAAAACCAATTGAAATTACGAGGCACTTATATGAATGAAGCGTATCAGATAGATTTATTAGAGCCTAATTTTGCTCAGCTATTCACTAAATATAAGGTAAATGAAATAGCGTTTATGAATTTGAATTATTTTGAATTCAGAAAAGCAGAGAAACACATATTAAGCATGAAAAACGCCCACCAAACCGCTTATGATGTGTTGTTGGAGAACTCCACCAATCCAAAATCCTTAAATTTTGAATGGTTGGGATTTAGATTAGAAAGCAATTATTATCCTTATTTTTATTATGTGAATGAAGATATTCCAATAAAAGCCAAAACACAAGGAAAAGAAGGAATTGTCAGCAATTTAAAAAGAGAGATTTTCCGTTACGAATCTTCTACTAATTAGAGATTAAAAATTAGAGATTAAGAATTAGAGATTAAGAATTAACTACTAATAAATAACAATTAACAAATCTAAAAAAAATAATTATGAAAAATAGTATCTTCTTTTTAGCTTTAATGATCTGTTCATTAATTACCTGAGTTCGGGTTAAGCAGCGATGAATAATTGTTGATTATAGTGTGAA
>JAVVER010000163.1:0-4756 GCA_032251145.1 Vicingaceae bacterium | reverse complement strand
CCTGTCGATAACTTCTCCCCTTTTCATTTAAGAGAGGGGACAAGGGGGATGGTTAATTAATAATTCTCCGATGTGAGAAATTTTTACTCATAATCGTTTCATCAGTTTATTTTTATTGTTTTTTATCGGTCAGATGGAACTCCCAAACTATCATCTTCTTATGCGTTAATGAATTTATAATGGTCGTTTCATGTGTTTTATGTTGAATATTAATTTATTGGTTGTTTTATTTTAAGAATAGTTTCTTTTGCTTCTTTAATGTTTTCGGCAATGTTAAACACATTGTTCAGTTTAGTAATTACCAATAATTGGTTAATTTTTTTAGGGATATTTACTATAAAAACTTCTCCGTTTCTGTTTCTTGTTTGGGTAAGAATTGAAATAAAAACACCCAAGCCAGAACTGTTCATATAGTCCATTTTAGCTAAATCTAAAATAATAAAATTTAAGCCTTCGTTATAATAAAAATCTAATTCCGACAGCAATTCTTCGGCTTGTTGTTTATTATTCAAGCTACCCGAAAGCGAGATAAGAAGTAGCTCTTGTTCTTTTTTTATTTCAAAGGAAAAGTTCATTTTTTTTCGTTTTTAATTCCATAAAAATTAAGTGAATGATGTAAAATTTTTACATCAAACATTTCTTGAAGTGTGTTTTTAATAGTTTGAATTCTTGGGTCGCAAAACTCTATTACTTCACCATTGCTTAAAATAATATGGTCGTGTTGTTTAGAGCCATGAGATTTTTCATATTGAGCAATATTATTGCCAAATTGGTGTTTTCTCACTAGGTTAGCAGCTAATAATAATTCTATGGTGTTATAAAGTGTAGCTCTACTAACTCTGTATTTTTTGTTTTTCATGGAAAGATATAACTCTTCCACATCAAAATGATCATCGTTAGCGTAAATTTCTTGGAGTATGGCGAAACGCTCTGGAGTTTTTCTATGCTTGTGTTCCTCCAGGTAATTGGTGAATATTTCTTTTACTTTTTGTTGAGTTTCTTCAGTTAAGCTCATAACAAATTATTAAGTAGTAAAATTAACCAATTTAACTTATTCTTAAAGCAAAATATTTTGAAAGATATTAAGAATTGATAAGTTTCGTAAAAAACTTCTCCAACAGGGCTATTGGAAGTTTGTCCGTTACCGAAATCCCAAAAATAATTTACAAACGAAGTAGTATCGCCATCTAAACCAGAAATTCGTAAGGTATCGTTACAGGCTAACGTTTCTACTCTATCATCATAAATGGTGATATCTCCGATTTGTATGGTTTTATCATCAATAACAATAATTTCATTATTCACTTTAGCTGTATTGCTGTTACAGGGTTCAAAAATGGTTTCAAAATCAGCACCTTGTTCTACAATAAAACCTGGTTCTAAAATAATTTGGCTACCTGCTTTAAAAGTAGCTTTAGCTCCGCTATTTACTACCACATTGCCATTAGGCAAGGGATTACCTACATCAAAACCTGCTTTTAAAATACTACCAGCTTTGTAGGGAATTTCATCAATGTTTTCATAAAATTGGTGATTTTCTATAAGTAAAGGATTGGGGCAATTTTCAGAAAGCTCTACATAATCGATGTAGGCATGATTACCCGAACAATCTAATACAATGTTTTTTAAATCTTTGAAAATATTGCCCATAAAAGGATGTGAATTTATAAGAGGACCATTTAAAATATGCCAGTGCTGAGCCCAATTATTGATTTTAGAGTTATTGTAGCTTACGCCATCCCATGTAAAAGGAGGATAAATTGAAAACCAAAATTTTGTATTCCCCCAATTAGAACTCCAATGTTCGCTATATTTGGTTAAATGAACGGTAACTCTTGGATATCTTTCCATAGGGGTTACTGTTGTTTTTCTTTCCCCAGAAGCAAATGAAATTTTAAAAATATAGTTATTTGATGGGTTCATAGTTGAAAAGAGTCCTACTCTTATAGCGTCTGGATACTTAACATTTTGCTCTTTTTTTTCTTGAAGATAAATATGTCTTGAATAGCTAAATGGATTAACAGTACATGAACTTCCATGTCCATGCCAATCAGGCCAGGACTTATTGTAACGCAAATTACTAAAGTTTGTTGCAAATTGTTTCCCGCTTTTCCACCATAAAATATCTTCTTCAATATATTTATTATTATCATAATTACAACTTGGTGTTTTATTAGGTTGCCCTAGTTCAAATCCTGGATTAGGTATTAAATTAATTTGGGCAAATAATGGAAATATACAAGTAATTGAAGAGATTACAAACAATAGTGTTTTCATGGGTTATATTTTTTTCAGTAAACTAATACTTATGAAATAACTAAATTCAATAAAACGAAGTTCTTCGTCATAACTTTTAAGTGGAGAAATATTGTTATTAATCCCACAACTTATTAAAAAAGAAAGGTCTTCGCGTATATTTCTTTCTAAACCAACATTATAAGTAAGGCCAAAAACAGATTTCATATCATATAAGTGAGTTGGGGGAAGCATATCTTCGGGTAATTTAAAGTTGTCTTTTAAAAGATATTCCCAATATCCCCCAATACTTAACGAAAGACTATACATTTTAGTTAAGTAAACACTCTTATTGAAGCATAATGGAATGAATAATTTTGTAACATCATAGCTTTCGATAGATGTATTAAACATATTTTTAGAAAGCAAATGCATATTACTCAATCTTTTTATGTAATATATTCCTGTTTCAATATTATTATTTTTGGAGATATTGTAGGATCCTTGTACTCCATAATTGAAATAGGTTGGCTTAAAATCATTAAAAAATGAACTACTCTCTACAAACCCCTTCACACCAATTTTCCATTTATAGTCATCATTAATAATAAGGGTATCATTTTGGGCAAGTAGCGGAGTGCTAAAAGCAAGTAATAATATGAGGGTAATTGGTTTCATAATTTAAATTTTTTACTTATAAATTTTAAAATTTAAGCCCATACCTAAACCATAGTTTTGTAAACGATGTTGATGTTCGTGTAAATAAGTGAGGTTTGAACTAAACGCTGCTTCAATAAAAATTGAAGTTGTATATGTTAAATGTTTTTCGAAACCTAAGCTTGTAGTAAAGCCAAAGTTTAATGGTTTGTAGTTTTCATCTTTTAGAACTGTGTTATTAAATAAATCATCTCTATTTGTTGATGTTGAGATAAGATACTCCATGTAACCACCTATTGTTATATAAAAAAAATTTATATCTAATCTATATTTTAAAGGGAGGTGAATGTTATTAAAAGTTTTTCTAACGTATAAGAAATTCGTGTTTGTTTGAAGAGGGAAAAGAAATTCATAATAAGAAATTCTTTTAATGTAGGATACACCAGCTTCTATAGAAGAAAATTTAATAGGTAAGTTATATATAAATTGACCTCCATAATTAAATAAAATACGTTCTTCTGAGATGTCTCTGTCACCAAATGGTGGGAGTTCAACAATCCCTCTATCTAAAATCCCTTTCACTCCAATTTTCCATTTATAATCATTATTAGTAATAAGGGTATCACTTTGGGCAAATAGTGAAGTGCTAAAGACAAACAATAATATGAGGGTGATTGGTTTCATAATTTAAATTTTATAATACACCCCTAGTGCAACTCCATACGTTGAATACGAGTCATTATCAACAAAAGAGAACGAAGATGCCCTTGTATTGAGATATGCAGATGTTAAATCATTTAAACTTTCAAATTCTATAAAAATAGAGATGTTAGAAGATACATTTTTCTCAATTCCTAAAGATAATGAATATCCTAAATTTACCTCTCTATCCTTATTTTTTTCTAAATAGACTGGAAGTGTTGCGTGTGTATCTTTATATACTAAATAACTTCCATAAAACCCAACAGTAAAATAAATAGATTTTGTTTCTAATCTATAACTTAAGGGGATTCTTATATTTCGTTGTGTAATACTAATGAAATCAGCAGAAAACATTCTAGTAAAGGAATAAACTCCTGTTTCTATAAAATTTCTTGATTTTCCTAATTTATATGACAGAACTGCACCATAATTGTACACCCTTTCATTTGCTGGTGCTAATGAAGGAATCCCGCTTCTTTCCACAAACCCCTTCACACCAATTTTCCATTTATAGTCATCATTAATAATAAGGGTATCATTTTGGGCAAGTAGCGAGTTGCTAAAAGCGAGCAATATTATTAAGGCAATTGGTTTCATAGGAAAGTAGTTTATTTGGTTTCTAAAAGAATAATTTTTTCTTTTAAGCTATCATTCTCTTTTTTGAGTTGTAATACATACAATGTCAACTCTTCTATTTTTTGTAATAGTATCGCATCCATTTGAGCCAAATCAATTCCATTTGCTGCTACTTCACTGGCAGAAGGTACATCTGGTAAATGATGGTTGTTAGTAATAAAACTTTCAACGTATTCTAAGGTGGGTAATTGGTAATTTTCATCAAAAACAAAATCAGACCATCCCAAACTTGGGTTATCCACCTGAATTTTTCTTGCTCTAATACTTCCTTCTACTGAAAGTTTTGCACCATTTACTGCTGTTGTGCCAATGCCCACATTCCCATCTTTATGAATGAATAAACGAGTGTTTTCTTTAACTGTTGCATCAGCAATATTCGTTTGACCACCTGAAGCAGGAGCTGCATCTGTAGGGATGGTGGCAAATATTATCGAACCAAAAATATCACCATAAATAACCGAACCTCCATTATGCTGAGAATCACTACTAGTTTCCCATAAATGGGTTGCACTTCCAATTCGTTGTG
>JAVVER010000162.1:0-4852 GCA_032251145.1 Vicingaceae bacterium | reverse complement strand
AAAATCTATTTTTTAAAACCTTTAGCCTAAAATGGAATTTTTAAGGTTCGACTACATAATAACCTTAATTTTATAAATTCAAAAAAAAATAAAACTAGTGCATTTATAACGAATGAAAATGGAGATACATTATTAATTGTAAACCCTCTTAAAGAGAAAAAGAATAGTATTGAAATAGATAAATTAAAAAAAGGAATTTATATTATTGAAATGTATGATATAAATGGCTTATTAATGAGATATTTTTTACACTAAGGTTTGCTTCTACTAATGTTTTTAATTTATCCAACCACCCCATGCCAAGAAATTTATAGTTTACTTAAATCCATTAAAGAAGGTAAGTCGTTCTTAATAAATATTTCAGAACCTACTCTGACTCCTCCAAATTCATCTTCTTTAATTTCTCCGTCAACAGTTATAACTCTTTGTGTAGCGTCAGATTTTTCCGCAATATATCCATCAAAATCAACTGTTTTCTCTAATAAATCCAATATTTCTCTCTTTGCTTCTGAATCAAAAGTGATTTTAATTTTGTTATCCATTTTGTTTTGTTTTGTTGGTCAATACTTTTTCTTCTATCATAAGAAAAGGAGTACAAATGTAAGCACAAATTTATGATTTGAAATATTGTAACGTAAAAATATGAAACATCTTTTAAAAACCTATCAAACTTAACCAACATTTTCTCAAAATAGGGATTTTTTATTCTGAAACAATAACAGAATTAGTTATACATGGAAGAGAAAGGGGAATGTGGCATTACCAAAGATATGCGCATTGAAAAACCAGGCAAAATTGTTGACTACGATAAAAGAGATGAACTTGTGGCTATAGCCATGGAAAACGTGAAAATTTACCGCCAAAAAGAAAGAGCAGCCTTCCGTAAAATGATGGAAGAAAAATTAGACTTGAATTAAGAGTTAGTTTTGTTCACTTCTATTTCAATTTTTATATTTTTCAAAATAACTATTTAATTTTTCATTTAATTCATTTGAATTAATATCAAGTCCAGATGATGAGATATTGAATGGAGAATTGTAACTGTAGATATTAAACTGCATCAACTTCTTTCTAATTGTACTGGTTTCCTTTTTAAGCCAAGATTCAGGATTTTTTACCCTAATTACAACTATTTTAACACTATTAATTTTTATTTCTTCAAACCCAAGTATTTCTTCCCATTTAATAAAATTTGTCAATGATTTTTTTGGATTTATATTAAGTCCTATAGGGTCGATAATTAAAGCTAATTCAGATTTTAAAAGCCTTTTAACAGAGAGATATACTCCTATTCCAAAAAATAGAACTGAAGTAATAAATCCTAATATGCGAACATATATTGGATTTATTGCTTTTAAGTTAGACAACTTATTAGTTTCCAATAAAAGCCAAACCCCTATTAAAACAAATACAATAGAAATAATCAATAATAAAAATGATTTTTTCTTACTTGTATAAATTTCAATTCTTTCCATTTTTATTGAGATAGGGTTGATATAATAAATAATATTAAAGCTTCATTGTGAAAGAGGTACGAATCTTTTCATTCTCTTCTTTCAACAAAAATTTTGGAAAAATGTTGGGAAATATGTTTAAATATTTTTCAAGCTCATCACATTTATAAACACTTGGTTGTTGTTTTTCAATTTTACTAATTACATAGACTGAATTTTTTACTTCAAACTCAAGTTGGTATTTATAAGTGTTTGAATAGTCGCATAAACCGTTATCACAGTATTTACTTATCTCAGTTAAGTAATTGAGGTATGAAAAAATATGAATTTTTAACTCCTTTAAATTAGTAAAGAATAATGTATCTGTTACAACATTATTAGTATCCCATATCTCTTTAAATCGAATTGAAATAATTGAATCATTTGGAACCAATTGCCTAACTACTGTGTCGTTTTTGTAGTTTTTGAACTTTATTTTTTCAGTATATAAGTTATAACCATCAATTAAAATTTCCAGATTACTCCCCCTAATTTTTTCAATTAGAACTATATCATTAATTGTATCTATAGAAAAATCGGCATTACTTATTTTAATAGAATTGTCCAGTTGGACATTGTTCAATGAATAAGAATCTACTAGTTTTAAGTAACAATTAGTTTGTCCAAATACAAAATTGGATATCAAAATAAATATCAATAAAAAACTCTTCACCATAGTTATTTTAACTCCCCCAAATATAACAAATCCTTCTCATTTCACATCTAATTTTCCTTATGTAACAAAAGTAGCTGACTTTAGGGTTGGAGGCAAGGTACTTTTGCATCAACAAAAAATAAAAAACAGATGAACAGAAAAAAAATAGTAGCGTTTGCCTTAATCGGTTTGTTGGCAAGTACTACATTGGTAGCACAAAGCACTCAAAAAATTTCTTTAAAAGAAATTGAAGCCAAGGTGATAGAAAACAACCATCAATTAAAAATTACCCAACAACAATTTATTGAAGCCCGAGCAGAATACCGACAAACCAACTCGGTATTGTTGCCCAATTTAAGCATTTCGCATACCGGATTTAAAACCAATAACCCTGTCTATGCTTTTGGGGCGAAATTAAATCAAGGGAATTTTACAGCTCAAGATTTTGATGTCAATAACCTTAACAACCCTGATGCTATTGAAAACTACACCACTACTTTTCAGGTGGAGCAGCCTTTAATTAATGTAGATGGACTGTATTATCGTCAGGCAGCTAAAAGTAAAATGGAGGCAATTGAATTGCAAAATGCTTTTAAACAAGATGCCTTATTAATTGAAGTACAAAAAGCTTACATGCAATTACAAGTGGCAAACGAAGCAGTAAAAGTGTTAGAAAAAGCGAATACAACCGCCCAAGAAACCAAAAAAGTGGTTACTAATTTTTATGAGCAGCAAATTATTCAGGAAAGCGATTTGTTGTTAGTTGAAATCCGTGTAAACGAAATTGAAAATCAGTTGGCACAGGCAAAAAGTGCAGTAAAAAACACCTCAGACTTTATTCATTACTTAATGGGAACCAGCTCCGACAACATTATTGATCCTGTTGATGAATTGGAAGCAACCCTTGAGTTTGCTCCAACGAATACATCAGCCGATGCTCTAAAAAATCGTTCGGATATTAAAGCCATGGAGCTTTCTACCAATGCGTACAAAAAAATGAGCAACGCCTCTAAAATGGCTTTTGTACCTCGACTAAATGCTTTTGGAAATTACGAATTATTTGACGACCAAGTTTTTGGAACCAATGCCAACAGTTATTTTGTAGGAGCCCAATTAAAATGGGATTTGTTTCAAGGAGGAAAAAATGTAGGGAAATGGCAAAAAAATGCTGCTCAATACCAGCAATCTAAATTAGAATACGAACAGTATTTAGCAAAAAGTCAGGTAGAAATTAACCAAATGAATCGCTCATTAATTGATGCTCAAAACCAAATGGAATTAGCCAAAAAATCGGTGGAGCAAGCCAAAGAAGTGTTGAGGATAAAAACCAACCGATTTAACCAAGGCTTAGAAAAAACTTCCGATTTGCTAATGGCAGAAACACAGTTTTCTGAAAAGCAATTGGCTTACTATCAAAGCATTTTTCAATATAATTTAACACAGGCTTATATCAAGTTCCTAACAAAGTAACTTGGGGGTGAGTCGGAAGAAGTACTTAAACCAATTAATGTAAAAAATCAAAAAATTATAACCATATATAAAAACCAACATACAATGAAAAAAAGAATATACACCTTATCTATAGCATTAATATCCATCGCATTCATTAGCAGTTGTGGTACAGAAAAAGAAGAAACAACCATTACTGAAAAAGGCGTAGCGGTTCAAGTAGCAACACCTGTATTACAAACGGGTAATAGTTTAATGATTAGCGGAAAAGTAGAAGCGGTAAGTAATGCTACCTTAAGCACTCGTCAGATGGGTTTTGTAGATGAAATTCATGTGAATATTGGTGACAAAGTAAGTAAAGGACAGTTATTGCTTTCCATTACCAATGAAGATTTAAGAGCTAAAAAAGCTCAAGTAGAAGCCAATATTAGTGAAGCTTCGGCAGCATTAAAAAATGTAGAAACCAATTACAACCGTTTTAAAACATTGTTTGAGCAAAAAAGCGTTTCGCAAAAAGAAATGGACGATATGACCATGCAATACGAAATGACTAAATCGAAATTAAGTGCTGCTCAGCAAATGAAAAACGAGATAGATGCACAGTTTGATTACGCCAACCTTAAAGCACCTTTTGACGGAGTAATTACCAATAAATTTATTAAAAAAGGAGATATGGCAAATCCGGGAATGCCGCTTATTGCGTTAGAAAACCCGAATCATTTTGAAGTAATTGCCAATGTCCCTGAATCGGAAATTGCAACTATTAAAACAGATAATGAAGTAAAAGTGCTGATTAAATCCATTAACAAAGAAGTGAAAGGCACTATTGCAGCCATTAGTAAATCAGCAAGCAACACTGGTGGGCAGTTTCAAATACGAGTAAACTTAGAAGAAAACTTAGAAGGAATTTACTCTGGAATGTTTGCCACCCTAAAACTTACTACTAATAACGATAATCAGTTAAGTGCTTTAATGGTAGATAAAAATGCCATCATCAAAAAAGGCGATCTAAAAGGTTTGTATGTTGTTAGTCAGCAAAATACCGCAGTGCTTCGTTGGGTAAGATTAGGCAGACAAGTGGGCGAAAATGTTGAAGTGCTATCTGGAATTAACAATGATGAAAAATACATTGTATCTCACCAAGAAAAAGTATTTAACGGAGCTAAAGTTTCTGTAAAATAAATCAGTAAGCTAATTTGATGGTGAATCAAATAAACTAACCAAGCTCCAACGGAGCGTAATTTAATAGCGATGA
>JAVVER010000161.1:0-4868 GCA_032251145.1 Vicingaceae bacterium | reverse complement strand
AACATATTTTTATTGCTTTACGGGAATTTTTACGAATTTTTACGAACGAACAAAACCCTTATAAAACCAATAATTTTTACTAATTATTTTTTTTTGGTTTGTAATTTTTACGAATTTTCAACTCCAAATGTTCGTTTTATTTCTTTTACTTGTTTTTGGTTTGACGTACAAAATAACTTGTATTTCTCTTTTGTGCTTTCTTTGACTTCAATATTAAATACTTTACAAAAAACGCTCCCAGCTTCCTTATAGTCGAAATGTTCAGGAATTGCCCAACCTTTGAAAGCAATAAATACATTTCCTAAAAATGTTTTTCCAGTTCCATAAGTTGAACTATTCCTTTGAAGTGTTAATTCTAAATTGTCATTCCAAAAACCTTTGTCTTTGCCTTTTTGTAAAAAATCTTCAACTGTAAGTTTTGGTTCAGCCAACCAAATAGATTTTAGCTTTTTAATCTTTTCAGAATGTTCAGTTTCTATTTGTTCAGGTTTTCGCTTCTTATCCGGTTGAGGTGTTGAGGTTTCTTTTTTGCCAAACCTTACTTTACACTCATCGCACAATAGCCCGAAATCATTAAAGAGTAAATCGTGTTTTTCTGCCAAGCTTTCAACCGTTGAAACTAAGCCCGAATAATAACCGTATTTTTCAATAATCATATTATCTACTGTAAGCGGGTAATTATAACTTACAAAATTATACCAGCCTTTGTACGCTCCGTTTTCAATTTTCGTATGGAAACATAGTTGATGCAATTCTTTTAAATAATGTTCGGGATTATTGTATAGGGCGTTTCTGTCAATGCTATAATTTTTATTAAAATACGCAATACCTTTTTCATAGCCGTTAATAAAATCGTCTATGTAGCGACTGCCGTCAAATGTTTTGCCGTTTATGTCCGGTAGGTCTTTGGTGTTTA
This sequence comes from Vicingaceae bacterium, assembly GCA_032251145.1. Taxonomy (GTDB): domain Bacteria; phylum Bacteroidota; class Bacteroidia; order Flavobacteriales_E; family Vicingaceae; genus BRH-c54. The sequence goes on along the minus strand of JAVVER010000161.1, from coordinate 3,952 downwards.
AAATTAAGGACAATTGGGCATTGTAAACTTTGTATTTTTTTTCTTTATTCATTATACAAAATCCAGTTACCAAGCTTTTTTTGATTTTTATTAGTTCGGGTAACTGCTCAAATTTATTTTCATCAATAGCAAATCTTTGGTTTCCATAATGATATTGGGCTTTTAGTGCCTTAGCTACTTCCAAAGTGTTACTTAAATCGTCATTTACCACAATTTGTTTGGCTTCAAATGCTTTAAAATCTGTTTGGGTGTTTTCGTTAAAGTAGCTGAATAAGTCTTTTAGTGTTTCGTCTAAATCATTGAATAAACAAACCTCAAAGTACGGTTTATTGGTTTTGGTTCTAAACTCAATGTATTTGTTATTGTGGCTTATTATTTCGGGAATATCGTCTTTGCTGAAATTTTCTTTTAGGTCGCTAATTTCGGATATGTTCCAGTTCCAAAGGGTGTTTGTGTCGTTGAGGTCGCAAATTTTCAATTCGTTTATTTTGTCCTTTAGCGGTTGTATTATTTTCACCTCAATCACTTTGTATTTTTCAGGAATTTCAACCTGAATTTTATCGTGCCTTAATTTTTCTTTGTAGTTTTTGGAAATGCCTAAGCGGTTGCGTTCATAAAAAAGATTTTCAAGTTCCGTAACCTGTTTATCATATTGCTTGTAATGGTCAATATTAGAGTGTAAAAACTCAATGAATTGAAACAGGGCTTTTATTTTTGGTGTTATCATTTTCTTTTATTTTTTGAGCGGTTACATATCCAATTTAATTTTATCGGCTGCTTTACGTTTGGTGTCGTCCACAATCTTAGTGTAAACCTGTGTTGTTTTTAGGTCTTTATGTCCTAACATTTTGGAAACAGTGTAGATGTCTGTTCCATTAAACAGTTGTAATACTGCATAAGTGTGGCGAAAACAATGAAAAGTAATATCCTTAGTTATTCCGGCTGCTCCAATCCATTGAAACAAGTGTTTGTTATGGTAGGCTGAATATTTAAGCCCTTTAAATACTTCGTCTTTAGGTTCGCCTGGTGTTCCGCAAAGGCTGTACGCCTGCTCTGAAATTGGCAATACCTCAACGCCTTTGGTTTTCTTTTGGCTGAAATTCATGAAATACCCTTGCCCCTCAATGTATTCAAGTTCGCCCCAAACCATTTTTTGAATATCTGAAAACCTCAACCCTGTAAGGGCTGAAAATAGGGCTGCACGTTTCAATAAATCATTGTTGCACGGTGTTTTTACAAGTTTATTCAGTTCCTCAATAGTCAAGTGTTCCCGTCTTGTTTCGGCTGCCTTAATTGGGCTTATTTTGGCGTTCAGGTCGGTTTGTAGTATGCCGTCTTTATAGGCTTGTTTTAATGCAGCTTTAATCTTGTTGAAATAGGATACGGCTGAATTTTTTGAAAGGGTTGTTTTGTCGCTCTTTTTACTTTTGGTTGTAAGTAAGTATTCTTTGAAGTCTTCAAAAAAAGGTGATGGTTGTAAACCTTTTTCATTCTTTACTGCAAGGTCTTTAAATAATAACTTATTTGGGGCGAATGAAATTAAATAATTGAGTGCTGAAACCCAATTATCGTGGTTACTTCCTTTGCGTTTGTTCGCTAACTTTCTGAAATACTCAATAAAACATTGTTCGCCCAATTCCTTTTTGCGTAATTGTTCCTTTTCGTATTCGCTGTAAATTTCGGGCTTATCGAGTTGGTTTTGCCGTTTTTGCCTTATGCTTTCTGCAACGCTGTAAGTCTCAATGTTATGTTGCTGTTGGATTTCTGTTAATGGCTTCAAACCCTTTTCAAGTTCCTTTAGCCTATCGGTATTTTTGTCTTGCTGCTTTAGCTCCTTAATAGTCTTTTTCAGTTCGGCTTTATCAATGTAAACATACATCCCTAAAAACTCCCTGCGTGTGGGTTTGCCTGTTTCGGGGTGTGGTACTGGAGGATAAAAGTCAAGGTACAGGCTTTTACGTCCTTTGCTTATTTTCTTTTGTCTTAAACTTACTTTTGTTGCCATTGTCTTTTATGCTTTTGAAAATTACTAAAATTACTATCTAAAAAAAATTATGTCATCAAAGTATCAATTATTGTTTTTGGTACATAAACAAATTTGCCTTTGCTTAGTTTAGGTACATTGTTCCTTTTTATCAAATTGTACAATGCACCGCTTGAAATATTAAACTTTTGTTGCACTTCCGTAATGGTGTAACATTCCGAAATATCAAAATCATTTTTTTTAGGTTCGGGCTTTGGCTTGGGTTGCTCCAGTAGTTTATCTAATTCACTTCTTTTTACCCTTGTTAAACGTTCAGCAAGATTAACGGCTTTTAATGTATGGCTATCAATTAATCGGTATGCTGTACGAATTGAGCAACCTAAAAGAATTGAAACATCCCGGACGGTTAAAAATTCTTTTGCTTTTACAACCTCAACGGGTCGGGCAATAACTTTTTTTGTTTCAGAAATTGACTTTTCAACTTTCTTTTTTCGTGTCCGGTCTTTATAAGCCCTACTGGCGCATTTATGGGAACAATACCTTGTTACAGTTGTTCGGGCTGTAAAATCGTTGTTACAGTATTGGCAAATGCGTTGTGTTTCAATATTACTACTCATTAAATAGCTTTAAGTGTCATTAAGATAATTTAAGTGTAATTAAGTGCCATAATTTCGCCAATGAGGTACAAAAAATACCTCTTATTAGAGTTGAGGTACAACAAAGGTACAAATTTGTACCTAATAAACGTATAACATCACAAAATAAATAATAACTTTGTATCAATAAAAAAGCCCTAAATAAAGGGCTTTAAGTGGGTTTTATGCTTGTTTTATGTTTACTTGTTTTGTTGTGGTTACTTTCCGATACAAAAAGTAATTAACCTTGAATATCAATTAATTACATATTAGAGGTACAAATAAGGTACACTACTTCATTAAAAAGCCCTTTTAAAGGCATAAAAATACAGTTTTTGTTTTGAGTGCTTCCCGGACGTGGAATAAGAAACTTCCCGGTTAACATTTCATCTTTGTAAATAGATTAAAATAGGGGGGTCAAAATTAAAAAAAGTGTAGAGTTAAAAGTATTGGGATGTTGACAAGCCCAAAGGTCGGCACGTTTTTACCCCCTATTGGGGGTTGCTATGGATAACCTGCCTTATGATTTTTATTTTACCCTGTGGTTCGGGCGTTTGCTCTATGGCTTTGAGTGTAGGCAATACAAATTTTGAAAGTTCGATAATACATCGGATGCGGTCTTTTGGCTCTAAACTGTCGAGGTCTGTTTGTAACTGCTCCAAATTGTCGTTTACCAGTTGGCTGTATCTCTCCCTTATTTCGGTCGTAATCTTGTTGGGCGTGCCTTTGGTTCGTCCGCCTGTTTTGATGCCTTGTGCCATAATCTAAACTTATCTACTTTAGAGTAAACGAAAACAGTTTGTTTTTGTCACAATTTCGATATTATTCGATATTTATTCGCTCGCCTGTGGCTTGTGATATGGTTGTTTTTAATTCCTGTAATCGGTTTAGGTAGGGTAAAAATATTCTGTTTCCATTGTTCCTTTTAACGGTGGCAAAGTGGCTTTCAATGAATAAGGAACAATCCGTTATTGTGCTGCACCTGTTCAGCTTTACGGGTTGGGTTGGTAGTTCAATACTTGCAAAATAGTTTTCAAGTTCTGCAATATCATTGCTCCAATTTTCGGTATTACACGGTATTAATTCGCTCGCTTGTGGCTTAATATCGTGGTTAACCGCATGATTAATCACAAGGTTAACTTTCTGATTGATGTCTGCAATATCGGGTTGAGGTTCAGGCGTGGGCTGTTCCTGTGGCTTTTGTTTTCTGAATTGTTGCCAATCATGGTTTATTAGCACATCTGCAATGTCCGCCCCGGCTTCTTTTTGCTCCGGTGTTGCGTATCGCTCCAGTAAGTCCGAAAATATAAACCGTGTACCGGGCAATCGGTTT
>JAVVER010000160.1:0-4980 GCA_032251145.1 Vicingaceae bacterium | reverse complement strand
TCTATTTTTTAAAACCTTTAGCCTAAAATGGAATTTTTAAGGTTCGACTATTTAGCACAATAAGCAACCCAATAAACAGTTAATTGGCATTGTAGTTTTTTATGTAGTTTTGCTTCCTTAAAAAAAGCAAAAGCAAAAGAGTAAATTGATTTTAAAACATCTAATACATATAGTTTTATTAATAGTGATTCCTATTGCTGGAATTTCGCAAACAGCAACCGTTTCGGGTAAGCTTACAAACGAAAAAAACGAGCCTCTAGAAAATGCTTCTATATCAATAATTGGGAGCAGCAAAGGTGTAAAATCATCTGTTGACGGCAATTATTCCTTAACTATTCCCGCTAATACTAATGTAACAATTGGCATTACTTATATAGGTTTTAAAACAATAAAAAAATCGTTTAATCTTGTTCCTAATCAGGTAGAAGAATTTTCTCCAACAATGGAAATTGATATAGTAAACATTGGTGGTTTTGAGGTGAGTGAAGAGGGTAATCGTTCTACCACCATGAAAAAAATAGACCCAAATTTACTCAACACACTTACTAATCCTTCTGGTTCTTTTGAAGCTATTTTAAAGACATTTCCTGGTGTTAATTCCAACAATGAATTGAGCTCTCAATATTCAGTTAGAGGTGGTAATTTTGATGAGAACTTAGTCTATGTAAATGATATTGAAATCTATCGACCGTTTTTAATCCGCTCTGGTCGTCAAGAAGGATTAAGTTTTATCAACTCCAATATGGTAAACAATGTGTCGTTTTCAGCAGGAGGTTTTGAAGCCAAGTATGGAGATAAAATGTCTTCGGTGCTTGATGTACACTACAAAGAACCTGATGAATTTGCTGGCTCAGGAACAATTAGTTTACAAGGGGCTGAATTTCATATAGAAGGAGCTAGCAAAAATCACCGATTTACTCATATTACTGGAGCCCGATTAAGAAGTAACCAATATGTTTTACAAAGCTTAGATACTGATGGAGAATATAGACCTATATTTTTAGATATACAAAGTTATTTAACTTATGATATTTCTGAAAAATGGGAAATAGGCTTTTTAGGAAATGTAGCCCTCAATAGGTATAATTTTATCCCTCAAAATAGACAAACAGAATTTGGAACAATAAACGAAGCCTTGCAACTTTCCGTATTTTTTGATGGTCAGGAAATAGACCAATTCCAAACCTATTTTGGAGCAATTTCTAATACCTTCAAACCTAAAGAAAACATAGAATTAAAATTTATTACATCAGCCTTTAGTTCACAAGAAGATGAATCTTTTGATATAGAAGGTGCTTATAGAATTAGTGAACTTGAAAGAGATTTAGGTAGTGAAAATTTTGGCGAAGTAAAATTTGATAGAGGAGTAGGTACTTTTTTCGACCATGCTAGAAATAGACTTGATGCAACTGTACTTAATTTTGAACATAAAGGGAAGATTGTTAAACAACAACATACTACTTTTTGGGGGGTAAAATACCAACGAGAAATGATTACCGACAAATTAAGCGAATGGGCTTTTGTAGATTCTGCTGGGTTTTTCACTCCTCGTCAGCAAGATTCCATAGGCTTTACCAATCCTGCCCTTCAAGGCAACCAATTATTAGAATTAAAAGAAGTATTAAAAACAGATATTGCTCTTAATAGTAATAGGTATAATGCTTATGTACAACGCTCGTGGCAATGGGAAAAAGATACTGTTGGCTATACATTTACTCTTGGTGGAAGAGTAGCTTATTGGGGTTTTAATAATGAATTTTTATTTAGTCCGAGAGCAGGATTTTCCATAAAACCAAATTGGGATAGAGATTTTTTATTTAGACTCTCGGGAGGTGTTTATTACCAACCACCATTTTACAGAGAAATGAGAGATTTAGATGGAATTGTTAATTCTAACATAAAATCTCAAGCTTCCTATCAAGCAGTTTTGGCTTCCGATTATAATTTTGAAGCATGGGGCCGACCATTCAAACTAACCACTGAATTGTACTACAAACACATGAAAAACATAATACCTTACCAAATAGATAATGTTAGAATTAGATATTTTGCTACCAATAATGCTAATGCCTACGCAGCAGGAACCGATTTTAAAATTAATGGAGAGTTTGTTAAAGGAGTTGAATCTTGGTTTAGTATGTCTTTTATGAAAACTGCCGAAGATTTAGTAGATGATTTTTATTTTGTTGATATAAATAGTGATGGTGAAGAAATAATTCCTGGTTTTACAGTAAACGACACCCCTGTTGAAACTAAAAGAGTTGAACCAGGTTATATTCCTAGACCTACAGACCAACGCTTTAGCTTTAGTTTGTTCTTTCAAGATTATATCCCAAAATTACCAAGTTTTAAAATGAATATTTCTTTGCACTACGCCACCGGATTGCCTTTTGGTCCTCCTCAATCTAGAAACAGACATGAGGCTACCTTAAGAATTCCTCCTTACCGAAGAGTTGATTTAGGGTTTTCTTATCATGCTAAATCTGCTGAAAAACAACTAAAAGGTAAAAACCCTTTAAATACTTTTAACAACATTTGGGTTAGCCTTCAAGTGTTTAATTTATTACAAATTAACAATGTAATTTCTTACATTTGGATAGAGGATGTTACAGGAAGAAATTATGCTGTACCTAATTTTTTAACTTCTCGTCAGCTAAACCTAAAAATACATTTCGATTTTTAATTTTTATGAACCATAATATAAAAACACCCCCCCCTACCCCAATCTTTAAAGAGAGGCGGAGAAGTTATTATAAAATAACTTTGGAGTAATTCAAGAAAAAAGTTAATATAAAAAGATGAACAACCATTTCTTCCCCATTATTGTAAATAAAAAATTGCCCGATACAGGAATTAATGATAAATTTTTTCTGTTTTTGTTTCGTGCTACACGAATTCCTCCGCATATAGGACTTATCTTTAAAAATAAAGTATATGATATTACCTTAGTTGGACCCAACTTGGGAACCGATGCTGCTGCATTTATTACAACAGTTAAAAAAAAATACACTAAAACCTTATTTCTGGAGCTAAACAATCCCTATTTTTCAGCAACTGAAATTGAAGACATCTTATTGGAAGCCATGAAAAAATACAATAATGTAACTGAAGAAAACAGCTGCCTTTCTCCAATTAAAACAGCTTTCCATCTGCTTTTTGATATACAAATGGAAAACGTAAATTATATTTTTGATTTAATTCCTCTTCTCCATCAAAATAATATTATTCAACAAACTTTTCACTTAAATTTAGATAGAAATCTTAAAGAAAATACTTTTTATTTGCAAACCTACAACAAAACCGACATCCAACATTCAATAATAGCATTAAACAAAGTAAACGGTATATGTTAATTGGTAAAAAGATATTTTTACGCATTGTGCTCCCTATAGATGTAGAAAAACTATTGGAATGGGAAAATGATACTGAAAACTGGGAAGTTAGCAGTACCGAAACCATGTTTACCAGAGAGGAAATAGCTTTTTTTGTAGCTTCCAAACAGCAAATAGAAACCCACGGACAAACCCGATTTATGATTTGTTTAGAATCTGAAGAAAACACTATTGGCTGCATAGATTTATTTGATTTTAATGCCGAAGATAAAAAAATTGGCGTAGGCATACTCATTGGTGAAAAGCAGCAAAGAAATAAAGGTTATGCAAAAGAATCATTGTGTTTATTGAGTAGTTTTTGCTTCAACAAACTTGCTATTTCAACCATTTTTTCAGAAATTTTAGAAAGTAACACCTCTAGTATTCGCTTATTTGAAAGTTGTAGATTTATTTTTAAAAAAAACAACTTACGCAGCGGAAAAACAATGAGGTATTATGAATTAACTAATTCCAACAAGTAAAAATTCATTTATTTTGCATGCTATTATTATTCTTATTCGATGCTAAAAAAAATAATCATATCTCTATTTTTAATCTTGCTTATTGGTGGCGGGTATGTGGTGTATAATATGTATGCAAAGGTTTATCAGCCCAATGTTACCTTAAAAAATACCAGTTCTGCATATTTCCATATTTATAGCCATTATACTTTTGATGATGTAATTAATAGCCTTTACGAAAATGGGATTATTATAAATAGAGCTTCTTTTAAATGGGTAGCAGAAAAAAAATCTAATTTCATTAATAACATTAAACCTGGAAGATATAAGCTGAAAGAAGGCATGAGTAATAATGAATTGGTAGATTTATTACGTTCGGGAGAACAAGAACCTGTAAAAGTAACGTTTAATAATGTGCGAACCATTAAAGAATTGGCAAGTACAGCAACCAAAAATTTAGAATGCGATAGTATTGAGTTGTATAATTTACTCAGCGATAAATCTTTTACATCAAAATACGGTTTTAACACCATCACTATTTTAACGCTTTTCCTTCCCAACACTTATGAGTTTTATTGGAATACTTCTGCCGAAGAATTTGTAAAACGTATGGCAGAAGAATACAAAAAGTTTTGGAATGATGATAGAAAAGCAAAAGCAAGAGCTTTAAACCTTACTCAATCGGATGTTGCCATTTTAGCCTCTATTGTTCAAGCAGAACAATCTGTACATAGAGATGAAAGAGCCAAAATTGCAGGGTTATATATTAATAGATTGCGAAAAGGAATGTTACTACAATCCGATCCTACAGTAGTTTATGGTATTGGCGATTTTAACATTAATCGTGTGCTTACAAAACATTTAGAGACGAATACACCTTATAATACTTATATCCATAAAGGATTACCTCCCGGACCAATAAATTTACCCGAAATAAGCTCTTTAGATGCCGTATTGAACTTTGAGAAACACAATTACATTTATATGTGTGCGAAAGCAGATTTTTCGGGTTACCACGCTTTTGCAAGCAATTATAACGAGCATTTAGCAAACGCCAGAAACTTCCAGAGAGAACTTAATAGAAGAAAAATTTATAAATAGTCGAACCTTAAAAATTCCATTTTAGGCTAAAGGTTTTAAAAAATAGA
>JAVVER010000159.1:0-5170 GCA_032251145.1 Vicingaceae bacterium | reverse complement strand
CTAAAGCAGCCCACCTTTGGAATAGTACTTAATCATGTTTCGAACACTTATGGCGGGACGCTTGCGGTAGCGAGGGGTCTCGGCTTTTTTATTCTTTCAATGTCATATTCAATGTCGGGAATTCATTTTCAATTTTTCTGTCGTCCACTTTTCCGTCATTGTTGTGGTCTCCATATTCAAGTCCTGCTCTGATTAAACTTCGTATTCCCTTAATCTCATTTTTGTCAAGTCGGAGAACCATCTGATTAAATTCATTTTCTCCAACTTGGTAAATTATCTGTGTCAGAACAAAACCTAAGTCATAACAACCTGCTCCGCCACCACAAGGAAAACTGATTAATTGTGGAATCGCCTTCTCATTTTGATTTAGGGCTTCTTGAATTAGATTCCTCAATTCCTTGTTGGTTTCGTAGTCTTGATGGACGTAAAGAGTTTCGGCAATTTTAATTCCGTTGGTCTCTCTTTTTTTACAACTATTCAGGGTCAATAAGAAAAGAAGTATTGATAAAGTCAGAATTTTTGTCGTTGGTTTGAAAATCGATATAAGTCGCTCCGTCAAAACACCGTAAAAGCAACAATTTAATAGCAGTCCACCGAAAAAAACTAATGCACCATTATTTGAAAATATTGACCATAATAATGTGTGAGTTGGAAACCTCAAAATGTCAAATAGTTGAGCAAACAATATCCAAAATGAACTCTCAGGCAGAGTTCCTTCGTCTTCACCAAATGCAGCAAGAAAGCTTGGAATTAGCAATAATCCAAAAGCTACTGTAGCAATTATAAATACTTTCTTGTTAAATGGTTTCATTCTGTTTCAGTGTCGTCTTTTAGCTGCCGCACAACGGTTTCGGAGTACTAAACTACAAATTTGCACGTTACCCCGCCTGACGCAAAAGCTGTCCCTTTTTCCACGCTTTAGTTGTTGTCCAAATTTTCTTTTATCTTTTTTCAAAGTGCTTTTTGATTTTTCTGTTTTCAAAAAATCCAAAGTCGTCATTTATATCGTTCCAGTGTCCTAAGTCCAGACCCTTTTTTATTGACACAAATGCAAATGTTGTTGTGTTTTGTCCTGCTGGTTTGGTCCAAGTAAACATTATTTCGTTTTTCTCTTTGTTGTAGAAGTAAAATTTATACCAATAATCAGTTTCTTTTTCTTTCCCATCATTTAAGTCCCATTGTCCGCTGCCTTGAATAGTCACCTTTGGTACAAGTAGTTCGCTGTCCGAAGTTTTTAGTTTAGTTATTGCTTCGATTACTTTGTCCTCTGGATAATTCAGCTCGTAATGTTCTGCGTAAGGGTAACTCCCAGGTGCAAACTTGTCCGCCAGTTTATAAAAGAAAAATAGTCCAGTGAGAACTATTGCAATTATTATCAGCCTCTTTTTTGTCATTGGTCTATTTTCTCTGATTGGGGTTACTCACAACTTATATAACCTCATTTTCATCTAAAAGGCGAGTATATCTACCCATTTTTGGCGATATATGCACAATTAGTAATTGAGGTTTATTTCTCTCAAAAATATAAAAATTAACTTATAATTCAAACAATTGGACTTTTATTCAACAAACCATCCCTAAACTTAGTTGTAACGATAGTAAATGTACTTAAGAAAAGATTAGAAAGATTGTTCATTTCACGTTGTTACATTCGTAATAACGGAAACCTTAAACCTTGAACAAGAAATTTGAAACTGAATTTCTACCAAGTAGAAAATGGGGAGCCAAAGCTATTATCGAAACCTGCACCAATACCAGAGTTAAAACCTCCAAATCTGTTGTAAGGATTAAACCTGTCGTTTACTCTAATTTCTCCACTAATAGTAAAACCACTTGGCGATTTATATTGTACAAAACCTGAGTAACCCACTCTATCCATTGGAGAAATGTTGTTGCTAGAATAAGCGTAATAAGGATTATTAAAGGTAATGGCATTATAAAAAACAGAACCTCCTACTGCCCACCTTTCATCTATTTGGTACTTAGCCGCAACATAACCGTAAAACTGAGAGATATTGCCTGTAAAAGGTTGGTAACCAAAATCTGTTAGCATAGGCATATTATTAGCACTTACATTCTGATAAGTAACGCCCGCGTTTACACTCCATTTTTCGGAAAGTTGATAGGTAACTGAAGGATTATAATAGGTTCCAAAACTTCCGTTAGACATTATCATTGCTCCAAATCTAAAATTATAGTTTAGTTTATCTATTGGAGATAAAGAATCGTAAGGAATTACATATTCATCGCCCTGGTTGTAAATTAAACTGTCAGACTTGTTAGTTTGAGCTGATAAAACAACCGCAAAGATCAACATAAAAGTGGTAAGTAGAATATGTTTAGAAAAGCTTTTCACAATTGTTCTTTTAAGAATCGAGGTAAAATTACATATTTTTTAATTCATTGTTGCCTTAAGATTTGTTAAAAAATTATGGCACAATAGTTGAAATGAAATGATTGTTAGTTTTTTAATTAAAAGTTTTAGGTTTAAAAAGGTCTTTGGGAGTAAAATCTCAAAGGCTTTTTTTTAATCTTCAAGCGATTGTTTTTTGGTTCTTCTTTTAAAAAGACTATAAAAAGAGCTGAAAAATTCTCCTATGCTATCAAATTCTTCTTTATAAGAAATACCCACTCCTTGTGTATAAGGGCTGTTTATTTCTAACAAAGAAAATTGATTGGATTTATTAAATGCTTTTACTCTTAATTTACCATCTTTAGAAATTTTGTATTCTAACACAACATCACCAATAATATTATTTGTGTTTTGATTTGTTGAACTATTTTGTCTATCAGCAAAACCAAAATTAGAGTCTATAATAAGCCTATCGTTTAGTAATTGTGTAGAAATAGCAAACTCAAGTTCTTGAGGCGAAAATTCATCCCCAGGACGGTAATTAAACCCAATGTCAAAATCGTTGCTTATTTTAGAAAGCCAATTACTCAATTGGTTAGATAATAATTCACTTGTAGCAGTTTTTTCAAGACCAGCGTTTCCCGCAACGCCATCAGTTCCTGGAGGAGGTAAAAATCTGTTTAAGATTAACAAAGAAAATACTTGTCGATTTAATTCTTGAATGTTTTCTTCCTGACTGCTAACGTATAAAATACTTTTAACTTTATTTTTGGTATCTTCATCAGCAGTTGGCAATACAATATCAAAACTAATATCGGGTGCTAATAATGAATTTTTCATATGAAGTTCTAAGTCTACAGGAACTCTTTTTTTCAAAATGTCTGAAGTGTCCATAGAAAGAAGAAGGTCGTACAATCTTGCTCTAGTTCTATAAGAGGCACTAATATCTAACTGAGCATCTAATGGGTCTCCATTCCATTTTATTGTTCCACCTTCTAATAAATTAAATCTTTTGTTAATTACATTTTGTAGCGTAAAGAGATAATCTCCGCTTTTAACCACATAATCTCCAAAAATAGAAAAATCTCCTGCAGAATTAATTTCTAATTTTAAATTACCATTTCCTTTGCTCTTCATAATATCGCCAATTTTTTCATCAAAAATCAACCTTACTTCAGCATCATCTGTAACTTTTAAATCGAAAGTCATAGTGTAGTTAGATAAATCAACTTCTTCTTCAACCATATTAGCTAAAGCTGATGAATCCATTATTGTAACAAAAGTGATGTAGTTATTTTCTTCAATTTCTTCATTGCCATCAAGTGGTATATTAAATATGGTATTTTTTGATGTAGTAATGTTTGCTTCTATTCCTGTTTTAGATGTGTATTCATCATAGTTAATATCTACCATTCCGCTAGCAAAGGCAATTCCGTAATAATCTGGATTATCTAATCCATTTGTATTTAGCACCATAAAATTTTCTAAACGCATACCCAAATCAAAGCTTAAGTTTTTAAAACTTTTATGAAATAAGGTTGCTGTTCCATAGGCTTTATTTTTTCTTTCATCAAGAAAAATAGCATTATCAAAAGCAATCATATCTGGCGTTATATTAATCAATAAAGATGGTACTTCGTATTTAGTTTTTAAATAATTAACCGTTCCTTTTGTGTTTATTAAATTAACTTTACCAGTAAGTTTTGGTGTTTTTAAATTGCCTTTTACTATAATGTTAGCTGTAGCTTTTCCATTTAAATCCGAAACAAAACTTTTTAAATAGGTATCTAAAATACTTAATTCTGTTTGATTTAAGGTAATTAAAAAATCTAAATTATCATCTATCGTTTTATTAAGAAAATAATTTCCATATACTATAATTGAAGGCATTTTTTCATTAAAAAATTTAGCGTCAATATTTAATGCTTCTTTTTCTACAATCCATTTAGATTTAATATTACCCTGCCCTATTAAGTAATCATTTAATTTAAAATTATTAATATTTAAGTCTGAGGTGAAAAGCAACTCATTATTAACTTTTTTAAGAGATGCTATGCCATTAAAAACACCTTCTATTTGTGCAACATTTTGAGGAATTAATGATTTAAAAAGCCCTAAATCAAAGTTATCAAACATTACATCTATTTGCTGCTTAGTATCTTCATTACTTATGGCTCCATCAACTACTATTTTTTGGCTTTCATTAGCAAATTTAAAGTTCGATATGCCTATACTGCTAGAATCTATTTCTATTAAATTTTCTTCAGAAAGTTGCCATTGTAAATCTTCTAAATAAATAAAGGCATTCCTAAAGCTACTTGTAATTTTATCTGGTTGAAAATACGTTATGTTGTTTAACGATGCGTCCAAAGGTCTTCCACTTAATGAATCGTTTAACCAAGTTATGTCTGTAATTAAGCTATCATTTTTAAGCACACCTGAAAGCTTAAAATCGTTCATATAAAGACTATCCAAATTAAACACAAGTATTTTTTCAACATCCATATTAACTTCCAACTTAGTATTATTTGCTTTTCCACTTAGATTAATTGCTTCAAATTTATTCCCATAAGCTTTTACGCTATCTGCTGTTCCACTAATAACCAAATGGTTGTCTTCAGAATTATATTCTCCTACTACCTTAGTATTCGGACCAAATCTTATATCATTAAAAAACAATTTGGTTAAAATGTCTGTATTTAAAATAGTGGCTCTAAAATTGAAATTGTTAGTTACTTTTTGAGGAGTATAAATTTCTTTGTTTTGAGACGGTAAATAATTGTAAATCAAGTTATTTACAACAGCCCTAAAGTCAGC
>JAVVER010000158.1:0-5200 GCA_032251145.1 Vicingaceae bacterium | reverse complement strand
AACCGATGGCGTAACTCCCATTAACATAACCGATAAAACCTTTACCAATAATAGTTTACTTCTTAACAATTTACAGCCAGGAATTTATACCGTTTGCATTTCAGTTTCGGGCGAAACTTATGAACAATGTTTTGAAATTAAGGTAATTGCAGGGGAAGAAATTTTAGCTGATGTAAATGTAACTGCCGGAAAAGCATCCGTTGAAATTAAAAAAGGAACTGCACCATTTATTGTTTACGTAAACGGACTGGAACAATTTGAAACAAGTGCGCCACAATTTTCTGTTGATGTAAAAAGCGGTGACATCTTGGAAGTTAAAACGGCAGTTTCCTGTGAAGGAATTTATTCAAAAACCATTGATGACTTAGACAGTGTTTTTGCTTATCCAAATCCAACCCAAGGCGTTTTTGTAATTACGGTTCCAACTTCACAAACAGAGGTCGTGATTGAATTGTATTCCATCCTTTCACAACTGATTTCGGTAAAAACCTATCCGGTTGTGTATGGAAAAGTACAGTTAAGCCTGGAGAACAAACCAACCGGATTGTATTTCGCAAAAGTAAATTTAGACAATCCAGTCACTATAAAAATTATTAAACAATAAAACCGATGAAAAATTTTATATATATCGCAGCATTAAGCATTAGTTTATGGTCTTGTGGCGGTGGAGACGAACCAACACCTGCACCTGTTGTAAATACGGCGCCAACAGTCCCAACATTGACCTATCCGACCGATAAGTTATTGTGCATAGACAATGTGTTGAATTTTCAATGGAATGCTTCAACAGATGCAGAAGGCGGTGTCATCTCTTATGAAATTCAAGTTGCCAAAGACAATTTATTCACACAAATTGCACATACACAAACTTCCACCACCACAAGCAAATCAATTACTTTGGAAAAAGGAGTTGCCTATTATTGGCGGATAAAAGCAACGGACAATAAAAGTGTGGCAAGCAATTATTCGGCAACTTTTAGTTTTTATACGGAAGGCGTTGGTATCACAAACCATTTGCCGTTTTCACCAGAACTTGTAGCGCCTGAATTAAATTCACTGGTACAAACTCCCACTGCTAATTTGCAATGGACTGCAAGCGATGTTGATACCTCGGATACTTTAACGTATGATGTTTATTTTGGAACAGTTAAAGACAACTTACCAATAGTATCACCGAATCAAAGCGCAAAAACTTATTCAGCAGCAATTACTGCTTCAAAAACGTATTACTGGAAAGTGGTGGTGAAAGATGGTAACGGCGGGCAAACAATTGGGCAGGTTTGGAGTTTTACGACGGATTAGCCTGAAATTTGTACTATTCATTTAATAGATTATAATATTTATGAAGTTCTTTTTACAGTATCTATTAAAAATTTATTACTATTAAACATATTTAGATGTCAATTATAGTGGTTAAACCTTTGAAATAGTTAAGATTAATTGTTTGGTCAAATGCAATATATTAATAGCTATAATGCGAATTCTTTAGTAGATTTTATTTAAAGATAACAAGGGTTTGGTGGAATAAAAAAAGCAGCCATAAGGCTGCTTTTTTAAAATTATAGTAATATTTATTATTTATTTATTGAAGAACGTAAACTCCTCCAGATAAAATAACTTTCATTTCCCATACCTCAGCAGCACCAGAATAAACATCGTATTTTACAGCAAATTTTTGCCCTTCAGCCATTCCTGGGAAGTTATTAAAAAGAACAATATTAATATAAGCTAATATAGACTCAGGTGATTCATAATTAGGTTCTCCACTTCTAACATCAAAATTATTATAATAACCAGGAGATCCATATTCAGTTCCTAAAGAATCATAATCGGCTTGAGTTAATGTGTATTTAATAGTATTGTCTGGTACCCAAACAGCACCATCATGACCAAACTTCATAGTTTCTTGAGCAACATTGTTATAAGTAGACCACTTATTGCCATCAAAAATATAATTTTTTACATAGCTTTTAGTTACTCCACCGCCTCGATATAATTCATACATTGCTTGAACTACATCACCAGCTTCTTTTGGACTAAATTTAAAAATATCTGGTAAAGCTAATGGTATTTTTATAGCAGCTTCATCATGGCTTGAAAAGTTAGGGTAAGATTCTCCCATTGCTTTATACTCATCTTCAGTAAACCCTTTAAACTTTGTCCAATTACCATTTTCAAATAAGAACCCATCAGTTAGTGTAGATTCTCCACCTGAATAAAAACGGTATCTTAAAGAATAAAAATCACCATCACTTGGAGATGGGTAAGTTGCATCTAAATAATTAAAAATATGATAATCTCTATCAAAGTTGCCATAAGTTTTACCTGTAATAGCATTGTGGTCTTCATCGGACAACTCGTATATATTTCCACTAGGAGAGCTTAAAGGCTTGTACAATTTAAAAGTAACTGTAGCTAAAGAACCATTTCCCCATACTGGGTATTTATCAGCTAATAATTCTGGTATCATTGATTTAGCATCGTCAATAGAACTGAAATTACCATATGATAAGTCTAATTCATCATAGTCCTCATCACTCATTTCGAATATAATCTCACCTGTAATAATTTCTTGTTGAGCATCTATAGCTTCATGAATATCTTCCATAGGATCGCAGGCCGTAAAAATTAAGCCTAGAGCCATAATTAAATAAATAAATTTTTTCATTGTTTTTATGTTTTTAGTTAAAATCTAATTTTAGCACTTACATTAAAAGTTCTTCCATATCCGTACCAAACAAGTGCAGTTTCGCTAACTGAACCATTACCATCTGTAGCATCGGCAATATACTGTGTATCAAATACATTATTCATTCTACCAATTAATGTAGCGTCTAAGTCACCAATTTTAAATCCATGTCTTACACTCATATCAAAAGTTGAATAATCAGGAGCTTTCCATGCTTGTGGTCCTACAGAGCCTCTTCTGTTAGGGTCGTATCTAGCATATAAATCAGCAAAATAATTAAAGTCAACTGTAAAATTAGTTTTATCCATTAATTCGTAATCAAATCCTAAAGAAGCAGTTGTTTGAGCTGCGTCAGAAACTTTTAAACCTGCAATAAATAAATCTACAGTTTGAACTAAATTTTGTTCTTCATCAAAAATTTGAACATTTGTTAAATCGTTATCCCAAGTCCAATCGCCTAAAGAAAGCATCCCTGCAATACTTAATTTATTTCCTGGTCTGTACGTAAAATCAAACTCTGCTCCTTGGTGAATTGCGTTAACACCTAAAATATTCGCTGAATTAAATGATCCATCTGGGTTTTGTAAACTTCTAGTTAAAGTTCTATCTTTCCATTCGGTTCTATAAATATTAACATTGGCAGCAAATGTTGCACCTCTAAATCCATAGCCTAATTCTGTACTAAATATTTTTTGGTTTTCGGCATCAGCATTAATATGCTCATTGTCAAAATTTAAGAAAACAGCATCAAAACCTGGTGCTTTTTCAAAATATCCAATATTAGCAAAAACATTATGTTCAGCGTTTATATTGTAGTTAGCACCACCTTTAATACTATATCCTGTAAAGTTGTATTTATCAGTTGTTTGAATTGGATCACTATCTAAGTAATTAAAGTAATCTACTCTTCTGTAAGAAGTATTTGAAACTGCTGCAGAAATAAAACCAGCAATATTATCTTTATCATACTCTAATTGAGTAAATAAACCTTGCCATCCAACTTCACCGTCATTCCAATAATCACGTTTGTCACCAACTTTTAATGCAGCATTAGGGTTGTTTACGTTGTTGTTGTCAAAGGCATAATCTGCACCTAATAAATCTGTAACTTCAGAGAAGTGTTTACCAGTATAATCTCTAAGATCAAGGCCCGCAATTAAAGAAAAACTATCGTTTAAATCTGTTTTTAAAGTTGATAATACACCAAACCAACTATGGTCATTTCTAGAAGCTCTTAAATATGCTTCAGCACCTAAAGAACCATTTGCACGATTTATTGCAACAATATTATCAATATCAATTGGTTGATCATCTCCACCAATTCTATTATTAAATAAACTTGTGTTACCAGCGGTTCCACCACCACCACCAGTTCCCCAAGAAGCATACAAAGCGGTAGATACATTAGTTTTATCACTAATTGTCCAATAATGGTTTAAAGAAGTTTGCGATTTGTGATAGAAATTATCTTCAACATTCACAACATTACCATCTCTAAGACCCCAGTTTGGATTGAATTTTATTCCGCTTTCAGCATTTCTATAAGTAGAAATTAAGCTTTGGTTTTGTCTTTGACCATGCCATTGTGGTGCACCAAAAGATGTGAGTGCAATGCTGTGGCTGTCATTAATTTGTTTTGAAACATTAACAAAGTAGTTGTAACCTTCAAATTCAGTTCCATCAACATAACCGTTTCCTTTTGTTTTTGCGGCGGAAATAGTTGCAGCGAACCCATTATCTAATAAACCTGTTGATACAGTTGCACCATATTTTTGGTAACCATCATTACCAACAGCAGTAAAAATATTTCCTCCTTGTTCTACATCAGTAGTTTTTGATAAAATATTTACTGTACCACCAATAGAAGGTACAGCTAATTTAGAAGCTCCTAAACCTCTTTGTACCTGCATTGCACTGGTTACATCAGCTAAACCTGCCCAGTTAGACCAGTAAACTCTACCGTTTTCCATATCATTCACTGGAACACCATTAATCATAACGGCAACATTTTCAGAGTTAAATCCTCTTAATGTTAATCTACCATCACCAAATCCACCACCTGATTTAGTAGCATAAACACCTGGAGTAGATTTCAAAATTTCAGGAAACTCTTGAGACCCTAATTTGTTTTCGATAACCTCTGCTTTTACTGTTGAAACAGCCACTGGTGTTTTTCTGTCAATAGCAAATGATACTGCTGTAATAACAATTTCTTCCAATGATTCAGCCGATGGATTTAAGGCAATTGTGCCTAAATTCGTATTTCCTGTAAATGTTACTGATGTTGTTTCATAGCCAACAAATGAAACTTGTAAAGTACCGCTGTTAACTGAAGTTTCCAGGGTGAAATTTCCATTAAAATCTGATGAGGCTCCTGTTTTAGTGCCTTTAACAACTAAAGAAGCGCCAGGTAATGGCTGGTTTGTTTCATCAACAACTTTACCCGTAAGTTTGGTTTGAGCGAAAATAGCAGTCGAACTAATTAATAGCGCCGCAATTAACAAATTTTTA
>JAVVER010000157.1:0-5393 GCA_032251145.1 Vicingaceae bacterium | reverse complement strand
CAATATATTGTACTATTGGTGTTTTATTAACAAAGGACTTTAAACAACTTCAATAATAAAAGAGCAATTAAATTTTATAAATACAGATATTTATGGATGTTTGGGTTTGCTTTGTTAGGAGGCATAATTTCTTGGGTAATAAAAAGTATATAAATCAAGGAAATTCTCCTTTATAGAATGAGTAAGGGTGTAGTAACAAATGTAAATTTATAGTGATGATAAAAAAAGAAGAATTAGAAATTGTTCAATTTGTCCTTGAAAAAAGCGGAATGTTTTTAATTAATAGAGTAGAAGATTTTCATCTATTAGTGACAGGAATAATAATTGGAAAGGAAAAAACTGAACAAGAGAGATTGAATGAATTTTTTAATGACTTTTCGAAGTTTGTTTCTAAAAAGACTGATGATAAGTTACAAGGAGAATATTACAAAGTAATTCGATATTATTCATCTTCTGACTATAGTTCTATGGAGTTATTAAAGGATTATTTTAGTGAGTTTTTAACTACTCAAAACAGATTATAACAACAGTAGTGATTATGCTGCTTTTCAAGTTTTAGATATAATATTTTTAAAAATTATGTACAGATCAGGAAGTACTTTTAAATTTGATTATGAACACGATGGTGTTTTAGAAAAAAATCATTGGTTTATTTTGGCTAATACATATAAATCTAACTTTATTTTCCAACTTATATGTATAAAGGGTTATCATGCTGGAACTATAGAATGCTATATCAAGAAAGAATCACATGATTTTGAAATAAGTAAAGAGCATTTAATTATGGAATTAAACAGAAATTTCTTAAAGATTCATTGGGATACTTTTGAAGATATTGAGCTATGAAATTCTATAAAATACGTCAAGAAAAAACTCAAAAAATACAAAATAATAAATTGAGATAAGATGAAAAAATATAAAGATATAAAGACATTCGATGAACTAATTGAATTAGAACACGGTAAAATTGGTACTGAAAGTAGAAACAAATATGAAGAAGGAGCTCAAATGTTTATTGTGAGTGAAATGCTAAAATTCGCACGAAAAGAGGCAAATATGACTCAAGAACAGCTAGCTGAAAAAACTGGAACAAAGAAAAGTTATATTTCCAAACTAGAAAACGCTAAAGGAAATATTCAACTTTCAACATTAATACGAATTTTTGAGCAAGGATTGAATAAAAGAATTGGATTGACTTTTTTATAATTTGAAATTATCCCCACCTGCAAAAACAAGTTTATCCAACAAAATAACCTACTTTTGCAGTATGCTCAAATCACTTAGCTTTTCGGGTAATTTGAGTAAACTATTTTTCGTTGGTATCAAGGCAAAATTTTCAAGCATAGTGGTAGCTACGGTTTAAAATTTTAACGCAGATAACGGCAAAAATAGTAAGTCAAAAATTTGGAAAGCTAAGTGATTTGAGCATATATGACATTTAAAGAACTAGAAGTAATAGAGCCTATTCTAAAGGCATTACAACAAAAAGGATATACTCATCCAACACCAATTCAAGAACAAGCCATTCCTATTTTATTAAAAGGTAAAGATTTATTAGGCAGTGCTCAAACAGGAACAGGAAAAACAGCTGCTTTTGCTATTCCTATTTTACAACAGTTGTATTTAGACAAAACCCGAAACAGAAATCAACGTCAGATAAAAGCATTAATAGTAACCCCAACAAGAGAATTAGCCATACAAATTGCTGATAATTTTACCGAATATGGCGAACATACAGATATTCGCAATACGGTAATTTTTGGAGGGATAAAACAAGGTTCGCAAACCAATGCCTTAAGAAGAGGTGTTGATGTATTGGTGGCAACACCGGGGCGTTTGTTAGATTTAATGAACCAAGGATTTATTTCGCTTAAAAATGTAGAATATTTTGTGTTGGATGAAGCCGACCAAATGCTAGACATGGGTTTTGTGCACGATATTAAAAAACTAATTACTAAGCTTCCTGTAAAACGTCAGTCGTTGTTTTTTTCTGCAACGATGCCTAAAACCATAGTGGAGCTTTCGAGTAAGATTTTAGGAAACTATGAAACCGTTACCGTAAAACCAGAGCAAGCCACTGCCGAAAGAGTAGGTCAAGCCGTTTATTTTGTAAGTAAAGCAGACAAAACCAAGTTATTGGTACATGTGTTAAAAGAAGAAAATGCGGTTTCTACATTAGTATTTGCAAGAACCAAACACGGAGCCGACAAAGTAGTTAAGGTATTATCTAAATCGAACATTACAGCCGAAGCCATACATGGAAATAAATCGCAAAATGCAAGGCAACGAGCATTAAGTAATTTTAAAGAAGGAAAAACAAAAGTGTTAATAGCTACTGATATTGCTGCTCGTGGTATTGATATTTCGGAATTAGCATTGGTAATTAATTATGATTTGCCTAATGTGCCAGAAACTTATGTACACAGAATTGGCAGAACAGGAAGAGCAAGTGCTAGTGGAATTTCTATTTCTTTTTGCGATGTAGAAGAAAGACCTTATTTAAAAGACATTGAAAAATTAATTAAGCAACAAATTCCTGTAGTTTCTACTCACCCTTATGTAGATGAAAGTAAAGTGGAGTTAGTTCCTACTAAACAATCACAAAGCAATAACGGACAAAAAGCCAAGCCAAAAAACAACGGCAATAGAAATAATTGGAGAAGAAATAAATCGAAGAGTAATGCTTAAGCCATTAATTACAAATTCAATTACATTACTTGTTAAGTAAGTTAACCTCCCCTAAATACAAAGCTCCTCCAACGTTATCTATTTTAGCTCCAGTAACCGATTGCATGCAATTTACTTCGTTTCTCATTCTCAACACCCCTAAAAAGGAAAAAATAATTGCTTCTTTATAGTTCACAATTTTTTCATCAGGTACAACAATAGTTTTATTGCTTATTTGTGCGATTCTTTCTATTAAAAAGGTGTTCCAAGCACCACCACCCGTAGCTAAAACAGTTTTACTTTCTGTTGGAAATGCAGTGTTTAATTGATGTGCAATGTGCTCTACAAAAGTACAAAGTTGGTCTTTTATGGATAAGGAGCTTTTTTCCAACAATGGAAAAACATAACTTTCAATCCACTCTATACCTAAAGACTTAGGCGGTGCTTGGGCATAAAAAGTTAAAGCATTTAGTTCATTTAATAATTCTTGGATAACATTTCCATTTCGGGCAAAATTACCGCTTTCATCATATTCAGCTCCTAGTTGTTGAGCTAAAGTATTCAAGACTATATTACAAGGAGCAACATCATAAGCTAAGGCTTGTTGTTTTTGCGAAAAAGATAAATTAGCAATTCCTCCTAAATTGAGGCAGACATCATAATTGCTGAAAAGAAATTGATCTCCAATTGGAACTAATGGAGCTCCTTGTCCGCCCAAAGCTACATCGGTAGAACGAAAATCGCAAACAACATTTATTCCCGTTTTAGCAGTAATTTCAGCTCCACTGCCAATTTGTAAGGTAAAGTTTTTATCAGGCTGATGAAAAACAGTATGTCCGTGAGAAGCTATAAAATCTATTGTCGTTTTATCTAGCTTATTTTCTAGGATAAAAGCATTAACAGCTTGTCCAAAAAAATCACCCAAACGATTATTTAATAACATTAATTCTTGTCCAGATAATTGTTTGGAGTGGATTAATTGTTCCTTAAGCTCATTTTCATAAGCTAGCGTTTTAGCATTTAAAACCGTAAAACTCCATTGATTTTCAGTAGAATAATTTAAAGTAACTTCAACCATATCTAAACCATCTAATGATGTGCCCGACATTAATCCTATTGCGTGGTAATTTTCTTTCATAAAATAGCTACTTTTTGAATAAATCTATTAGTTTTGTAACACTTCAAAACGACATAAATTTTTTATTGTAAAAATACATAAAACGCAATAAAAAATTTATACGAAGTTTCCTTCTGTTTAATTTATAAAAATATTTTTCACAGAAGAAAATTAGGTGTTTTTAAAACATAAAATGAAGTAAAATATTACCTTGCAATTTAATTATTATTTAAAGTTATTTAAACAAAAACAATATAAAAGTTATGGATTTTCAATTAACAGAAGAACATTTAGCAGTTAGAGATGCTGCTAGAGATTTTGCTCAAAACGTATTAAAACCAGGAGTTATAGAAAGAGATGAGAAGCAAGAGTTTCCTGCTGAGCAAGTAAAACAATTAGGAGAATTAGGTTTCTTAGGAATGATGGTTGACCCAAAATACGGTGGAGGCGGAATGGACACCATTTCTTATGTATTGGCT
The DNA here is from genome assembly GCA_032251145.1 of Vicingaceae bacterium. GTDB lineage: Bacteria > Bacteroidota > Bacteroidia > Flavobacteriales_E > Vicingaceae > BRH-c54. Next base: position 1,130 of record JAVVER010000157.1, on the reverse strand, counting down.
ATGGAAGAAATTAGTAAAGTAGATGCATCTACTTCTGTGGTAATGTCGGTAAATAATTCACTTTATTGCTGGGGAATTGAAAAATACGGAACGGAAGAACAAAGACAAAAATATCTAGTTCCATGTGCTACCGGAGAGAAAATTGGAGCATTCTGTTTATCTGAGCCAGAAGCTGGTTCTGATGCTACTTCGCAAAGAACTACAGCCATTGACATGGGCGACCATTATTTATTGAATGGAACAAAAAACTGGATTACCAATGGTGGTTCGGCATCTTACTATATTGTTATTGCTCAAACTGATGTAGCTAAAGGACACAGAGGAATTAATGCTTTTATTGTTGACAAAACATGGGAAGGTTTTAAAGTAGGAGCCAAAGAAAATAAAATGGGAATTAGAGCTTCCGATACGCATACTTTATTGTTTAATGATGTAAAAGTGCCTAAAGAAAACCGTATTGGTGAAGATGGTTTTGGTTTTAAATTCGCTATGTCTGTACTTTCTGGTGGAAGAATTGGCATTGCTTCGCAAGCTTTAGGAATAGCTTCTGGAGCTTATGAATTAGCATTGGCTTACTCTAAAGAAAGAGAAGCTTTTGGTAAACCTATTCACCAACATCAAGCTATTGCCTTTAAATTGGCAGATATGGCTACAGAAATTGAAGCTGCTCGTTTATTATGCTTGAAAGCTGCCTACTTAAAAGACCAAAAACAAAATTTTGATAAAGAAGGAGCTATGGCTAAAGTTTTTGCTTCTAGAGTAGCTATGTGGGTAACTACAGAAGCTGTTCAGGTACATGGTGGTTATGGTTTTGTAAAAGAATACCATGTAGAACGATTAATGAGAGATGCTAAAATTACTCAGATTTATGAGGGAACTAGCGAAGTACAAAAAATTGTAATTTCGAGAGCTGTTCTTAAGTAAAATAGAAATTAAAAATACCTATAACGATAAAAGTCTCAGAAATTCTGAGGCTTTTGTTTTTTGTAGCAGCTTATTTTATTAGTCCCAAAAATTATTTTTTATATATTTACAAAAGTGAACCTTAACTTAAACTGAATATATAAGTTAATGGTATTGAAGTTGTTTAAAGTCCTTTGTTAATAAAACACCAATAGTACAATATATTG
>JAVVER010000156.1:0-5577 GCA_032251145.1 Vicingaceae bacterium | reverse complement strand
TTTTTTACCAAATTTATATAAACAGAATGAAATAATTGATATTGCGGAATAGCCTAAGCTTAAAGCCATACACATTTGCAATTCGCACCAGTCAAAGCTCAATCCGGAAATTACAAAAGAGTATATCTTTGCCTGCGCTGAAAACCAATTCGAACTAAATAAATGCCAGCCCATAATCAAGTAGATGGCTCCGCCAGAAGTTCAGACGGAGTGCACCTCTCATTACGATTTCCTATTAATAATCAATGTACCTTTCTATTTATACTTTTAACAAAAAAAGCGGGTTTCTCAACCCGCCTAAAACAAAGATTTGCACTGTTTAAACTAACTAATATTAACTCTTCTCTTCGTTTTTTCGTTTGTTTTCATCCATTTTATTGGCAATAAATAACCCTAATCCTCCAAATAAAAACACCATGGAGAAATAACATACTTCATCTTTTAGTGGTGTGTAAACATCTAACAAGTTGCCTACTAATAAACCTATTCCGACACCTACTGCTATTAAAGCAAACTTTAATGCCGAACCGCTATTACTTTCTTTTTTAGGCAAGTTTAAATCCATGCCTTTTTCTATCATTTTTAATTTTTCCTGATTTTCCATTCTTCTAAGCAATACTATCATTGCAAAAACACCTAGTGTTATAAAAATTGGAATTGATACACCTATAATTTCTGTCATAATTTTAAATTTAATTGGTTTGTACATGCTTTGACAACAGCTAATGAAAAAATGTTACAACTGGGATAGATTTTTTTTTAAAAATTAATTTAAAATCAACTATTTATTTCAACTTGTAACATTTTTTTCAATTAAGTGTCTTATATTTATAGATTAATGAATTTATCTTTCTTGGAAGAAACAGACCTCATAAAAGGATTGCAAAATAAAAGTCATTCGGCTATTAACTATTTTGTACAGTTGCACCAGCAATTTGTATTTGTGTTGTGTGTAAAAATGACCAATCAGCGAGAGGTTGCTGAAGAAATTACACAAGATGTGTTGATTAAATGTATTAAAAATATCAATTCTTTTGAGGGAAAGTCTAAACTTAAAACTTGGGTATATAGTATTGCTCACCATGAAGTATTGAATTATTTAAGGAAAAATAAAATTCCTACTACTGAACTTACGAAAAGCATTCCTGTAGTTGATAACGAAAAAAATATATTAGATACATTTGCTGATAAGGACATGAAGTTATTGATTGAACATTTTTTTAACCAGCTTCCTGCCGACCAAAAAGAACTATTGACTTTATTTTACCTCAATGAATTATCGTTGAAAGAAATTGAAACCATTACAGCACTTTCGGCAGCTAATATTAGAGTAAAACTTTTTAGAGCCAGAGAAAATTTTAAAAACCTATTGTCTGAAAAAGACGTAACTTTACTAAATCAAATTCGCTATGAATAAGCATTTAACCGATATAGAAATTTTTGAATTTAGCCACCAACTACTGGATGACGCAGCTCAACTTGTTGCTTTTAATGACCATTTAACCACTTGCAAAGCTTGTCAACTAAAAGTGAATGAAGAAAGGTTATTTAGCAAAGCTATTCAAAGCAATTTAGCAGTAAGCGAAAAAATTAATGTCAGTGAAAAGGTATTAAGCCATTTTCAAACAGAAATAAAACCTGTTTTTATTGATTTAAAATGGACGATTTATACCTCCATTATTGTGGCTGTAATTTATATGTTAGGCACCATTCCGAATTTTATTGATGTTGCTTTTCCAAAAATTGAAAACTTAAACATCTTTATTTCTGCCGTATTTCTAATTCTGATGGTGGATGTGGTTGTTAAATACCTTAGGTTTAAAAAAATGGTTCACTAACCACAAAAAACAACTGTTTAATTATCTGCTGCAAACCATTCCGCATAAGAGGTAGGTGTTTCCTCAACTAAGCGTAGAATCTTATATGCGTTTATAAATCCTAATCCACTAACTTCTTTTGTTTATTTATGGCATCATAAATTACTTGTTGAATATCTGTTCTAATATTCATTTTTAGTAGTTTTTTATTCTCTGCATCAGGGTGAATTCTGTTCGACATAAATACATAAACCACTTGCTCTACAGGATCAGCCCAAACGAGTGTTCCTGTAAAGCCTGAGTGACCAAAACTATCAAAAGAAACACAATTGCAAGTTGGTCCGCCACCATCCATTACAGGTTTGTCGAAACCAGCAGCTCTACGGTTATCGCTTTCATCACAAAACTGACATTTAATATATTCGTTTAGCGTTTCCTCGGCAATATATCGCTTGCCACCATAAAAACCTTTGTTCAAATACATTTGCATTAATTTTCCCATATCGTTGGCATTAGAAAATACGCCTGCATGTCCGCCAACTCCGCCCAGCATAGCAGAACCTGGATCATGAACATCACCATGAATAAGTTGCTTTCTGAAAATTTTGTCGTTTTCCGTTGGTACAATTCTATCTAATGGAAACTTTCTTCTTGGAATATAGCCCGAAGTGCTCATTCCCATTTCACCATATACTTCATCCACATATTGAGATAAAGATTTTTCTGATTGCTTTTCTACAATTTTCATCATAAAATAATAACCTAAATCGCTGTATCGGTATTCTTTGGTTTTTATAGGCCCTTTTAAAATACGTTGAAAAATAAAATCAGGATATTCCTGATTGATATAAAGGTTTTTGGCAACTCTGTAAGGATAATAAACAGTAGAATCTTTGCTGTAAATAACAGAATCTAATACACCATTTCGCATGGTTTTAACATAAAAAGGTACCCAAGCTTGTAAGCCCGATTGGTGAGCTAAAATTTCTCTTAAATTAAGGTCGCCATATTCAGAGCTATCTGGAATTAGGTCTGATAAATAATCCCTCAAATTTTTATCTAAACTAAATAAGTCTTTATCTTGCAGCTGCATTAACCCCAACAACGAAGCAGAAATTTTTGTTACCGAAGCTACATCGTAAATAGAATTAATGGTGGTAGGAATTTTTTTATCATAAGTATGGTTTCCAAACGCTTTGTGGTAAATTACTTTGTTGTTTTTAGCTACAAAAACCTGACAACCAGGATAGGCTTGTTCTAAAATCCCTGATAAAGCAATGGAATCTATGCGATACAAATCTTCGGTACGTAAACCCACATCTTCAGGCTCTCCATAAGCCAATCTGCCAATAGGACTAATGTCAATTCCAGTTCCTGCAACTAAGTTTTCGGAAACACTTACAGGTAGTTTTCCATTAGCGCCAATTGCTCCAAAAATAAGTTGAGCCGCTCCACCTTGGGAGTAAGCATTGTTTTGATAAGCCATAATTAAACCATTAGCATTTTCTGCTTCAGGAAAATCTATTAAACTGTACGGATTGGCAAAAATAGTGAGGATAACCTTTGTTTTTTCTTGCAGCTTGGCAATAAATGATTTAGTAGCAGCATCAATATCATATTTTTTCCAAGGGTTTTTATCCGATTTATGAATACCAATAATTATTAAATTGTGCTGACTAAGTTGATTAATAAGTGTAGGGGTATTTTGTGTATTTATTTCATTTGTAGAATAGTGATCTATTTTAGTATATAAATCTAAGGTTTGCTGAAAATGATTTTCTCCTTCATTGCCAATGCTTAAACTAGCAATATTAAGCGTGTCTAAAGTTTTTATTGGTAATATGTCAGCATCATTTTTAAGTACCGTTAAAGCAGCATGAAACAGTTTTTTGTTATGTATTTCATATCTTTTTTTGTTTAAATCTGCATATAGATTTTTTGTTGCTACTTTTTTATTTTTATGAACGCCTGTCCATTCTTTGGCTTTTAATATTTTTAGACAACGGGCAGTAATTTCTTCTTCAGAAATTTCTCCATTTTCAATGGCTTTTTTTATTTCAGTAATGGCTGTAGGTACATCACCCGAAAAAAGCAACACATCATTTCCTGCTAATAAGGCTTTTACATCCACCACTCCCGGAGGAAATAAATTGCTAACGCCTTTCATATTCAAGGCATCCGTAAAAATTAAACCTTTAAAACCCAAGGTATCTTTTAGTAAATGCGTTACCACGTTTTTCGATAAAGTAGTGGCAGTTCCTGCTTCTTCTGCGTAAGCGGGAATATCTAAATGAGCCACCATCATGCTCGCTAATTGCTTATTGATTAATTCTTTAAATGGATAAAGTTCTATACTGTCCATTCTTTTTTTAGAGTGATTTATAACAGGTAGAGCTTTATGAGAATCTTTATCCGTATCTCCGTGTCCGGGAAAATGTTTGGCATTTGCCATTACCTTTACAGCTTGCATCCCTTGCATGTAGGCAATTCCTTTTAGGGCTACATTTTCTTTTTGCTCGCCAAAGGAACGAGCGTTTATAATTGGATTTTTAGGATTAACATTAATATCTACCACAGGAGCAAAATTTACCTGAATACCTAGTCGTTTACATTGTTCGCCAATATCCATTCCCATCTGATAAATTAATTCATTGTTTTGAATAGCTCCCAAGGTCATTTGCCACGGATATTTAACAGTACTATCCAAACGCATTGCCAAACCCCATTCACCATCAATGGAAATCAGTAAAGGTACTTTGCTCTTTTGTTGGTATTGGTTGTAAAGTGTTGCCTCACGAACAGGACCGCCTTGCATAAAAATTAATCCACCAATGTGGTTTTCGGTAATTAGTTTTTCAATTTCAGTAACATGTTTAGCACCTTTGTTAGAATAAGCAGCAACCATTAGCAGCTGACCAATTTTTTCGTCTAACGTTAGCGTTTGGATAAGCGAATCTGCCCAAGGCGTTTCATTGATGATAAACTCTGGCTGCGTATTTTTTGGCTTGGGAACTTCCATAGTCGGCTCAACAAAAGCACTTGAGGCAAGAAATAATAAAAAAGAAAAACTTATGAAACGCTTCATGAAATACAATTAATTGATGTGCTATAAAATTAAGGCTAAAATTGAGCCAATTCCTTATGAGTATAACGTGTTTTTAACAAAAAATTGTTTGTTTAGGGTGGGAGGGATGTGTTTTGAATATTGATAAATAAAAAAATAAGTGGAAGTATAGAAATTTTGTAAATTTACTGCTGTGCTATTTTGATTAATTAAGTAAAAAAAATATGACTTCAAAAACAATGAAATTAGGTGAAGAAGAAATTAATAATATTAGATTATTAATTAGAGAAATTGATAGGGTTGGAACTGTTCAAAATATACCTAGTGTAGCTCAAAAAATTGGGATAAGTGATAAAGAATTAAATGTTTTAATACATAAAGTATATGATTTATTTGGAGATGATATTTTCAAAAAGGCATATGATTTTGGAGGTAATGAATTTGACTTGATTAAAGGTAATTATTATTCTGATAAAGATGTTGATAAAACAGCAAAAAGTCTTTTTTTCGATGAGATTCGTTATTTAGGAGAACCTCAAGCAACATATTCTTTTAATAAACTTTTTTCTGAAAAAAAATATTCATATTTCTTAAATGATTTTAAAGATTTTTTAAATTTGAATGGTAATAAAGAAGTTTTTACATTATTGGATTTGGAGAGCAATTCTAGATATTTTGAGCAAATTGAAACATTTC
>JAVVER010000155.1:0-5832 GCA_032251145.1 Vicingaceae bacterium | reverse complement strand
ATCTAATTTATTAACAAACAATATGTTGAATACTTTTTAAGGGGTGACTAATTAGAATAAAATATACGTTAGAACAATAAAATTCGTGTATTCGTGGCATTTATTTATTGAAATTTATCACTCAATCCCCTCAAAAAACCTTTCCCAACGTATTTTATTAGTTGTTTCAGATTTTTCCATAGAAAATAGAATTGTTTTAGCTTTGCCAACAACATGATTTTCGGGTAAAAAGCCCCAAAACCTAGAATCAGAACTATTGTGCCTGTTGTCGCCCATCACAAAATAGTAGTCCATTTTAAAAGTATATTCATTGGTGGTGTCGCCATTAATAATAAAGGTGTTCTCCAATATACTTAATTCATTTTCTTCATAACCTTCAATAATTTGTTGGTATAAATGTATGGAGTTATTGTCTAATTTAATGGTAACCTCTTTTTTAGGAATAATCACTTTACCAAAGTTATCAATGTTCCAAGGGTAAAATGGGTGGTAAGGAAAAATGTAATCTGCATAAGCATTAGCAGGAATATTTAGGCTTTTTATGGATAATGTTTGAGGGATTTTTGCAACAATATTTTTAATACTATCTGTCATGGTAAGTTGCCATAAATCGGTATGTTCTACTTTTCCGCCCTCAGTAATGTTGTATTTTGCTAATGTATCTTGATGTAGTTCTTTACTCAATACCTGATAATTAAACTGTGCAGAATAAGGAAGTTGCTGTTCTTCGTTATTAATAAACAAAGTTTTATTGATGAGTTCTAAGGTGTCGCCCGGCAAGCCAACGCATCTTTTAATATAATAAGACTTATCGTCAATAAGTTCTTTATTTTCTAATGGATAGAAAAAAACGATTACATCATTTCTATTGATGGTGGTAAGAGCAGGAAGTTTAAATTCTGTGTAAGGAATTTTAGCACCATAGCTTAATTTATTCACCAAAATTAAATCACCTGGAAGCAAGGTTTTCTCCATGGAAGAAGTAGGTATGGTAAATACTTCAAAAACAAATACTCTAATTACAATAACTGTAATAAAAGCAATAATTATAGCTTTAAACCATTCTTTGAGTATTTTCACTTTTATAAGTTAAGTACTTATAAATACTTAAGAGTGCCTTGAGTACTTATAAGTTTATCAATAAAACGAGAGGTTAAACTCTACAGTTATAAACAGAAGCTAATTAGTGCCTGTCCATAAAATAGAGAGTTTGGTTCAGAATGTTCGAGTTCGAGGTTTCGAAGTTTTTTAAATTCATGAGTTTACTTGCGTAAATGACTGATTTAAAAAACGAAAATAACGAAGAAATCGGACATTATGGACAAACTCTAATTAATGTACTTTGGTAAAAAGTCTGCTCCATCTAATTCTACTAAAAAAGCCTCCTTCTTCTGGGTGTGGACTATAAGACATCCATACAAAAACAGCTTTACCAACAATATGATCTTCGGGTACAAAACCCCAATATCTTGAATCTAACGAGTTATTTCTGTTGTCACCCATCATCCAATAATAATTCATTTTAAAAGTGTAGGAAGTAGTTTCTTCACCATTAATAAAGATTTTACTGCCTTTAACTTGTAAATCATTTAATTCATAACGCGTTATAAGTACTTTGTAAATGGATAATGTTTTTTCGTTTAACTCTACCGTTGTGCCTTTTTTAGGAATGGTAAGTGGACCAAAATTATCTACTGTCCAGTTGTATAAATTACTATTTGGAAAAATAGATAAATCAGCATAAGTGGTAGAGTCTTGTTTATCTATAATTTGTTCGATATTTACTACATTAGGAAACTGTTTTAATTTCTGTTCAGCTTCTTTCGTCATGGTTAAGTTATAAATAGTTTTGTCTTTACTTCTCCAAAAATCAACTACATTTATAGCTCCTGTTTCTGGATTCATATATTCCTGAACAGGAAATTCATAATTGATTTTTTTATCTAACAATACTTTTTTAGACAATTCATAATCTTTCGTATGAACAATATACTTATGTTGTACGCCAGGGTCTTGATAAGCAATTTCTCCATTAACTTTTAGCACACCATCAATAATTTCAATTTTATTACCAGGTAATCCGACACAACGTTTAATGTAATTTTCTCTTTTATCAATTGGTCGGTAAGCAATGGTATATTTATTCCAAACTTGAGTTCTTCCCATATCTCTTACCAATTGGTCGTAAACCCTGTCCTGAGCTTCTAAAGCAACCGTATCTCCAGCAGGGAAATTAAACACAACACAATCGTTGCGCTCAATAGCTCCCATTTCGGGTAATTTAGTGTAAGGAAAGCTAATTAATTCACTAAAAGATTTTTTACCACCAACTAAAGGAATCCATTCAGGGAAACTATGGTGCGTAAAAGGAACTGCCAAAGGAGTCATTGGGATTCTTGCTCCGTAAGCTAATTTATTTACAAAAAGAAAATCTCCACGCAACAGTTTTTGCTCCATAGAAGAGGTTGGAATGGTAAAAGCCTCTAAATAAATACCTCTTATAAGGGTAGCAGCAACCACAGCAAAAACAATAGCATCAGTCCATTCTCTAGAAGTAGATTTTTTGTATTTAGCAGCTTCTTCGTAACCAATAAATTTAACATCTTCTTTAAAACCAATATAAGGTAAATAAATTCCGGCAAAAACAACTCCTAAAAAGTGTTCTTTAAAAGAAGTTTTTCCTAATAATTTCATCAGTTCAACAATAATTCCCATCCAAACTACAAAACCTAAAAACGGAACGTAGTAAGTAATTATCCATAACCAAGATTTTTTGATGGTTTTACAAGCAATGTAAGTAGAGTAAAAGGGAACTAAAGCTTTCCAGCCTCCAACACCTATTTTTTCGAAAATTTTATACAGCCCAACATGAGCAGCAATAAAATAAATTAATGATAGAACAATAAACGTTGGGATACTGATTTCCATAGGATGATGAATTTATTAATTTAAATGATTGAACAAATATAGAAGATTTATAAAGAAACTAGTTGGTTTTAACAATTTTTATGTTGGAATGTTAATTGATTAGTTGAGAAGCATTAGGAATTAGAGATTAGGAATTAGAGATTAGGAATTAGAGATTAGGAATTAGAGATTTGAGATTGACAGCTTGAAGTATAAAGACGGAAGACGGAAATTCACTAATAACAATTAACCAATAACGATTAACTAAAACAAGGCTCTGCGTGTTGGAAAAGTCCCCTTTCGGGGGATTTAGGGGGTTACTCTAATTAATCGCTCCGAAAATCATCCAGCCATAGACAGCAAAACGTACAAATCTTAAAAGACCGTAAGCAAGGTAGCTGGGTAAGGGATATTTAATAATTCCGGCAGCAATGCTAGTAATGGCAAAAGGTACAGGTAATAAAGCACCGGCAATAATTAGTAAACCGCCCCATTTTCTCATGTTGTTTACATGTTTTGCCATTTTTACCTCTAAAAATTCATACACAGAAGGAAAATAAGCAAAAGTTCTGCCTGAGAAATAAGAAATTACTCCACCTAAGTAGGAGGCAAGAGATAAAACACCTAAATAAAACCAAGGAGAGCTTGTTTTTGCCGCCCAAGCAATAAAAATTTCTGGTGGTATTAAACCCAATATAGATTCGCTAATTAAGAAAACACTTAAAATTCCTGCTGTTGGAAAGGAAGAAATCATCAACTCCAAAATATCGTTGATGTTCATTACAAAAAAATGAATGCCTAAAATAGCTGCAATAAAGATTACAATTGGCCAAAAGGATTTTTTAAGAATAGTTCTCAAAAAACTATAAAAACCAGTATAAACATAATACTGATGTAGTAATTGTAATCGGGATTTTTTCTTAAATTTTTGTGCCTTTTCCATATCTTATCCTAACAAAGATAGGATTAACTTTAGCTTGTTCAGGTGTTTGTATAGTTAATTTTTTGTAATTTCTATTATGTTTTTGATTATTAAATATTTAATTTTTTTGATTAATGTGATTTACGAATTAAAAAAAAACCAAGCTATGGCTTGATGTAAAAGAAATGAGCTATGATTAATAGAACTTTAAACATTTAATATTATTAACCTGCCTGTCTTCTAATTATAAGTATTTCATCATCAGAAAATTCCATCCAAGCAAAATCATAAACATGGTGATATATTTTTCCTTTACTGTTAATGTTGTAATGCGTAATATATTTAAAATTAAACTTTTTATTATCTAAAAATATTCGTTTAATTTTTTTTTGAGTAGAATTTTTACCCATAATTTCTAAAAGGATAGACCTATTTCTATGAAGTATGATATCTATTTTTTGTGCAGCAGTTTTAGTAACACTATTCAATTTATAATGATAAATTGCTTTGCATTTTGGAGTGCAAAAAATTTTATCACTTCTTCCTCTAAAAGTGCTTTTGCAAAGCCTACATTTTCTTAATTCCATTTAATGATATGTTGTATTGGGTTGTTTACGGTAAACTTACGATTATGTTTTTAAATTACAATTATTCATATAGTTATATTTATTAGTTTTATTAAAAAAAAGTGAATTATGAATAAAGTTATAATTTTTGAGCCAGGCATTAATCATTCTCGAATAAAGGTTTTTATTCCTTATAAGTTTTTGGAATTTAGAAAGTTGATAAAGCAATTCGATTCTAGTTTTTATCATCCTAATCAAAAGTTATGGAGTGTAATTAATACTAAAGAGAATTATCATTCGCTAAATCAATTGTTTGCATCAAATGTTGAGATTAGAAAATATAAAAGTCAACAAAAGATACCCACAAAGATTTTATCTGAAAAATCGCTACAAGCACTTGAAAAATATGAGCAGAAATTACTTTTAAAAGCATACAGTCCAAACACAATTAAAACTTATAAAAATGAATTTATTCAGTATCTAACTTTTTTTGAGGCTCATGATTTACATTCTATAACAAAGGAACAAATTGAAGATTATTTGGAGCATTTAATTAGTAAATATAAGATATCTGAAACCAAACAAAATCAGGCAATTAATGCAATTAAATGGTATTATGAAAAAGTATTAGAAAAGCCTAAGGAATATTACAATATACTTAGAGCTAAAAAAACAAAAACCCTCCCTAATGTATTAAGTAAAGAAGAGGTAAAAAAATTATTAGAAACACCTATAAATATAAAGCATAAAGCAATGCTATATACTATATATTCAGCAGGAATAAGATCAGGTGAGTTATTAAATTTAAGGTTAAAAGATATTCATACAAATGATGGGTTTATATATATAAAAGGTGGTAAAGGAAAGAAAGATAGGAGGACAGTATTATCTAATAAGTTATTAATTATTTTAAGAGAATATTATAAAGCACACAAGCCATCGTATTGGTTGTTTGAGGGGCAAGATGGAGGACAATACACCTCAAAAAGTTTACAACAGGTATTTAGAAATGCAGCTGAAAAAGCAAACATTAATCCATGGGCTACTTTGCACACACTTAGACATAGTTTTGCAACTCATTTAATACAAAATGGAACTAATTTAAGATATGTACAAACATTATTAGGACATAGTAGTTCCAAAACTACGGAGATATACACGCACATATTAACCATTTCTAACAAACAAGTTAAAAGCCCTTTGGATGATTTATAAAAATATGTATATTTGTTCAGAAAATAAATTAAGAAACAAAAAACGCCTCGACTATATTTAAAATATACGCTATAAATATTGAAAAACAGCGTATAGCTGGGTGTTGGGCAACATACAAAAAGCCCACCGCACAAACAGCACATTTGGTTTTTGCCAACGCTCAAAAGCCAACGCTGAAAAACCAAAAGAGCTGTTTTTTGCCAACGCTCGAAAAAATGTATC
>JAVVER010000154.1:0-5972 GCA_032251145.1 Vicingaceae bacterium | reverse complement strand
TATCAAAAATTAAATCTAACCCTACAATATCTCCTTTTTTATGCTCCATAAATTCAACTTCGCAATCTGTTCCCGATTTTACCAATGAAATTTCACCTTCTTCCAACAAATAAATATAAGTTGGCGTTTCTCCTTCAGAAAAAAGTACTTCTCCTTTATCATAAGCTTTAAAAAAGTCAGCAACTTGCTTTACTTTTTGTGTTAGCTCGTTTGATAATTTTATTGTATGTTGTTTATTACCTTTCAAAATGCATTAAATTAAAACCAAAAGTAGCTGCTATTCAGTGTTTTAAAAATGACATTCGTCATAAAAAAATATGACTTATTTCATTGTATTTAAAATTAATCAAATATATTGGCAGTTCTGTAGAGTTTTTTCATATCAAGAATCCTGATGTCCTTTCCATTTAATTGAATTATTTTATCTTTATCCAATTCAGACAACATTCTTATAGATGTTTCTGTAGTTGTGCCTGCTATGTTTGCAATTTCTCTCCTGGTTAAAGTTGAATCTATTGTTTTTCCATCCTCTTTAAATCCATAAGCTTCATTCAATAACAACAAAGCTTCTGCTATTCTTTCTCTAACATGTTTTTGTGCCATGTGAATAATACTTTCTTCTGCTCTTTTTAAATCTTCAGAAAGTATATTCATAAAACTAAAAGTTAGATTACTATTAGTTTTAATCAACTCCATAATAAAAGCTTTAGAAATAAAGCAAACCTCTGTATCTTCTATGGCTGTTGCAGACGCATAATAGGTATTGTTATTAAAAATTGAACGGTAACCAATTATGTTAGAGGCTTTTGCCAATCTAACAATTTGGTCTTTCCCTTCATCTCCCATTTTGTGAATTTTAACTTTGCCTTTGTATATGCAAAAAATACCATGAGGTTGATTGCCTTCGCTAAAAACTAATTGTCCTTTTTTAAAAATTAAATTTCTTTTGTGCTCAGAAACATCTTTAATTTCTCGCAGATTCAAATTACAAAAAATAGAAATACCACTTTTTTTATGGTCGCAATCTGTGCATAAGGGAATGTTAACTTTATTAAAAGACATATTTTTTTGTTTTACCACAAATTTGTGTAATTTTTATGATAAAATTCCTGACATTAATCAGGTCTGTAAGTATTTTTTACATTTATCTTTACAAAAATCAATTTTTTTAAAATTATGATATCTGTTTCTGAAGCACAACAACTTATTAACCAACACTCATCTACTAATAAAACCACAAAAATTGCTTTGGCAGATGCTCTTCATTTTGTTTTAGCTGAAGATATTATTGCCCCAATGCCCATTCCTCCATTTAATCAATCAGCTGTGGATGGCTATGCTTTTTGCTTTAACACCAATAACAATAGTTATATAATTGTAGATGAAGTTCCTGCCGGAGATACCAGAAAAGTAACCCTCAACACCAACGAAGCGGCAAGAATTTTTACAGGATCAAAAGTGCCTGAAAATTGCGATACCGTTATTATGCAAGAATTTACTAAAGTTGAAAACAATCAACTTTTTATTGATGATGAGAATTTAAAAACAGGCGGAAATATTCGTACCAAAGGATATCAAATTAAACAAGGAGATACGGCATTGAGCAAAGGAACGGTTTTAAATCCGGCAGCAATAGGTTTTTTAGGTACATTGGGCATTACTGAAGTAAGCGTTTTTACTTTGCCTAAAGTGAACATTTTAATTACAGGAAACGAATTGGTTGCTCCCGGAGAAAAATTGGAAGAAGGTCAGATTTATGAATCTAACAGCTTAATGCTAAAAGCTGCTTTTGAAAAGATGAATATCTCGCCCACTATTAGCTACCTAAAAGACAATCAGGAAGCAACGACCAATGCCATAAATACTGCTCTTAACAATGCAGACATAATAGTTTTATCAGGAGGTATTTCTGTTGGTGATTACGATTTTGTTCAGCAAGGAATTTTAGAAAATGGAGTAAGCCAACTCTTTTATAAAGTGGCTCAAAAACCAGGGAAACCACTATTTTTTGGCAAAAAAGAAAACAAAGCAGTATTTGGTTTACCGGGAAATCCTGCTGCAGCACTTACTTGCTTTTATGAGTATATTTATCCTTACATCAATCTATCTTTTGGGAGGGAGCAAGCTTTTCTAAATCAGCTACAACTTCCCATTAGTAAAGACATTAAACAAAAACCGGGTAGAGCTACCTTTTTAAAAGCAACTACCGATTTTAAGACAGTTACTCCTTTGGAAGGACAAAACTCTGATGCCTTGCAATCTTTTGCTTATGCGAATGCGTTACTACTCACTCCTTCTGATGCAACAATTATAAAAAAAGGTGAATTGGTAAATGTGCATCTGTTGCCTTAAAGGATAAAAGGAAATTACTCATCTTTTTTGTGATTATTTAATTTTTCAATTATCTCTTTATCTTCAGGATTATTTAACCATTGTAATTTTAGCTAGAAAAGAAGCTGATTATCTCAAATTATTAAGACACGTTTTTTTTAAATTTCAGAAAAAACATTCCTGTTATTAGACTAATTATTATACCTACAATTAACATATTAACAAAGGGCATAATTATTTGGATAAAAGAGACATCCGGGTACATTTCACTTAATTCATCCATTCTTCCTGTGATTATATAGATTATTACCGGCAACGTCATAATGCTACAGACTAAAAATGTTAATATGACCGCTTTCCAATAATTTATATTATTTTTTTGTTTTATTTTATAAAATAAAAGAGTTGAAAAGATTATTAAAGGATAAATTATTGTACCAAAAGTTGCTTTAATGCTGAATTTATGGCTTAGTATAATAAATATTATTAATAAGACACTTCCGACTGCCCCAAACATTAATGTTGTAGGTATCATATTTTTATTAAAATAAATTGATTTCATAACTATTAAGTTTAATTAATAAAGTTGTTTATTGACTACAAAAGCCGTTACAGGAGTTTAACCAAAGAGTACCACAACCCCAAAATGAACTGCAATCACAAGATGTACAACTACAACCATTACATGTCCATGAACAATAATCATCACCAGTATTACAATTTCCTGATTGTTGAAGAGGCTCGTCTAAAGAAACATCTGCAAGCCTATTGATTAACTTTACTATGATTGTTACATCAGAAAAAAGATTAACAGCTCTTTCCTCTAATAATGGCTTAATATTATTCTGATAATTATTCCATTTTTGTTGCGGAGGATTATGAGTAAATAATGGAACTAAGAGTACTTCGTTTTCAACATCATTTATCCATTGAAGTTGTTCATCTGTCCAGTTTAAACTTTTTACTTGTTTCCATTTATCTTTCCAAACACCTACTTTAAACGCTGGCGACAATTCAGAAAACACAACTCCCTGACTATCAAGTGGTAAGTTTAATATTTCCATCCTCTTTTCATGATAAGGGTCATTTTCGTTTGGGCATTTGTCAACATAAACAACTTCGGGTAAATTGGGTTTAACTATTCTTGGTTGATTAGGATTGCTTTTCATATCAAGTTTCACACTTTCTCCAACTACAAATAAATTTTTTGTATGTAAGTTAGATTTATGAGAACAACCAGTTGTTTCATTTAATACAGATGTAACTTCTTTATTGCCTATTGTAATAGAACCAATAATCTTTGCATCGTCTAAATCGTTTTGTGCAAAAGCTCTGAAACTAAGTATAATTAAAATCAATATTAATATTTTTTTCATATCATTTATTTTTATAGATTACTAATAAACAACAAAGTAAAGTAAATTAGTAAAAGGAAATTACTCATCTTTTTTGTAGTTATTTAATTTTTCAATTATCTCTTTATCTTCAGAATTATTTAACCATTGTAATTTTAGCTCTTTAAGCTCCGGATTATCTTTATGATATATCTCAATTAATTTACTAGAGGGAACGTATAAACAAAAAGCTGATATTATTATCAAATAAATTAATTTAACCATTAAACGCACTAAATATTTTTTTTTACTCTTTAAAAAGTTAATTGATATAATTAATAAAACTATTATTGATGTTATTAAATTAATTAAAAACCATCCATCTGTTAATGCCCATAATTGAAGTTTAAACAATAAACTCAATACAGTTGAAGAAACCAATAATGTAATAGCTATTGAAAAAAATAAAGTCAAAGCCTTATTATTATCCTCATTTAGTTGTAAGTTATTAATTTTTATACCTAAGGTTAAATAAAAAACAGAAATTACTAACAAAAAAAATGTTATAAAAACACCTGAAGACTGTATATTAACCAATTTTAATACACTAAAAAGTAACACCAAAGACAGTACTGTACCTTCAATTATATTCCAAATTCTAAGTTTTTTCATATCTAAAAATTTATAACTTTTTATTTCAGCAATTACCAGATTGTCCAGTTAAGGCACAATCAAGACCACAACAACTAGCTACTCCTGCCGTCCAAATAATATCTCCTGCAATAGGTGTAGCACAAATAACTGAACAAGCAAAATGCCCATCACACTCTCGTCTAACCCTAGCATAACAAGATTGGAAACATGTAGCTTCAGCTCCATCATCTAAATCAATTACTATATCTTCAATTAAATTATTATTTATAAAAAACTGTACTTCTTTTTTTCCGTCAGGCTTAAAAAAAGTAAAATTCCCCGATATATTATGTACCGATAAATCTGCAATCTGAGTAGAACCATTTCCTATAAGCTCTTCATGTATAACATAAGATGTAAATAATGAATTAGAAACAATATAAGCCGTTAAATAACTTCTATTACTAGGTAAAAAAGTAGAATCCCCATCTTTAATAATTGGAATCACTATAGCTGTTGGTCCATTTAAATATGTGACTTGCAACGCACTATTAAAATCTAAATCTCCAAATAAAGAGTTATTAAAAGTCGCAAATTCTGCCGTACTTCTATAAGAAACAAATAAAGGATTATTTATTGATATATTTTGTTGATCAATTACTATTCCTTGAAATCGAACATTATCTTCTACAGAACCAAGTAAATCGCCATGCTGTAAGTTAGGCATAACAGCATTTTCATTCAAATTAAGAGTATTACCATTATGAACAATATTAAACTTTTGCGTTCTTAAATTATAATCATTACTACTAAATTCGGTTTCTGAATTAGGCATTGAACTATTAACATTTTCTTTTTTACAAGAACTTATAATTGTTAAGCTAATAATTAGCCCAAAATAAATTATTTTTTTCATATCGTTTATTTTTTAAGTGATTAATAAACAACAAAGTAAAGTAAAGTAAAGTAAAGTAAAAAAACAAGAAAAGTTATTAACAATTACTTCATCTTTAAACAATTACACTTATAACTCTTAATACTAAATGTCAGAATTACCTATTTTGGTTTCATTTCTTCTGTGTAAATTTTTAAATGAAAAAATTACTTTAATAAAATTTTGGATGAATGTTAAAACATCTCAATTAATTCATTTAAAGATATGAGAATTATCATACATCACTTGAGAAAATATAACTATCTTTGTTGTTAAGTATGAAAATATTTAATATTATATTAGCTGTTTTTATGAGTTTAGTACTACTTTTTAGCACTAATCTCAAGTCTTTTATTACCATAAACTACTTGCTTAACAAAGCAGAAATTACTGAGCTTTTTTGCATCAATAAAGAACAACCGAAACTTGAGTGTAACGGAAAATGTCAATTAGCTAAAGAAATTAAAAAAGTGGAAGTTGAAGAAGAAGAAAAACCTTTACTTCCAATACCTCCTACCAAACAACACAACGAAGTTTTATATGCCGAAGTAAATTCGTTAAATGTAATTACTGAAGTGAATACTAAAAATAACAAAAGACATTTTTCAACACTCAAAGCAGGTAAAATTCAACATGGATATTTTCTTTTAATTACTCCTCCGCCAAAACAAATAGGTTAACTAAATTATCTATGAAGTTGTTTAAAGTCCCCTCTATAAATTAAAAAATGTTTCTTTTTT
>JAVVER010000153.1:0-5986 GCA_032251145.1 Vicingaceae bacterium | reverse complement strand
CCATAAACAACATGCGATTTGAATTTGATGTTAACGCAAGGCTTATTGTAGAAAATGGAGCAAGATTAACCATTAATGGTACTACACTTACTGTTTATAACGATTGTGGTGGAGACAACCTAATGTGGCTAGGAGTAGAAGTTTGGGGAATAGGAACAGGAACTTTTCAACCAGCGGTTTCGGGTAGATTTATAGCTCAAAACAGTTCTATAATTGAACACGCTATAGAGGGAGCTGTTAATTTTAAACACGCTACTAGTGCTAACAATGGAGGTATTATTCAGGCAAATACAGGTACTACATTTAGAAATAATTACAGAGATGTAGTATTTAATCCTTTTCAATCGGTTTTCGGTAGTAGTCAACTTAACGACCAATCCTATTTTAGCGATGTAACGTTTATTACCGATGCGTCTTTAAATAATCCTTCTTTAAATAATAGTATAATACATGCCACATTGAATGAAGTTACAGGCATTACTTTTTCTGGTTGCGACTTTGAAAATACAGATGTTTCTGGAACTGTATATCCTTACACAGGGAGAGGACAAGGTATTGTAAGTTATACCTCAAAATTTACCGTTCAAGCCCGATGTGCAAACATGACTATTCCTTGTTCAGTTTTTGATGAATCTAATTTTACCAACCTTACTGATGGTATAGTAGCTTTAAATACAATAAGAACTAAAGTCGCTTTTATTAATAAAACCAATTTCAACAACAATTTTAAGTCTATTTTTATTTTTAATATGGATGCAGCAAAAATTACTGAAAATGATTTTGATATAGGAGCTTCAGTTTCTCCCAGTAATTTCTCCTACGGTTTATACCTATGGAATTGCAGCGGATATACCGTTGAAAACAATAACTTTACCTCTTCTTATGGTGGTTATGTTGGTGTTTATGTCAACAATTCAGGAACAGCTGCCAACGAAATTTATAGAAATGATTTTAGCAACTTAGTAGTTGGCTCACAAGCAGCCAACACTAATGGAGACAATATAGGTAACGGAGTTGGTTTAGAGTTTAGATGTAACAATTATGAAAGTATTGTTGACTATGATATTTTGATTTCTTCAGGAATGGTTGCAGACGACCATGGAAATTGTTTGACGGCAACAGGACCTTCTAATAATGATTTTTCCTATACTGCTCAATACGGTGATTTTTGGGCAGAAACTTCTTCTTTGGGAGTACCAACTTACAGATATAGCCCAAACAGTTCTAATCTAGAGCCTCGTAATGGTTATTTTAACATTTTAAATACTGCAAAACAAGAATGTATCAACCTCCCTACTTTTAACTACAACAATTCTTGTCCTAACAGACAAGGTGGCGGTGGAATATTTTTTCCTGGAAATTTAGCTTATCAAGAAACCCAGTATGATAGTATTAATGATTTAATGACAACTTCTTCTAAAGATACTTCGTTGTTAAAAACCTTAGAGCAAGATTTAGCGGTTGTAAAAAGTCAAATGCAACGCACGAGAAGCTACATCATGCAAGATATGTTGTTGAATAGTAAAAACAGCGATGGCAAATTAGAAGTAATAGACTTCTTAAAACAACATGCTGCCTACAATACTAATGCAGATGAACAATTACTTACCGGGTTGTATATTGCAACTGGTAATATTGGAGCAGCTCAAAGTAAAATTGCTCAATTGCAAAGTAAACCAAACAATGGGCAATTTGCTGAGTTTAGCAACATTACCATTACTTTAAAGCAACATCCAAAACAAAATAAAGCATTACTTAAAGATAGTGTTTTATTGGAAAAAGTAAAAGACCTTGCTAATCATCCCAACGAAAACTCAGCAGTAGCTTCTGCTCGTGCTTTATTGATAAGTTTAGGGTTAGCTACTTATGAAGAAACTATTGAGGTAGTTATTCCAACAAGTAGTAAAGCTCGTTTAGCAAATGATGAAGAAACAAAAACTACCAACAAGGATAGTTTTGTTAACGTATTCCCTAACCCAGCTAACGATAATTTAACTATTAGCCATAATTTAGCTACTAAAGATGGAGCTATATCTCTTGAAATTATGGATGTGATGGGTAGAGTGTTACTTAACAAAACCATCAATAGTACTAATAACCAAATAGACATCAACCAATTATCATCTGGTTTGTATTTTTACAATGTCTTACAAAATGATAAAATGGTGCAGAGTGGTAAGTTGGTGGTGGAGTAATTTGATTGTTTTTCTTGAAATTAAGAACCGTAGCAATATTTTAATGCTACGGTTTTTTTTGTCAATTTTTTCAGTAACTTTATACTTATTATAAAAATTACTATGAAAAAAATTCTACTACCATTATTTGCAATGCTTCTTTCACTATCTGTGTCAGGTCAAATTAGTCAAGGCGGACAACCATATAGCCAAACAACAGCTACATTATCAAACAATATTCCTGTTTATGTTGCTCCAGCTATTAATTTAACTCCAATAAGAGCAGAAGATGCTGTTGCAGATCAACACAAAGATATTCCTTGGAGATTTGGAGTGGAAATTCCAGTAAATTTATCGCTCAATAATAGTGGTTTATGGGAAAACCTTCCTAATGGTGATAGAATTTGGAGATTAACTATTGAAATTTCGGGAGCTTTATCCATTAATATTAATTATCAAAAATTCTTTTTGCCTGAAAATGCTACCTTCTTTTTATATAACAATAAAAATGTGTTAGGAGCATTTACCAGTGCAAACAATAAAGAAAATATGGAATTCTCTACTTTTTTAACTAAAGGAGAAACCGTTACCTTAGAATATTACGAACCTGCCAGTGTTAATGGTCAGGGAATTATAGAATTAGCATCCGTTGTTCATGGTTACAGAGATTTATTTAGCAAAATGAAAGCATTTGGAAGTTCTGGTGCGTGTAATGTAAATGCTGTTTGCGATACTGCAATTTGGGGCGATGAAATTCGCTCTATAGTAATGCAACTAACATCTGGAAATAGCAGAATGTGTTCAGGAGCATTAATTAACAATACTGCAAATGACGGAACTCCTTATGTGTTGACAGCCAACCATTGTAATCCAGCTACTAATAATATTTTTATGTTTAATTATCAATCGCCACAATGCGCTACTAATATTGATGGACCAACAACAAATACCATTAGTGGTGCAACTATTATCGCTAATAACACTCCTTCAGACTTTTTCTTGGTAAAACTATCTGCTACTCCACCTACAAATTATAATGTTTTTTATGCCGGATGGAATGCCAACAATAGCCCTGCTCAAAACTCTACAGGCATTCATCACCCTAGCGGTGATGTAAAAAAAATATCGCATGATTATGAACCTGCTGTTTCTTCCGGATATTATGCAACAGGAAATGACCATTGGCAAGTTTTAGATTGGAACACAGGAACTACCGAAGGAGGCTCTTCTGGTTCGCCTTTATTCGACCATAACCACAGAATTGTTGGTCAATTACATGGCGGAAACGCTGCTTGTGGAAATGATGAATTTGATTATTATGGTAAATTTTCATTCTCTTGGGACACTAACAATGATACACTTAGGCAATTAAAATATTGGTTAGATCCTAACAATTCTGGCTTAACCGAAATAAACGGATACGACCCCAATGGTAGTTATTATGCTTTAGATGCTGCTGCTTTAAGTATTACAGGAATAGAAAAAAACATTTGTGGAGATACAGCTTCACCAACAATTACTTTTATTAATAAAGGCAATTCTACTTTAACTAGTTTAACCATAAACATTAGTTTAGATGGTAATACGCCAAGCACTGTTCCTTGGACAGGAAGTTTAGCTCCTTACCAATCTATTAACTTAACTTTACCTGCACTTTCTGGATTAAGTGGCGGAAGTCACACCTACACAGTGTTCACTTCTAATCCAAATAGTTCATCCGACCAAAATACAGTTAATGATACCATAACGTATTTATTTACAGCCACACCACAGCCCATGTTTGCTTCTTTAGAATTAACTACCGACAATTTTGGTTCAGAAACCAGTTGGGCAGTAAGAGATAGTTCTGGAGCTATCGTTGCAAGTGGTGGTGGATATCCAAACACAACTGGAGGAGATACATTTAATCAGGATATATGCTTAGAAGAAAAATGCTATACTTTTATTCTCTATGATGCATTTGGAGATGGTTTTTGCTGTGGTTTTGGCAGTGGTTCTATACTCCTTACAGAAACAGCAACAGGAGATACTTTGTTTTTTAATAATACCTTTAGTGGAGATAGTTTAGTTGAGCCTTTTTGCTTAGGTAATGCATCTGTAGGAATAAATGAAAATGAGTTAAGTTATTTATTGGTTTACCCCAACCCTACTCAAAATATTATTACTATAGATGTTGGTAACAATCAACTTACTAATGCAAGCATTGATGTTATTGATATGACAGGTAGAAGTTTAATAACCCAAAGAATAAACAGTCAAAATACTCAACTAAATTTAAGCCACTTAAGTAACGGAATTTACTTTATTCACTTTCGTAATAACTTAGGAAATAAAGTATTTAAGATTGTTAAAGAATAGAAAATATTCTTTTTAATATTTGCATTCTTCTAATTTTTAGCTACTAATGATATTATTTTCACTTACATATTATTTCTTTAAAAAATTAAAATATCATTTTATTCTGCTTTTCTGCTGTATTGTAATTTTTAAAAGTTCTCTAATTGCTCAAGAACAAAATGAAAAATTATTTCGATTTGGAGCAGAAACTTCTTCTTTTATAAGTTATTCAGGTATAAACTGGGGAGTGCAATTTAATATTTTCCATAAAAAACATACCCTTGGTATAGGTACAAAAGTTTCTTTTCAATCTAGTTATTTTCCACACAATAACTCTTTAGGGTTAATAGTTGATTACAAATACTTTATATTAGAAAATAAAAAAATAAAATCTTTTATTAATATTAATTATAGTAATGTAAGATATAAAGTAAAAACTAGGTTTGGAGAGAATAACAATATGCTTCATGAATTTTTTATTAGTAATGGATATTTAATTAATATGTTTAATAGCTTTTGGATTGGAAATTCTATAGGTTTTGGAGGCTACTTAGAGCGATTCTATGATTTTTCTGAAGAAACTCACTCATCTTTAAATGGGTATAATATGAAACTAAAAATCATTATCAGTTATGAATTTTAAACTCATTACCTTACTTTTACTTCTATCTTTTTCATTCTCTTGTAATAAAGAAGAAAATCTAGTGATTAATAATCTTAATAATGGTGTAATATTCGGTATTGGACATGGAGGTATTGGACTTCAAAGTATTTATAATCAACTCCCCGAAAATTCTATGGCTAGTATAAAAAAAGCCATAGAAGTATATAATACAGATGGTGTTGAAGTTGATGTGCAAATGACAAAAGATTACAAATTGGTTTTATATCATGATAATAAATTAGAAACTTCTACCAATGGTTATGGGTTTATTTATGAGCACAATTTAACTGAATTAAGTGATATTAAGTTTGATAAAGATGTTTATGTTAATGTTTTTTTAAATGAAAAAATTCTTTCCTTTTCAACATTGTTAGCCTATCTTTCTAATAGAAAATATCCTCCTCAACTTCATTTAGATTTAAGACAATGGCTTTATGATAAGTCTATACATACTTCTAATGAGTTTTTTTTTATTTATGCTACTGAAATTGTTAACTTAATATACAGATATAATTATCAACAACATACTTTTATAAATTCTAGCGATTTAGACTTACTTAAAATTTTTAAAGGATTAGATGCTTCATTAAATTTAACTATTGAGTCGAATGATATATACTATGCAAGTGATTTAGCTAAGGAAAACAATTTATATGGTATAGTGGCAAATGATAAATTGATTACTAAATCTGATATAGATTATGCTCATTCTAAAAATGTTAAAGTAATGCTGTTTAATATGAGATCTCAATTTAGTATAAATAGTCACCCCTTAAAAAGTATTCAACATATTGTTTGTTAATAAATTAGA
>JAVVER010000152.1:0-6073 GCA_032251145.1 Vicingaceae bacterium | reverse complement strand
ATAGGAGAGGAGTGTAATGTGTGTGATATGGAAATCATTACAACAAATTTAATCAGTTAAATTCCTCGAGGCTCTGCCTCGAGGTTAGAGAGGAAAGTTTGAAAACCTAAGGTTTTCATAAAACTAAAAATTTACTTTCTTCCGATAGATACCTCGATGGCTCTGCCTCGAGGTAATTCATTATGATTTTTTTTTATATATTTAAGAATTCATACTAACGAATAAGTAACTATAAAAATCGAATCAAAATGAAAACAAAAAAAGTAAGTGCCTATGGGACAGAGGCCGCAGATGCAGCTTTAAAACAGTTAGAGATTAAACGAAGAGAAGTAACTTCAAAAGATGTGGAAATCGATATATTATATTGTGGTGTATGCCATTCCGATTTACATTTTGCGCATAACGATTGGGGAATGACCCAATATCCTGTGGTGCCCGGTCATGAAATTGTGGGCAGGGTAACACAAGCAGGAGAAGGTGTTAACAAATATAAAGTTGGCGATTTGGTTGCTGTTGGTTGTTTGGTAGATTCTTGCAGAACATGCAACAATTGCAAAAATGACTTAGAGCAATATTGTCCGGAATGGGTTGGTACCTATGGAGGATATGATAAACATTTAGATACGACTACCCATGGTGGGTATTCAGAAAGCATTGTTGTGGATGAAGAATTTGTGCTGCGTGTTCCCGAAAATCTAGATCTTGCAGGTATCGCACCTGTATTATGTGCAGGTATTACAACCTGGTCTCCTTTAAGACACTGGAAGGTAGGTAAAGATAGTAAAGTCGGAGTAGTTGGATTGGGAGGATTGGGACATATGGCTATAAAATTAGCCCATGCATTGGGTGCACATGTTACCTTAATTTCAAGATCAACTAATAAAATAGAAGATGCCAAAGCATTGGGCGCAGACGAAGTTATTATTTCAACAGATGACGCTCAAATGAAAAGCGCTATGGGAAAATTTGATTTAATTCTTGATACTGTTCCTTATGCCCACGATTTAAATCCTTATGTTGGTACACTAAATACTAGCGGAACCTTAGTGGTTGTTGGGTATTTAGGGCCATTAGACCCTATGTTATTTACAGTACCAATGATTATGGGACGAAAGTCTGTTGCCGGATCTTTAATTGGCGGGATAGCCGAAACTCAAGAATTATTAGATTTTTGCGGAAAATATAATATTATTTCGGATGTAGAGGTCATAAATATTGAAGATATTAATAAAGCTTACGAGCGGATGCTTAAGAGTGATGTGCATTATCGATTTGTAATCGATATGAAATCGCTTAAAAGCTAATTATTATTTATATAGCGTTCTTTTTAAACGAAAATCCAGTACACTTTTTTTAGGATACTGGATTTTTGTTTTAAAACGCTTTCGAATTTTTTTATATTTTATTATAATGTTAGCGATATGTCAGACTAATTGTATTTGCTTAGAATCGCACATATGAAACTTTTTGACGCTAAGTACAGTATATGGTAAAGAAAAAAGACTTCTAAGTATATTTAGCGTAATATACAATTATAACTTACAAATTACCTTAAACAGCCATAAAACTAAAATGATGTAATTTGTATTATAATGTTAGCGTTATGTTACTTTGCTTTGGCTTAAAGCAAAGTGTTACTTTTCATTTTATGAAAAGTTTTAAACTAAAAAGTTTCTTCTACAATGTTAATGCAACACTTATTATACTGACTGGCGAAAGGAGGGAAGTGTAATGTGTGTGGAATGGGTAAATTTTCAAATTTTTAATAATAACCTAAAACTTTTTTAACATCATCTTTATATTTTCTTCCTATAGGAATATTAATTCCTTTCAAATTAATTTGGCTTGGAGAAAAAGAATCTATAAAGTCAATGCCAACAATATAGGAACGATGCACCCTTAAAAATTTTTTAGGGGGCAACGAATTTTGAATGGAAGTAATGCTTGCATAAGCTATAATTTCCCTTTCTATGATTTTTACCTTTATATAATTTTTCAGGCTTTCAATATAAACAATATCTTTAATGAAAATCTTTTGAAGCGTTTTTTCAACTTTTAAATAGATAAATTCTTCATTTTCCTCTGTAGCCGCATCCAACATGTTTTTTTCCAGTTGTAAAGTTCTTTGTTGTGTTTTCTGCCAAATTTTAAAAAAGACTGCACCCAATGGAATTACCGCAGCAATATTCACATCTAATATGGTATTCATAATTTCAGTTATCGTGAAAAAATTTGAAGTTGTCCAACCTGGAAGATACATGGGCTGCACATAATAAAGCATTAGAGGGCGTTGAATAAAAACACTCACACCAACCATCAATAAAATATATAAAGCAATAAAAGTAAGATACTTTTTTTTGAGAAAAAAAAGAGGAACAAAGCTATATAGCGTAACATAAACCAAGATTAATCTTGAAGGTAAACTATAAATTTGAATCATAAAATTCCGAAAATAGTTGTAATCTGAAGTTCCCCAAACCAAACCAAAAAAGAATACCAATCCAACCCAATACAAAACATGTTTTGTTATTCTTTTTGCAGCCAATTTTTTAATAAATGGAATCATCATATTCATCAAATTTTATCATGCTAAATTCTAAAAAATAATATTAAAAAAATAAGAGTTTTTACTAATAACTTGCAATCTTATATAAAATGCCAAAAACTTATTTTTTGAAAGCAAACATACCTAATTAGTTGCAAATAGTTGTTTGAATAACCAAATGGTTGTTTGTATAAAAGAATTGCACCCTTCATTTTTCGATACTAATATAGCCGAAAAATAATTATAAAATATACCATTATGAATCGACTATTTAGAAATTTAATTGCTTCTTGTTTATTGTTCTTTTCAATTTTGACGATTAGTGCACAAAACATTTCGTTAAAAAAAGTAGAGCCTCCAACTTGGTGGGTTGGAATGGCCAGTTCCAATCTTCAATTATTGGTTTATGGCGAGAACATTAGTTTAACAAAGCCTGTAATTGACTACGAAGGAGTTACTGTCAGCAGTGTATCAACCGTACAAAGCCCTAATTATTTATTTATAAATCTTGAGATTTCTAAAACTGCCAAACCCGGAAATTTTAAAATTCAATTTAACAATGCTAAAAGAAAAAAATTAGTTTTTGATTATCAGTTGAAAACAAAGAAACAACGAAATATAACGGGTCAAACAGTTGATGCATCGGATGTTCTTTATTTAATTACGCCAGACCGTTTTGCGAATGGAGATGTTTCAAATGATTCAACTGATGATACTTTAGAAAAAGCAAATCGTTCAGATGAAGATGGAAGACATGGCGGCGATTTAAGAGGAGTAATCGATCAATTTGATTATATTAAAGATCTGGGGATTACCACGTTGTGGTTGAATCCTGTTTTAGAAAATGATCAGCCAAAATTCTCCTATCACGGCTACGGAATTTCCGATTTTTACAAAACAGATACTCGTTTTGGAACCAATGAGGATTTCAAAGCTTTAGTTGATTTAAGTCATCAAAACAATATGAAAGTAATTATGGATCAAGTATTGAACCATTGCGGTTCTGGGCATTGGTGGATGAATGATTTGCCTTCACCAGATTGGCTGAATCAATGGGAAACTTTTACCAGAAGTAACTTTACAAATATTGTTGCCTCAGACCCACACGTTTCCCAAAGCGATTACGATTTATTGACAAAAGGTTGGTTTGACACCAATTTACCCGATTTAAATTTAGAAAATAAACTTCTAGCCATGTATTTAATTCAAAATTCTATATGGTGGATTGAATATTCGGGCATAGACGGCATTAGAATGGATACATATCCATATCCCGATAAATATGTGATGGCGCAATGGAATAAAACGGTTAAAACTGAATACCCAAATTTTTATATTGTTGGAGAAACTTGGGAAAGTAAAGCGTCATCTCTTTCATATTGGAATAAAAAAGAAGCCAATAGCGATGGTTACAGCTCAAACTTAAACAGCGTGTCGGATTATCCGTTGTATTATGCTACTGTTTCGGCATTTAAAAAGAACGGAGATATCTTCAAAATTTATGAAACATTGGCCGAAGATTTTATTTATGGAGATGCTTCCAACAATAAAATTTTTGCCGGCAACCACGATCAAGGTCGTATTTACTCTTTATTAAATGAAGATTTTGCCAAATTTAAATTAAGTATGGCTTTTATTTTAACAACCCGTGGAATTCCACAATTGTATTATGGCGATGAAATATTGTTGAAAGGCGATAAACCGGACGGTAATTTGAGAAAAGATTTTATGGGTGGTTGGGCTTCAGACGATAGAAATGCTTTTGCTCAAAAAGGAAGAACAGCACAAGAAAATGATGCCTATACATATATAAGAACCATACTTAATTGGAGAAAAACTGCTTCAGAAATTCATCGAGGAAAGCTAATGCATTACCAGCCAATTAATAATATTTATGTGTACTTTAGATATACCGATACTGAAAATACTATGATTATTCTTAATAACAGTGATACAACAATAGACGAATTTAATTTAGACCGTTATAAAAAATCTTTCAATGGATATACTTCAGGAACTGATATTATCACAAAAACGCATTTCAAAGCGTTAAAATCATTGAAAGTAGCTGCCAATTCCGCTTTAATTATTAAACTGGAAAAGTAATGAAAAATGTATTTATCATTGGCGGAGCATCTTATAATTCTGTAATAACATTAGATGAATTTCCTGGGGCTCAGCCAATGACCATACATCATTGTCATTTTAATGAAACTATAGGGAATACAGGAGCAGGTAAAGCATTGTCTTTATCAAAATTGGGTTTTAACACTGCGTTTCACGCTTTAATTGGCGATGATTTATTTGGAGAAAAAGTGAAATCATTTTTACAACAGCCAAACCTCAATTTTATAACGGATCTTGATCAAAAAGGTACCGAAAGACACTTAAATATTATGAATAGTAGGGGAGAGCGCATCTCTATTTTTATAAATCCAAGTTCTGATAATCCAAAAATTGATTATTCTAAATTTGAAAAAAAGTTGGAATCTTCAAATTATATAGTTGTAAATATTGCTAATTATTGCCGGAATATTTTACCTGTTTGTAAAAAACTTCAAAAAGAAATTTGGACAGATTTGCACGACTATGATGGAGTTAATTTATATCATCAAGATTTTATTGATGCAGCCGATTATATTTTTTTAAGCTCTGACAATTTGCCTGATTATAGATCTTTTATGAAAAAGCAAATTGATTTAGGTAAAAAAATTGTTGTTTGTACACACGGGAAAAGAGGAGCAACTGCTTATACCCAAAAACGTGAATGGATTGAAGTACCCATAATCAATAATTATAAAATGAAGAATACTAATGGCGCTGGAGATGCTTTTTTTTCAGGGTTTATTTATGGATTTTCTAAAAAATACGCTATTGAAAAATGTATGCAATTTGGTACCGTTTCCGCAGGTTTGTGCATTGAGTCTGAACTAATATCCAATAAAAACTTAAGCGAAGTGCTTATTGAAAAGGAATATCAAATTTATTATGATAAATAGATTTTTAAAATTGGCCTCATAAAACTTTGGCTAAAACAATAGGCGAGTGAGCGTACATATTTTAGGGGTTTAGTAATACATATTATTGATAATTAAAACTTTACAACTAGTTTAGAATAAACTAAAGAATTTAAATGTTTCCTAAAATATAGCGAATAAGCCGTAATTGTTTCCAAAGTTTTATGCAGTCTTGATTTTTTTGTTTCTTTTTTTATCAAGAAAAAAAGATAAACATAATGAAAGAAAGCTTATTTGAAAACGAAATTTAAGCAAGTGTTTAGAAATTTTTATTTTACTCACAGCGTATTTAATCTTAAAAATTTACAATGGTGTCCGTGAATCTCCTAAAAAGTCGATTTCAAAAATTTTAAACTGTTGCGACTATAAAACGAAAACAATCTGAAAACTTTTGGAACGTGAATATCCTAAATATTCAAAATATTATTACGGAACTAAAAGTTTTGCTTTTTTTGGCGTTGGCAAGCGGCTGCAAATTGTGTGTAAAATAAATTGTGATAACAATTTGGTT
>JAVVER010000151.1:0-6253 GCA_032251145.1 Vicingaceae bacterium | reverse complement strand
TTTTACGAGTACATGCTAAACTTTGAGCGGCAAAAGCTTCATTAATTTCAATAATGTCCATTTGATCTAAGGTTAAACCTGCTCTCTTCAATGCTTTTTCGGAGGCATAAACTGGCCCGATTCCCATAATTCTTGGCTCAACACCTGCAATAGCACTAGCAACAATTCGTGCTTTAGGCATTAAATTATACTGCTTTGCAGCTTCTTCAGAAGCAATTAACATGGCAGCAGCACCATCATTCAACCCTGAAGCATTTCCAGCAGTTACAGAGCCGCCTTCTTTTCTAAAAGCAGGAGCAAGTTTTCCTAAAATTTCTAAACTGGTAGTTGGTTTAATAAATTCATCTTGAGCAAAAATGATTGGGTCTTTTTTTCGTTGAGGAATTTCTACTATCACAATTTCTTCTGCCAACCTTCCACTTTGTTGAGCTTTAGTCGCTTTCATCTGACTCCAATAAGAAAATTTATCCTGATCTTCTCTACTAATCTTATACATATCCACTAAGTTTTCAGCGGTTTGTCCCATGCCTTCTGTACCATAAAGCGCTTCCATTTTTGGATTGATAAATCTCCAACCAAAGCTAGAATCGTACATTTTAGCATCAGTTCCAAAAGGCTTGGCAGATTTTGAAATAACATAAGGTCCTCTCGACATATTTTCAACCCCTCCAGAAATGTACAAATCGCCATCACCTATTTTAATTGCTCTAGAAGCGTTTATAGCAGCAGCCATACCTGATGCACATAATCTGTTTACTGTTTCTCCACCCACTTTCCATGGCAATCCAGCTAATAAACCTGCCATTCGGGCAACATTTCGGTTATCTTCACCTGCCTGATTAGCACAACCAAAAAGCACATCTTCAATTGCTTCTTGATTTAATGTAGGATTTCTTTTTACTAATTCGGTAATTACTATTGCAGCTAAATCGTCTGTTCTAACTGCTGCTAAAGTACCTCCAAAATTTCCTATTGGAGTTCTGATGGCATCTATGATATAAGCGTCTTTCATAAGTAGGTATTTTTTTATAACTGTTTATATTTTTATAAGCCCCCTCTAACTCCCCCGAAGGGGGAGAACTTCCAACACACAAATCCTATAATCATCTTTCTGTGTGATGGTTGAGGCTATTTTTTCACTTCTGTCTTACAACTTCCAACTTCAAATTTTCACAAAGGAATATTACCATGTTTCTTTTTAGGCAATACGGCTACTTTATTTTCGAGCATTTTAAATGCTTTTATTAGTTTTTCTCTGGTTTGGTCGGGACGAATAACTTCATCTACATAACCTCTTGCAGCAGCATTGTAGGGGTTTGCAAACATTTCGGCATATTCTGCTTCTTTTTCTTTTAATTTTTCTTCAGGATTTTTTGCTGCGGCAATTTCTTTTTTAAAGATAATTTCTGCGGCTCCTTTAGCTCCCATTACAGCAATTTCTGCTGTTGGCCAAGCAAAATTCATATCTGCACCAATATGTTTAGAGTTCATTACATCATAAGCACCTCCGTAAGCTTTTCTGGTAATTACGGTAATTCTCGGAACAGTTGCTTCGCAAAAAGCGTACAACAGTTTTGCTCCATTAGTAATAATTCCATTCCATTCTTGGTCGGTACCCGGTAAAAACCCTGGAACATCTTCAAAAACTAATAAAGGAATATTAAAAGAATCGCAAAAACGAACAAAACGAGCTGCTTTTTGAGATGATTTTATATCCAACACTCCTGCTAAAAATGCTGGTTGATTAGCAACAATTCCAATTGATTTTCCTGCTAAACGAGCAAAGCCAACTACAATATTTTCTGCAAAATCTTTTTGTATTTCGTAAAAAGTATCGGTATCAACAGTATTGTTAATCACATCTTTAATATCGTAAGGTTGATTAGGATTTTCAGGAATAATATCATTTAGTGCTAAACGGCTTTCGTCTGCTGCTTCATAAGGAATTGAAGGAGCATCATCCTCACAATTTTGAGGCATATAAGAAAGCAAGGTTTTAATTCCATTGATACAAGCCACTTCGTTTGCATAAGTTAAATGGGTAACACCTGATTTTACAGAATGAGCAGATGCTCCACCTAATTCTTCAGAAGTAACTTCTTCATGCGTAACGGTTTTTACCACGTTGGGCCCTGTAACAAACATGTATGACGTGTTTTCCACCATCATAATAAAATCTGTTAATGCAGGAGAATAAACTGCTCCACCAGCACATGGCCCCATAATAGCTGATAGCTGAGGAATAACACCACTTGCCATGGTATTTCTATAAAAAATATCGGCATAACCGGCTAAAGAAACAACACCTTCTTGAATTCTGGCGCCTCCAGAATCGTTTAAACCAATTACTGGAGCACCGTTTTTCATAGCTAAATCCATTACTTTACATATTTTTTCGGCATAAGCTTCTGCTAACGAACCTCCCAAAACAGTAAAATCTTGTGAAAATACATACACCAATCTGCCATGAATAGTTCCATAACCGGTTACCACTCCATCGCCCAAATATTTTTGTTCAGCCAAATCAAAATTGGTAGAACGATGCATTACAAACATGCCTATTTCTTCAAACGAACCTTCATCTAACAAAAAATGTATTCTTTCACGGGCAGTTAGTTTTCTTTTTTTGTGTTGTGCAGCAATTCTGTCTTCACCACCGCCTAACTTAGCTTCTTCAATTTTCTTATTTAATAAATCTAGTTTTTCTTTCATGGAATAGTAATTATTTTGAGCAAAAAAAATTTGATGTAAAAATAAAAAATCCAAATGAATATATGGAGGGAAATTGTAATTTAGTCCACTAAGAAAAATGCATTGATGCTATGGAAAATCAAGAAAATAATACAGCAAGTGAAGCTACACCAGAAAACAATGAATTGAAATTTAGTTTTTTACGTTCGTTTGTATTGCTAATAAAGTACCTTAAAGAGGTAATAAACATTAGAGATGGTGTTGATTTTGAAGGTTCGGTAGAAGCTATTAGAAAGGACATTGATTTTAAAGGAGTAAACATTTGGATTTTAGGAGCATCTATCGTTATTGCATCTGTTGGTTTAAATGTAAACTCAACAGCCGTAATTATTGGAGCCATGCTTATTTCTCCACTAATGGGACCAATTATGGGAGTAGGATTAGCAATAGGTATAAATAATTTATTTATGCTAAAACGTTCTCTAAAAAGTTTAGGAACAGCTGTATTAATTAGTGTTGTTGTATCTACTGTTTATTTTTTACTTACTCCGTTTGGAGAAGTTCAATCGGAATTAATTGCTCGTACACGACCAAATTTATTAGATGTATTAATTGCTTTTTTTGGTGGAATAGCATTAGTTGTTGCTAAAACAAAAAAAGGAACAATTGCCAGCACCATTTATGGAGTTGCTATTGCTACTGCCTTAATGCCTCCATTATGTACTGCTGGTTATGGGTTAGCTAACGCCAACTGGAGTTTCTTTTTTGGTGCTTTTTATTTGTTTTTAATCAATTCTGTTTTTATCATTTTAGCCACTTGGTTAATTGTGAAATATTTAAAGTTTCCACTTACTTCATATATTGATAAAGCCAAACAAAAAAAAGTAACCAACTACATTTGGGTTTTCACTATTATAATATTTTTACCTAGTTCTTATACTTTTTGGCAATCGATACAAGAGAGTATTTTTAAAAGTAGTGCAGAAAATTTTATAGCCGAAAATTTTGAATTTGCAGAAAGTGAAGTGATTAACAAAAAAGTGCACTATACAACTAATGAAGGAAATCCTTTAATTGAAGTTTATTTAATAGGCAAACCTATTTCTGAAGAAACTAAAAAAATGTTGAACAAAAAAATGTTGAGTTATCGTTTAGAAAATACTGAACTTAAGATTTATCAGTCTGAAGATAATACCAACGAAATTACGAGCAGACTTACCTCTGAAGTAAAATCAGGTATTATTGAAGAAATTTACAAGAAAAACCAAGAACTAATTGAAGATAAAGATGAAAAAATAAAATTGTTAGAAAACGAAATCAATAAAATGGGCTTGAGTAGGATTCCTTTTACATCCTTATCTAAAGAAGTAAAAATGCAGTATGAAGAAGTAATAGGTATGGAAATAGGTAAAACTGTTTTTACTAATTTTGAAAATAAACAAGATACTTCTACAACTGTTTTGATTAGATGGAGTTCTAATTTAGATGCTGAAAACAAACTAGCTAAGAAAAATTCCTTACAAAAATGGCTTAGAGTTAGGTTGGATGATGAAAAACTGAAAGTAGTTAGTTATTAAAAAAAGTACTTAGGAGTACTTATAAGTTAGGAGTTAAAAAGTTTAACTAAATCTTAACAATATTCCCTTAAAAAAGAATGCTTTTTATTTAAGTGCTACGCTTACTTTTGCCGACTTTTTAAATCAACCCATAAGTTATTTATTATGATTCTTTTAGAATATTTTAACTTTAAAGAAATTGCAACGGCAACCATGATTCTTTTTGCAGTAATTGATATTGTTGGTTCTGTGCCAATTATCATTGATTTACGTCAGAAAACCGGACATATCCAATCTGAAAAAGCCAGTTTAGTTTCGTTGGTGTTAATGATATTGTTTTTGTTTGTTGGAGAATCTATTTTAGGGTTGATAGGTATTGATGTAAGCTCATTTGCTATTGCGGGTTCGTTTATTATCTTCTTTTTAGCGTTGGAGATGATTTTGGGCATACGTTTATACAAAGATGAAAATAATGATGGAAAAAGTACTGCGTCTATCGTCCCTATTGCATTTCCATTAATTGCTGGTGCTGGAACTATGACATCTTTACTTTCATTAAGAGCTGAATATGCTGTTCAGAACATAATTGTTGCCATAGTGGTAAACATTATTATGGTCTATATTGTTTTAAAATCTTCTAAGTTTATAGAAAGAATTTTAGGTCAAGGAGGAATAAACGTGCTAAGAAAAGTTTTTGGTGTAATTTTACTAGCAATAGCCGTTAAATTATTTAGAAGTAACGCAGGATTATAAAAATGCCAAAAATTACCATATATACTGATGGAGCAGCCAAAGGAAATCCCGGCAAAGGAGGTTATGGTGTGGTAATGATGAGTGGAAAACACAAAAAAGAACTTTCGGAAGGCTTTAGAAATACTACTAACAACCGAATGGAGTTGCTAAGCGTAATTGTTGCGTTGGAGGTTATAAAAGTAGAAAAAGCCGATGTAGAAATTTTTTCTGATTCTAAATATGTAGTTGATGCGGTAGAAAAAGGTTGGGTATTTGGTTGGCAAAAAAAAGGGTTTAAAGGCAAAAAAAATGTGGATTTGTGGCAACGCTTTCTAAAAATATATCCTAAACATTATGTAAAATTTCATTGGGTAAAAGGACATGCAGGAAACCTCTACAACGAACGCTGCGATGAATTAGCAGTTGCTGCAGCCGAAAGTAAACAGCTATTGGTAGATGAAGGGTATGAGAAAGCTATTAAAGAGTAAACCTAACAGGTTTGTAATGAATTAACGATTATCTTAAATCAATAACATCATAGCTAGCATACTTTGTTTTATCGAAAGTAAAAGTAGCATCAGGAATAGTGACATTTGGTGTAAAAGTTTTAATGGTATAAGTCATGTTAGTACCATCTTTACCATAAACTATTACTTTAGAAATTTCTCCTTTAGCTTTATTAATGTACAACTCCACTCTATGGAAAGATTTCTCTTCTGGCTTATTTGGATATAAGTTAATTACATCATTTCCACCTTCTTCTTTAGCATATTTATATTTGAATCCTTTTTCGTACAAGGTAAAAATAGTTG
Source organism: Vicingaceae bacterium (assembly GCA_032251145.1). Classification (GTDB taxonomy): domain Bacteria; phylum Bacteroidota; class Bacteroidia; order Flavobacteriales_E; family Vicingaceae; genus BRH-c54. Next base: position 462 of record JAVVER010000151.1, on the reverse strand, counting down.
AAGGACTTATCGCATCTTCTTCACTTTCATCAGGAATAGAATTGATGTGTACCTCTTCAGCATCTTTTAGCAAGGTATAAACACTCTTACCATCAGAAAAAACATCTTGTCCTTTAATGGATAAATAATACTTATCGCCTTTTGTTTGCAAGCTTCCGGTTTGTTTTTCATCTATTCCTTCCGTTTTATTATGAATGTGGTATTCAAATGTGGTTTTGATAGAAGTATATTTTTTAGTTTTATCGCTTAACTTGTCTAAAATGGCTTTGGCTTTAGCATCATCTTGAGCAAAAATGCCAATAGTTATGGTTAAGCTTAATAATAGTAGGGATAATTTTTTCATGATTTTTTTATTTATTTCGTTTTATTTTAATTGGGTTTTGACGTGTATCAAACACATCATAAATTTTTATTAACTTCTCTTTTTCATCAATTAAATAGATGATTTTATATTTTTTATAA
>JAVVER010000150.1:0-6434 GCA_032251145.1 Vicingaceae bacterium | reverse complement strand
CGCAGGATTTGGTGTTTGTTCTTGATTTTTGGCTCTTTTTATCAAGAAAAAGAGCAGATAATAACAAAATTTAAACAAACCTTATACCGAATAAAATAGCTAAAATAATATAAAGTAGTTTGAGTATTTTTTTTAATCGATTAGAACGGTATTAAATTTATAATATATATTAAGAAACTATATTAAAGGAGTTTGTTAATTTTGCACCCGTTATGAATATTCAAGTATTAAAATCTAAAATTCACCGTGTAAAAATTACGGAAGCCGATTTGAATTATATTGGCAGCATTACTATTGATGAAACATTAATGGAAGCTGCTAACATTATTGAAGGAGAAAAAGTGCAAATCGTAAACATTAATAACGGTGAACGTTTAGAAACTTATGTAATAAAAGGCATAAGAGATTCAGGAAATATTTGCCTGAATGGACCCGCAGCCAGAAGAGTTGCAGTTGGAGATATTATTATTATTATCACTTATGCATCAATGGATTTTGAGGAGGCTAAAACATTTAAACCTACTATTATTTTCCCAGACGAAACAACCAATAAATTGAAGTAGTTTTCGTTTCTTTACACTGTTTTTCAAGCCAATAATGATTTCTCTAAAAAAGTAAATGCAAAAAAATGTAATATCGATATTAAAAATAATCTTACCACTTGGGTTGGGTTTGTTTTTAATTTGGTTGGTGTTTAAAGATTTAACCCCTGTTGATATTGCTGAAATAAAAGCTTCATTTAACGAAATCAATTATTCTTTTCTTATTCTATCGGTAATATTTGGTGTAATAAGTCACTTAAGTAGAGCTTGGCGTTGGAAATACCCATTAAACCACCTAGGTTACCAACCAAAATTACACAACAGTTTTTTTAGTACCATGATAGGCTATCTTGCCAATATGGGCATTCCTCGTAGTGGAGAATTATTACGTTGTGGCGTAATGAGCAAATACGAAAATATTCCTTTTAATAAATTGGTTGGAACTGTAATAGCCGAACGTATGGCAGATTTATTAGTACTTTGCATTTTTATTGCTATGGTATTTTTCCTTCAAATTGATTTGCTTACTGGTTATTTAAAGGAGATAGGCTTTTTTAAACAAATTTCGTTTACCAAGATGTTTATTTTAGGAGCTGCTTTTTTTGTTGTAGTTATTGTTTCTTACTTGGTATTAAAGCGTTCTAAACGTAGTTTTTTCGAGAAATTAAGAAAGTTCCTTTCGGGTATTAAGCAAGGGCTAATTGCTATTTTAACCATGCCCAACAGAGGTAAATTTATTTTACATACGATATTCATTTGGACAATGTATTTTTTAATGTTTTACATTACTATTTTCAGTTTACCTGAAGTAGAAACATTACCACTTTCCGGAATTGTAACTGCCTTTGTTTTAGGAGGAATAAGCATTGCTGCAACCAATGGAGGTATTGGGGCTTATCCTTTAGCAATAAGTTCTGTATTAATGCTATATGGAGTAGATCATAATGTTGGATATGCTTTTGGTTGGGCAACATGGATAGCTCAAACCGCTATGATTGTAATTGTAGGATTAATTTCATTGGTATTAGTTCCGAAGCTAAATGAAAAAACAAGTGAAGCAGTTTGAAGAAAATTAGTATTAAGAATACATTTTTTTTAAACTTTAACCACATAGAAACATAGTTTTTAATGTCAGAAAAAAATAGTTTCGTTTAAGTTCCATATAGCTTGTTTCCATAAAATGGAAACACTTTGCGTTGCTATACTTATTCTTTTATTATTATATTAGTCTATGTTTCTATGTGGTTAAACAAATTATAAATAATTAGCTTATTTTTGACTATGGAAACCACACATTTAACAGCAATTAAAAATAAAATTATTAGTCATTCATTACTCCTTGACTTAAAAGAACAGTGGCAAAATAAAAAAGTGGTTTTTACCAACGGATGTTTTGATATTTTGCATCAAGGACATATTACTTACTTGGCACAAACTGCCGATTTAGGCGATAAATTGATTGTTGGAATTAACTCAGATGCTTCTGTAAAAATGCTTGATAAAGGTACTGCTCGTCCGTTGCAAGATGAATATTCTCGTGCATTAATTATTGCGTCACTTAACTTTGTAGATGCAGTTATTATTTTTGATGAAGCTACTCCTTTACAATTAATTACCGCTATTCAACCACAAGTATTGGTAAAAGGTGGCGATTATGATAGTGCTATTAACGATCCTTCCGACAAAAAATACATTGTAGGTTCAGATATAGTAAAACAAAACGGGGGCGAAATAATTGTAGTTCCTTTTTTACCTGGGTATTCTACTACAAGTATTGAAGAAAAAATAAAGAGAGGATAAGTTACTTATTTTTCAGTAGCCGTTTTTCTTCATCAAAACTCAAATGCTGATATTGCTCTTCTAGCTCTTGAATAATAACCAATTGTTTTTGTATAAAAGATTGATGCTTTTCGCTGTAAAAATCGAATGGTCGATGAGCAGCAGCCTGTTGTATTTTCTCTATTTTATACAGTATCTTTAGGGTTTCATCGTCTAAATAGGTGCTTGAAAACTTTTCCCAAACATAGTTTACTGCCAAATCTGTTGGGTGGACTAAATCATCGTTGAAAAAACGATAATCACGCAATTCGTCCATTACAATTTCATAAGCTGGAAAATAGGAGCAATTATCAAAGTTTTCGGTGAGCTCTTTTATGCTTAAATGCAATACAGCTTTACTCAAATTATTCTCCCACAAACCATCTTTGGCATGACGAACAGGGCTAACTGTAAAAACAATATTAATATCTGCATCACTACTTTTAACGTTTTTAATAAGCGAGGTATAAGCTGCAACTATTTCTTCTACTTTCAGTAATCTTTTTGTAAAATGCTTAGCGGGAATTTTATGGCAATTGGCAACCAATCCATACTTTTCGTGTTCGTAAACCCAAGCAGAACCAAAGGTAATAAACAAATAATTTGCTTTTTTTAACTGTTTGTTTGATGAACTAATGGATTGATTAATGGCTTGTAAACACTCAGTCTTATTAGTGTTGGAATAACTACCATGATGTTGTAAACTCAACCATTTATCATTAAAAAAAAGCAAATCTTCTTCTTTAAAAGGCGTGTTGGTTAAAATATAACTGAAACTATTGGCAATAGAAATAGGGTTGTAAATTATTCCGAATGGATTTACAATTGTATTAAATTTGTTAGAAGTAAGTTTTTCTCCAATATTTTCGGCAAAGCAAGAACCTAAAATCAATAGTGAATCTTTATAATCTATTAATTTTTTTGCTGAAGGAATTACAACTGGAATTGAAAACTTCATGGGTATCTTATTTTCTATAAATCCAATATTCAGGATTTAATTTTGTCATTCCTTTCCATATTTCAATATGAACGGATGTTCCTGAACTTCCAGTATCATTAATTAATATACCGAGTTCTTGTTTGGTAGTAATTTTATCTCCTTTTTGAACAAAAACATCGCTCATGTAAGAATAAACAGATAAATATTCACCATGTCTAATCATCACCACTTTTCCTTCTCCAGGAATAATTGCCACAGAACTTACTTCACCATCAAAAATTGCTCTTGCTTTTGCTCCGCCACTTGTACTAATATCAATACCATTGTTATTGATTACAATTCCGGGTAAAACAGGATGGTTATGCTGACCGAATTTAGCGGTAATAACTCCTTCAATAACTGGCCAAGGGAGTTTTCCTTTATTAGCTTCAAATGAGTTAGAAAGCTTCTGAGCTTCTGGAGTCATTGGGAATCCTTTGGTGGTATTTCCAGCTTTTTTAGCTGCCTCTTTTGCTTTACGAATTTCTTCTTCAATAATTCGCTGTATCGCTTTTTGAAGTTTGGCAGCTGCTTCTTCTTTTTTTCTTAGCTTATCCTTAAGGTCTTGCTCTTTACCTTGTAGTTTAGAAATTACCGTTTCTTGTTGACTTTTTTCTACTGCTAATTTGCTTTTTTCTTGTTCCTCTAACGAAAGTAGAGCCGCTTTTTCTTGTTTGCTATTTTTTAAATCACTATTTCTTTTCTGAAGATCTTGTTGTGTTTTAACTATCAATTCTGCTTGAGATTGCCTGTAAGTGGTATATTGCTGAATGTATTTTAATCTTTTATATGCCTGATTAAAACTTTCGGCAGCCATCACAAACATAATCTTATCTTTCTGACTTTTATGAATAAAGGCATAATAAATCATTTTGGCATATTCCTGCTTTAATTGTGCTAAATCCTTTTCCATAGCAGCAATAATAGCTTCATTATCTGCAATTTTTTTATTTATAAGTTTAATTTCGGAATGTATGGTTGAAATTAAATTGGCTCGGGCATTAATTTTGCTTTTTAGTTTAAGCAATTGTTCATAGGTAAGTGCTTTATTTTTTTCTGTTTCTTTAAGCATTCCATTAATAAGCGATATTTCCTTGTTCAGCTCTTTTTTTCTTTTCTCTAACTCAGATTTAGATTGAGCATATCCACTTGCTGAGAATATCAACACTAAGAAAAGAAGCAATATAGGTATCTTTTTAATTGGGTTGAACAGGCTCATATTTAGCTGGAATTTTAAATATAAATGAAATATCTTCTTTTTCGATAGAAACTTTCGAGTAATCAATTAAAATGGTAACTGTTTTTTCTGAGATTAAAGTTACTTCTATTTTTTTTGGAAATGAATTATTTTCTAGTTCCATAAAATCGCTATACTTACTCACTAAAGAATGATCAGATTTTGGGGTAGAAAGCACTAACTCAATAATTTTAAACGTTTCGGGCGAAAGCCAAATTGCTTGAGTGAGTTCTTTTAATTTGTTTTTATCTTTTTTTAAATCTTTTCTCACTTTTCGTTTTTTCTCGGTACTAATATAATAAGCATGTTTTTTCTTGTCAATATTGGCAATAATGTCTTTCTCTTCTTTCTCAAAATCTATACTATTTCCAACAATTACAGCCTCAAGCATTTGATAATCTAAATCAGTACCAAATTTATCATTAATGTAGTCAAAAGTACCGACAAAATATTGTTTATCAATCCTATTTAAAAACATTACGCTATCTCTAGTAATTAACACTCTTGCCATTTCAATTCCTAATAATGGTGTAATAGAAACCCAAATAGCACTGTCTTTTTTTACTCTAATATGTGCTTTAAAAGAAGTTTCTTTATCATCAATAACTTTTACAGCAGCTTTTGCAGAAAGCACATTAAACCGAAATTCATTTTTTTCGAGGCTATCAATTAAGTTTTTATCAGAAATGTGTTTTATTCTACCTAAATCAGTAGTAACAGTTTTTTGTCTTGATTTACATGCAAAAAGACTTATTAAAACTAGTAGAGAAAGATATACTAATCGTTTACTTTTATTCATACAATTTACCTTCGGCTATTTTTTTATCCAACCACTCAGAACCTTCGCCAGATTCTTTTGCTTTTTTCCAGTATTCTAATGCTTTTTCGGGCTGATTGAGTTGATAATAAACATCTCCTAAATGTTCTAAAATTACGGCATTTTTACTTCCTCCCGAGCTTACTGCTTTTTCTAACCACTCTTTTGCTTGTACATATTTGCCTTGTTTGTACAAAATCCAAGCATACGTATCTAAATAATTAGGTTGGTTAGGCTCTAATTCATTAGAAAGTGCTGATAATTTCTCTGCATGTTCCAATTTTTCTCCTCTTAGTGAAAGATAATAACTATAGTTGTTTAAAACATGGATGTTTTTACCATCTATTTCCAAGGCTTTTTCATAAGCTGCATCCGATTTTGAATAGTTTTTTAAACTGTTATAAGCATCTCCTAAACTAGCATAAAATTGTGCTTTTAACGGTGGATTATCTATTACATAATCTTTACCTATTTCTAAATATTCAACAGCTTCTTTATAATTCTTTTTCTCAAATTGTAAAATTCCATAAAAAAAGTAGGGAACAGGTTGGTTTGGAAAAAGTTCTACAGCTCTTTTACTGTCTCTTTCTAAGCCTTCTTTGTCGTTTAATTCAGATTCTAATAGCAACAATTGGTTCCAAATAGGATAGCGAGAATTATCAAACTCAATAGCTTTTAAATAATTTTCTTTAGCTCCCTCTAATTTGTTTTCTCTCAACAGAAAATCTGCATAAATGGTATATGCTTTTGCCTCTTCAGGGTGGGTTTTTATCAAAATTTTATTCAACTCAAAGGCTTCTTTTTTTAGGGTTGCACTTCTGTCTGATAAAGAATAATAGGAAAGTAAAATTTGTACTTTGGTATCTATATCTAAATCCGGACTTTGAAAAGCTAATTTTGCTTCTTCTAAGGCTTTTTCATCTTCATTTTTTGCTTTGTAATAATCATACAAAGATAAGTGTGCATAAGGATTTTGAGGGTCTTTTTCCAATATTTTTTGATAAATTTCAAATGCTTTTTCGGGCATTTCGTTTGCCAAAT
>JAVVER010000149.1:4185-6910 GCA_032251145.1 Vicingaceae bacterium | reverse complement strand
CTGCTAATAACCCTTTGTAATGTATTTCATCAGGATACGCATTAATTAATTTTTGAACCTCAGCAGCAGCACTTTTAATATCATTTAATTTGATGTATATTTTTTCTTTTTGTCTTACAATTTCTTCGCTAATTCCTATACGTTTTTCAATTTCATTTAAACTTCCTAATGCATCTTTATACTTTTCTGAATATAATTGCATTCTTGCCAAGTCAAAATATAAATCAACATTCTCTGGCTCTAATTCTATCAGTTTTTCGTATTGTTTTATCGCACTTTCTGTATCGCCACTTTCTTGCAAAGATTGAGCATATTGCAACCTGTACCATTTGTTATTAGGGTCTAACTGAACTGCTTTTGCTGCATATTGAAGTGCTATTTGCTGCTGATTAGCCATAGTATATAAATTGGCTAATTCATAATGAAAAAAGGGTTGGTTAGGATTTATTTTAACACATTTAGAATAAATTACCAAGGCTTGTTCGTAATTACCTAACAACCTTTGTTTATTAGCTTCATGGAATAGAAAATCTAATTCTAGCTTTTGTTTTTCATTGAGTACTGTAGCGTCTTTAATTTTTTGCTTAGAGCTTACGGTATCTTTTTGAGCGTTACACGCAACCAAAAACAGTAGTGGAATAAAAAGTTTTATGAATGTGTTTAATGACATGTATATTAGCTTAGTTCGTTGTAATCCCCTACACTTAATTCTTGTATTTTTCCAGTAATTTTGGCAAAATTTCCTATCATAGAATTCGCCATATTTGATGTTTGTATATGCGTATTTTTTTGTATTAATGAATTGGTTATTATGGCATTATTTATTTCGCAATTATCTCCGATAGAAACATGTGGACCAATAACTGAATTACTGATTTTTACGTTTTTACCGATATAACAAGGTTCAATAATTACAGTGTTTTCCTTTTGAAGTGAAGCATCAATACTATTTTCATTTTTAATAAACTCCAACACACGTTGGTTAGTATAAACAGTAGCTGCATAGTTGCCACAATCTAGCCATTCAATTACTTTTCCGGGAGCAAATTTTGTCCCTTTTTGTTTCATATTTTCCAACGCATTGGTCAATTGATATTCGCCTTTTTCTTTAATATCATTATCAATTAAATATTGTAACTCATTTTTTAGGTAAGCTCCATCTTTAAAGTAATAAATTCCAATAATTGCCAAATCGGAAACAAACTCTTGAGGTTTTTCTACAAAATCGGTAATAATGTTGTTTTCATTGAGTTTTACAACACCAAAAGCACGAGGGTCGTCAATTTGATTTACCCAAATAATGCCTTCTGCAGCATCGTCCATTTTAAAATCTGCTTTAAACAAGGTATCGGCAAAAGCTACTACTACTTTTCCTTCCAAACTATCTTTTGCACACAAAATAGCATGAGCCGTTCCTAATGCTTCTTCCTGATAATAAATACTTCCTTTTGCTCCTAAATTTTCAGCAATGCTTACTAATTGGTTTTCTACTTCAGTTCCAAAATCACCAATTATAAAAGCAATTTCATCTACAGGTTCGCCACAAACTTTGGTAATGTCTTCCACCAAACGTTGAACAATTGGTTTTCCCGCAATTGGAATTAATGGTTTTGGTATGGTTAGCGTATGAGGTCTTAATCTTGAACCTCTTCCTGCCATTGGTACTATTATTTTCATTTTCTAAGCCCCTCCAACCTCCCCAAAGGGGAGGCTTTTTTAATGATTTATATTTTTATTATGTTGTTCATCTTGTTATTGTCTAACCTCTAGCCCCTCCTTCGGAGGGGTTGGGGAGGCTTTTACTTCTTCCCGGTACTTCCAAATCCTCCTGCTCCTCTTTCGGTTTCGGCCAATTCTTCTACTAATTCCCACTCGGCTTGTTCGTGCTTAGCAATTACCAGTTGAGCAATTCTTTCTCCATTTTCAATTACAAAAGGCTCGTTAGAAAGATTGACTAAAATTACGCCAACTTCACCTCTGTAATCGGCATCAATAGTTCCTGGAGAATTTAATACGGTAATGCCATTTTTATAGGCTAATCCGCTTCTCGGACGAACTTGAGCTTCGTAACCCACAGGTAATTCTATAAATAAACCTGTTTTTACTAAGGTTCTTTCTAATGGTTTTAACGTTATTGGTGTTTCTATGTTAGCTCTTAAATCTACACCGGCAGCAGCTTCCGTACCATAATGTGGCAGTGGATGATTGGATTTGTTTACTATTTTTATTCGCATAATTCTAGTTTATAAGTTTATAGTTTATGAGTTTAGTTGGCTCTTTTTTAACCCATTAAGCATCATTGCTATTTCATCAATACGAGGTCTTAATTTGTTTAACTCTTCAATTTTAATAAATTCTAAATCAGCTGCCAAAATTAATTGATTTAAAACTTCTAGAAGGCTTCCAAAAGACATTTCTGTAAATCTAGCTTTATCTTTTGAAGTACTTCTTGAACTTCCTTCTGCTATGTTCGAACAAACCGAAACTATTGCTCTTCTTACTTGACTAGTTAGTCCGAATTGTTCTTCTTTTGGGAATTTTTTAGAAAGTAAGTACACTTCTTTTGTCAGTTTCCTTGATTCTTGCCAAACAATTAATTTTTCAAACGAATACACTCTCATTTTTTCTAATCTTTAACCTTATAAACTTTTAACCTGTTAAACTAGCCTACTAAATTACCACTTTTTTTGGTCTTTCGATGGCGTAAATTGTTCCTAAAAAGGCA
>JAVVER010000149.1:0-4085 GCA_032251145.1 Vicingaceae bacterium | reverse complement strand
CTAAATTACCACTTTTTTTGGTCTTTCGATGGCGTAAATTGTTCCTAAAAAGGCAAAAATTATTAACGTATGTATAAGATGTTTGGTATAGAAATTTTCTATGGTAAATTGAGTGGTTGCAAAGTAGAGTAGTAATGCTAAGCCTAAATACAGCCCAATTTTAAAATAATTGTATTTAATGGGATAATGTTTTTGTCCTAAAATAAAAGAAATGATACACATAGACGAATAACAAATTAATGTTGCCCAAGCAGAGCCCACATATCCAAAAATTGGAATCCAAATGTAGTTTAAAAGTACAGTAATAAAAGCACCAAAAATACCAATGTAGGCTCCATATTTTGTTTTTCCACTTAGCTTATACCAAATAGATTGATTGTAATAAATGCCTAAACTAATATTGGCGAACAACAATATCGGAACTACCTGAAGCCCTACCCAATAGGCTTCGTTGGGAATAAAATATTTCACAATATCAATATACAACATCACACCCAAAAAGATGGTAGCACAAATAATAACAAAATATGTCATGATGGTGGAGTAGGTGGCTTTCGCATTTTTTTCTTTTTCTTGTGCAAAAAAGAAGGGTTCTGCAGCATATCGAAACGCTTGAATAAATAAGGTAATTATAATAGAAACTTTGTAACTGGCACCGTAAATCCCAATTTGCGACATCGTTTCCAGCTCACCTTTACTTTCAAACAACATCCGCTTTAGCATAATTCTGTCGATGGTTTCATTTACAATTCCTGCCAACCCAAAAACCAATAAAGGCAACGCATAAACAAACATTTTTTTAAGCAATGCAAATTCAACACTGAATTTGGCTTTTAACATATCAGGCAGTAACAGCAAAAACTTAACAATACTTGCAATAAGGTTAGCAATGAAAACATAGCCTACACCTATTTCAGGATTATAAAAAGTTTCGATAAGCCAATTGGATTCCCCGGCTTTATACATGGGTAAACAATACGCTAAGAAAAATAAATTTAAGCCAATATTTACACCAATATTCGCAAAATTGATTACAGCAAACTTTATAGGTCGGTTGTCGGCTCTTAGTTTCGCCATAGGTATAGAAGCAACGGCATCTAAGCCAACTATTAGGGCAAACCAAGTTACAAACTCTTTGTTATTAGGATATTTAAGCCAATTAGCAATGGATTGATCAAACAAAAAAGCCAATGCTATAAACACAAAAGAAGTAGTGAAAAGCGAATAAATAATAGTAGAATATACTTTTTTGTTATCGTGTTCTTGCAAGGTAGAAAAACGGAAAAAAGCGGTTTCCATTCCGTAGGTTAGGAACACTACTAAAAACGCCACATAGGAATACATTTCGGTAATAATTCCGTATTGGTCGGGCGTAAACTTTGCCGTTCCGATATAAATAGGCACCAAAAACCAATTCAGCAAACGTCCAACTATGCTTGTAAGCCCATAAATGGCTGTTTGTCCGGCAAGTTTTTTTAAGGGATTCATAGTAGGTTTAAGGTTTGAAGTTTAAGGTTTGAGGTTCCTCAGAAGGAAGTAACAAAAGAAAGTATGTAATTGCTGTTTTCATTTTTTCATTCTTTATGAGATAAAACCACTTAATAATAACACTACCTTTAAAGTTTATCTAATAACTTTAAAATAATTATTAAAATCCCTAAAATAAGAAACCCTACACCAGAAAACCATCCTCTTAAGAAAAACCAATCATTAATATTTTGTTTTCTTTTATTTTGAAAATATACATACATAAGACCATAAAAAATAAACAAAAACGCTCCAATATATGAGGTAAATAAAAAATTGAATATATTTGAAAAGAACTCGCTCATTATTGAACTTTTTTATTTTTATAATCTTTACACACCCCTGCCCCTCTCAAGAGGGGATTCCAACGCACATTTTCAACTTCAAACCTCAAACTTTTAACTTTTAACTAAATTGTGGCTTTCTTTTTTCAATAAATGCATTTGTTCCTTCAACAAAATCAGGTGTTCCAAAACATTTACCAAACTCTTCTATTTCTGTTTCATAGCCATTTACACCGTCTTTAAAACCAGCATTTACCGCTTTTATTGCACTTGAAATAGCTGTTGAAGAATTGAAAGCAATTTTTTGAGCAATTTTTTGACAAGTTGGCAACAATTCTTCTTGTGTTACTACTTGATTGACTAAGCCAATGTTGGTAGCTTCTTCAGCAGAAATCATTTTGGCAGTCATTATCATTTCCATAGCTCTGCCTTTTCCTGCCAATTGAGCTAATCGTTGTGTTCCTCCATAACCAGGAATTACTCCCAACGTAACTTCTGGCAAACCTAATTTGGCATTGTCGGAAGCTATTCTAAAATGGCAACTCATGGCTAATTCTAATCCACCACCTAAAGCAAAACCATTTACAGCAGCAATTACAGGTGTGGTTAAATTTTCTACTAAATCAAATAATTTTTGATGCCCTTCAGCGGACAACTTTTTTCCTTCTTCCACATCAAATTGATAAAACTCTTTGATGTCTGCACCTGCAACAAAGGCTTTTTCACCAGAACCGGTAATTATGATTACGCGAACATTTTTATCTGCTTCTAATGTTTTAAAAGCACTGCTCAAATCTGCTATGGTTGCAGAATTCAGGGCATTTAATTGATTTGGTCGGTTAATGGTTACCTGAGCAATGTTGTTTTCTTTAGTTATTAAAATATTGTTGTAGTCCATGTGTTTTAATTTAAAAGCCCCCTCTAGCTCCCCCAAAAGGGGAGGATTTCCAACACACAAAGCCAATTTTTGCCTTCTGTATGTTATAGAGTTTACAAGGCTCGATTTAACTATTTTATTAAAAAAACAAATGTAGCTAAAAATTAGCAAAAGAATAAACAAAAACAACAGGTGGTTTTTGGGTTTTGGGAGTTTGAAATTAAATTTTATCTAAATCTATTTTTTTCCAATAATAGATTTGCAATTTTCGCACAAGTTAAGTTCAACTTGGTCAATAGTAGTAATAGACTCGGCAGCATCTGTCATAAAACAATTTTTATTATCACAATGGTGAAGTCCTAAATTATGTCCTAATTCATGGAGTGTTATTTTTTTTATTCTATCAATATAAATAACCTGATTAGGATGTTTTATTCTAAAATTAGACACCACACAACTAACACCTGGACAAAATGCTAACCCAAAAACTCCCCAATCTTTATACTTAAAAGTTGGAGGTTTTATTTCTCCATTAGTACCATACTTTGTCGTTGAAATATCTTTAATAGTTAATCCAATTATGTAATTGATAGAATCAGGTTTAATATTTCTTAAAAATCTCAACAATGAATCTGCCCTATATCTAGGTGTTTTAATATTGATATAACTTGTATTTGGCATTTCTACTACTTCGTAAACTACAGTATTAAAATGATAATAATCCTCAATAGATTGTCGAATGGTATCTGTTAAATGAAGAGGAAATTCACTTAAAGGTTGTATGGCAATTACTTTACTAGTTGATTTAATATCTTCCTTACAGGATAAAAAAGCACAAGATAAAATCAATAGTAACAAAAACTTATTCATGTTATAAATGTAAGATTTTTTACAAAAACTAGTTACCTTTTTGTATTTTTCCCATTAAGTATAAAAAGCAACATTATGGAAGATAAAAAAATAATTCAACTTCTTAAAGAAAAAAATCAAGACAGCGCTTTTCTTAAACTGTATAAAAATTATCCAGTAATTGAGCGATTAATTCGTTCAAAAGGAGGAACAAAAGAAGACGCAAAAGATATTTTTCAGGAAGCATTACTTGTGTTCTACGAGAAAGTAAGCACTTCAGATTTTAAATTAACTTCTACTATTAGTACTTATTTATACAGTGTGTGTAGGTTTTTATGGAAAGACCAAATGAATAAGAAAAAAATAAATACAACAGCACTGGAAAATGAGAACTTTTCGAGTGATGTGGAAAACGAGGTGCTGTTGTACTTGGAAAAAGAAGAGAAATTTAAACAAATAGAAAATGCTCTCAGCCAGTTGGGTGAAAAATGTTTGAAAATTCTCACGTTATTTTATTATGAAAATGTACGAATGAAAATTATTGCTCA
>JAVVER010000148.1:0-6925 GCA_032251145.1 Vicingaceae bacterium | reverse complement strand
GTTGTAATTGCTCTTATACTTTTTATATATTCAAAAAAAACAAACATTAAAGTGATAGGAATTGCTTTTTTTGCACTAATTTCTTATAATTTTTCAGTGTCAAAAACCCCAGGTGTAATAACAGAATCAGACGGAATTTTAGGTAACATTAAGGTAATGGATAGGCAATATCCCAATGGGAAAATTTACAGAGAATTAATTGTAAATAATATTTCTCAAACCATAATGAATTTAGAAAGTCCTTCAGAAAGTTTGTGGGGATATGTAGATGTGTTGATGTATAATATCAATTCGTACAGTAATGGAAAAAAGGCATTGTTGTTAGGTATGGGAGGCGGAACAGTTTATAAACAGTTAATTAGTAATGGGTATGAGGTTGATATTGTAGAAATAGATGCTCGTATTGAAAAATTGGCAAAAAAATATTTTTTTATTGATGAAAATGTTGATGTTATTATTGATGATGCAAGGCATTATATAAAAACTACCAACAAAAAATATGATGTGATTATTTATGATTTATACAATAGCGAAACACCACCTGTTCATTTAATGACCAAAGAAGCATTTGCGGATATCCAACATAAACTGACAGATAACGGATTGCTAGTGGTTAATTTTTACGGATTTATTAATGGAAGCAAAGGCAGAGCAGCACGTTCGTTGTATAAAACCTTAAAACAAGCAAAATTTGATATTCATTTAATTGCAACGCCTGGCGAGGAAAATGAACGAAATTTATTGTTTATGAGTGGAAAAAATGAGTTAAAAGCGAAGCAACAAATTATTCACAACATGATTTACGAAATGGATTTAAATTTTGATGATGCTTTGTTATTAACAGACGACAAACCTGTATTAGAACACATTTATTTAGAAGCCGCACTCCAATGGCGAAAAGATTACAACGAACTGAATGCCAAGAGTTTCTTAAGGTAATAAAAAGTTTTCATTTTTTTACTTGGTTTAAGGAAGTTATTAGGGCTACTTTTGCACCTTTTTTCACGAAAACCTAACTAAAAATGAAGAAGTATTTAAATTTATTTGATTTAAGACAAAAAGTAGATTATAAATTAGAAGTGTTATCCGGTTTAACCGTTGCATTGGCACTTGTTCCCGAAGCTGTTGCATTCTCACTTTTAGCAGGTTTATCTCCATTAACAGGTTTGTATGCAGCATTTGTTGTTGGTTTGGTAACAGCAATTTTAGGTGGTCGTCCGGGAATGATTTCAGGAGCTACTGGAGCTGTTGCCGTTATTTTTTTAGGATTAATTGCCGTTTTAAAGCAACAAAATCCAGACATTACGGTAGATGAAATTACTCAATATGTTTTTGCAACAGCCATTCTTGCCGGAATTTTACAAATATTAGTAGGAGTATTAAGGTTAGGAAAACTAATGCGTTTAGTACCACATCCTGTAATTTTCGGCTTTGTAAATGGCTTGGCAATCATTATTTTCATGTCTCAGTTAAGCCAATTTACAACAGACAGCACAGACCCAAATGCACCCTGGATGCAAGGAACGCAATTATTCACTTTTTTAGGGCTGGTATTGTTATCCATGTTAATCATTTGGGGTTTACCTAGACTTACTAAAGTTGTTCCAGCTGCATTAACGGCTATTCTAGTTGTTTTCGGATTAGTTTATTTTTTAAATATAGATACAAGTACTGTTGGAGATATTGCTTCTGTTCAAGGTGGTTTTCCTCCATTACACATGCCCACAATACCGTTAAATTTAGATACCTTTTTATTGATTTTTCCTTATGCAGCCATTTTTGCAGGGGTTGGTTTAATTGAAAGTTTGCTTACTTTAAATATTATAGATGAAATTACCGAAACCAGAGGAAGAGGAAATAAAGAAGCTGTAGCACAAGGTATAGCCAACGTTTTTTCGGGCTTTTTATCAGGAATGGGTGGTTGTGCCATGTTAGGGCAAAGTTTAATTAATATTTCTGCTGGAGCAAGAGCAAGGCTATCAGCAATTGTAGCAGCTGTAATGTTACTTGTTTTTGTAATGTTTGGTGCAGGATTAATTGAGAAATTGCCTATGGCAGCACTTACCGGTTTAATGATAATGGTTTCCATAGGAACGTTTGAATGGGCAAGTTTAAAAACGTTTAAACGTATGCCAAAATCTGATGTTATGGTGATGATTTTAGTTACCATTGTTACTGTTGTGCTTCATAACTTAGCATTGGCTGTAATTATAGGAGTGATAATAGCTGCATTGGTTTTTGCTTGGGATAATGCGAAAAGAATTAGAGCAAGAAAACACATAGATGAAAATGGAGTGAAACATTATGAAATTTACGGCCCCTTATTTTTTGGATCTGTAACCGCTTTTAATGAAAAATTTGATGTGCTAAACGACCCAGATGAGGTAATTATAGATTTTGAAGAAAGTAGAGTAGTGGATATGTCTGCAATAGAAGCTTTAAATAAATTGACCGAGCGTTACCTTAAAGTAGGTAAAAAAATTCACTTAAAACACTTAAGTACAGATTGTAGGGCCTTGCTTCAAAATGCCGATAAAATAATTGATGTTAACGTAATGGAAGATCCAACCTATAAAGTGGTGGTAGATAAAATTTAAAACTAAGTATTTTTACTTACACTCTTTTAGTATTTACCACATTGTAATATGTCTTAATTAATTCTAAATTTGTTGAATAAGTTTAGTTATTAATTAAAGATAGTAATATGGAAATTATAAATTTAATACTTGTTGAAGACCATACTTTAATTAGAGAAGGATTAAAACTAATTCTTAAAAAGAATAAAGACATTCAAATTATTGGAGAAATTACCAATGGTGAAGAAGCTGTGAGATTCATTGATGAGCATGCCGATAATATTCATGTGGTATTACTAGACATTACCTTACCTGATTTAAACGGTTATGAAGTGGCAACTTTTATTAAAAAAAATCATCCCAAAATTAAAATATTAGTATTAACCATGCATAATGAAGAGTCTTATATCTCCAAAATGATAGATATAGGAGTTCATGGATATATTTTAAAAGACTCAAATATTAGAGAACTATCATCAGCCATAAAAACAATTTTAGAAGGAAAACCTTATTATAGTAGCGAGGTTTCTGCTATAATGATAAATAACCTAATGAAAAAAAATAGAAAAATAGTTGATATTGAATCTGAAGGGTTAACCAAAAGAGAAGTTCAAATAATTGATATGATTACAGAAGGATTGAAAAGTAGTGAAATTGCAGATAAATTGAATGTTTCTACTAGAACAATAGAGGTGCATAGGAGAAATTTAATGAAAAAATTAGATGTTAAAAATGCAGCAGAGTTGGTTGGTTTTGTTTTAAAGAGTAAATTAATTTCATAGTTAGTTTAGATAGAGTTAGTAAATTGAAAAGCCCTTGAAAAAATTTTCAAGGGTTTTTCTTTTATACTATTTTTTTGGTAATGTACTCAGAATTGAAAAGCCTCAACGCTCCCATGTATTTCAGCTTAAAAGAAATTAAATCGCCAATATGATAATTTTTTTCCGATTTTTCAATATCTAACACCAACATATCCGAACTAGCTCCTACAATAGTTATATTTTTATCTTCAGGAATGATTAAATCTGCGTTAGCAACATCCAGCACTCCTAAATCTATAATAGCTCTGTGGTGGGTTTTTCCATAATCATCTGGATTTACTTCAAACTCCTCTCCACTTGGGTTTTCTCCCATAGTACCAATAGGATTTATAGGCTTTTCGGTTATTTCTATTATTTCAGCAAAAAGTTTAAAAACATCTGTTTCCATACCTTCAAGTGTTTCTCCAGTAATTAAATTTGTTCCAAAAAACAAGGTTTCGCCCACTCTAAAATGATTAATTCCGGTAGGTAATTGCTTCGTTAATAATAGTGGAATTACCACACTTGTTCCGCCAGTAACCCAAGGAATTTTCCTATTAAATTTAGCTTCAATTAGTTGTTTGTATAGGCTTAATTGTATCATTTTATCTTCCGATGGATACACGCCATGTAAGCAATTAAGGTTTGTTCCTATGCCTGTTACTTTAATGTTAGGGAGCTTAAAAACAGAAGCGTAAAAATCCATTAAATGATCGCCCATTATGCCTTCTCGCAAATCGCCTAGCTCTAACATAATAATTACTTTATGTGTTTTGTTTTGCCGCACAGCTTCTTCCGAGAGCCATTTTATGGTTTCAAATTCGGTATTAAAACTAGCATCGGCATATTGAACAATTTTTTTTATGCTTCTTTTTGCCGGAGGTTTTATGTAAACAGTATCAATAGTTGGTGCGAGTTTTTTAATCTTTACCAAATTACTTACACGAGCATCGCAAATCTCTTTAATGTTTAATTTAAGTAATTCTTTAAGATAAAGCTCATTGCCACACAAAAGTTTACTTACAACAGCCCATTCAATATTGTTGGCTTTAAAAATATTATCAAGATATTGAAAGTTTTTTTTAAGTTTATCTCTGTATAATTCTATAAATGCCATAATTCAACTATTTTATAATTTTTCTAGGAATGTCTTCGGGTAAACGGGTAAGTAATTCGTAATTCAGTTGGTTACTCATTTCACCAAAAGAAGCAACAGAAACAGAAACATCTCCTTGTTCTCCAATTAAAATTACTTCATCGCCTTTTTTTATTTCAGGAACATTGGTAATATCAACAATCATCATGTTCATATTTACCAAACCAACAACATCTAACCGATGTCCGTTAATGATTACTTTTCCTTGATTGCTTAATGAACGGCTAAAACCATGTGCATAGCCAACAGGAATAGTAGCAATTTTCATGTCGGTTTCTGCCAACACCGTTGTTCCGTAGCTTATGTATTCTCCTGCAGCAACCGGCTTTGTTCCCATAACATAACTTTTCCAAGAGATTACGGGTTGCAGCGGATTGGTATTAATTTTATTTTTAGTGTAATATTTCATTTGCGATTCTCTGCTGGGCCAAAAACCATATTGCATTATTCCTACACGAACTAAATCGTTTATCGTTTGTGGATAATTTATAACAGCAGCTGAGCAAGCTAAGTGTTTTTGCTTAAAGTTAATGTTGTTTGTTGTAAAGAATTTCAATATTCGGTTGTAGGATAAAATTTGGTTTTTAACTCTAAAATAATTGGTAATACTTTCTGCTCCAGCAAAATGCGTACATAATCCTTTTATTTCCAAATAACTTTTATTATCTTCAATAAAATGAATAACATCTTTTAGTTCATCTACACAAAAACCAGTTCTGTTCATGCCTGTTTCAATTTCTATGTGAACAATGGCTTTTTTCTTTAACTTTTTAGCAATGTTTACTGCTTTTTCTAGTCTATCTAAATCGAAAACAAAAAATTCTATATTCAAACTAATAGCCCATTCTAGTTCTTCGGGAGAATTTGCAACACCCATAATCATAATGGTGCTTTTGCCGTTGCTTACTTTTTTTAAACGATATGCTTCGTAAGCACTAAAAACAGAAAAATGATCTACACCTACTTCTTCTGCCATAGGAGCAAAAGTTTCTATTCCATGTCCGTAGGCATTTCCTTTTATTACAGATGAGAAGATGCAAGATTCGTCAATGAGCGAACGTATAAATGTTAGGTTGTTTTTGTATGCAGTTTTATTTATTTCTATTGTTGAGGTAACGTCCATTTTAGGTTAATAATTTTTGGGCTACGTTAATAAACATAGCGGTTCCTATTGAAGCAATTTCATCTGGAAAATCGTAATCAGGGTTGTGCAATCGGGGAGTATCTTCTCCCGAACCCAATCCGAACATTGCTCCTTTATATATAGTAGTGAAAAGCCCAAAATCTTCTCCCCAAGGAAAAGGCGATGGTTTTTCTAAGGTATCAAAATTGTTTTCTTTTGCAGTTTGTTTAATAATATCAACTATTTCGGCATTGTTTTCATTGGCTTCAAAAGCTTCTGTAAAAGAAATAGCAATGTTTAATTGTTCTTCTTTAGCAATGTTTTCAGCTAACGATGTGATTTTATCTGAAAGTTCTTTTGTTCGTTCGTTGCTTAATGTTCTTATCGTAAAATGCGTTTCTCCATATCCTGCTGAAGTGCCATACGCTTTACTCCCAATATGCGTATAAATAGGAGTGATAACCGTGTAATCCTCATCATCTTCAATGTTTCTAGCAAGAGCCAATATCTGTTGAGTTATTTTACTTATTGCCAACGAAGGATTAATGCCTTTGTGTGGTTCGGCTGCATGAGAGGTTTTTCCTGTAAACTTAATAATAATGCTGGTTACAGAAGGAGTGAAGTTTCCATATTTATAAACTATTTGTCCTTTTTTATAGCCCGGAACATTGTGTAAAGCAATAGCATAATCAGGTTCAATTTGCTTAAAATTAGCATCTGCCAATACTTCCTTAGCACCTTCGCCATTTTCTTCTGCAGGTTGATAAAGCAATACCACTCTTCCTTTTTCTGGTCGGTTGTTGCTATAATGTTTACCAACAGCTGCCAATATACTCATGTGTCCATCATGTCCGCACAAATGAGCTTTTTCAGCTGTTTTAGAAACATATTCAAACATATTAATTTCCTGAATAGGCAAGGCATCTAGCTCGCAACGAAGCATAACTGTTTTTCCAGTAGCTTTTCCATTAAAAACAAAAGCGACTCCCGTTTTCCCTAGATGTACCACTTGGTCGGGTTGGATTTTTTGAAAAAAAGCAATAATTCTTTTTTTTGTTTCAAATTCCTCTCCCGAAATTTCAGGATGTTGATGCAGTTCTTTTCTTAAACTTGTTATTTCGTTATCCATGTTTGTCTGTAATGTTGAGAGGCTGAACTGTTAAGTTTAATTTCTTCGCTATCATTTTTTTAAACGCATTTCTAAATACGGATTGCTAAATCCCATTTTTTCATATAAAAATTTAGCAGGATTATCTTTTTCAACATGCAG
>JAVVER010000147.1:0-6997 GCA_032251145.1 Vicingaceae bacterium | reverse complement strand
TTAACAACATTTTTTTTACACCAATAGTATTAATTTATTTAAAATCAATATATTGCACTATTGGTGTTTTATTAACAAAGGACTTTAAACAACTTCATTGTATTTAACCAACAAGTAAATAAGTTTATGACTAATCTAGTAATAACTCCAAACCAAATAATATCTGAAAGCTTATATGGAGATTTTAATGGAGATGGCAAGTCTGATGTTATAACCTATTACCCAACAACAAACCCTTATTGGGACATGGGGCTTTCAACAGGTAGTTTGAATGCAGAACTTAGTCATTTTAATTTAGGCAGTTTTCTACAAAGTCCATCTCTTACAATGAGTAACGATAATAAAGAAATTACACACTTTGTCGTTGACATGAATGGTGATGGAAAAAGTGATATTGTAGAAATAGAAAAAAGCTCAGCAACAACTATATTTATTTATTATAGCAACGGAATAAATTTTGAAGCAAAATCTTACCCCATAAGCATTTTAATCGACACTAAATTTGATGAGATTGATTTTGGAGATTTTAATGGAGACGGTAAACCTGATATGCTCATCCACAAAATTGGTGTTGGTGGAGGAAGTGGTTCTGCTTATACTATTATTTATTTTGAAAAAAATGGAAAAGAGCAACTACTTGAAGGTATTTCAGATGGATTTAATAATGTAACTGAATTTACTTATGATTATTTAACGAATAATAGTATTTACACAAAAGGAATTAACGCCAACCACCCAGTCGTTGATGTCCAATCACCACTACCTGTAGTTTCTAAAGTTAAAGTACCAAATGGTATAGGAGGAGATGATATTACTACCTATACTTATCAAGGTGCCAAAGTGCATAAGAATGGGAAAGGGTTTCTCGGCTTTGAAAAAATAGTTTCTGAAAACAATGTGAGTGATTTACGAATTACAACATTGTATAAATTAAATATACCTTTTTTTATTAGTAATGCCATTAAAAGATCGACAGAATTAATAAGTAGTGGACAAGCCTTATCCGAAATAACATTTGAATACGTTTATAGAGACCTTGGGAACAAAAGAGTTTTTCCATTTATGCAGAAATCTATTTCTACCGATTTATTAACCAACTTCACAACAACTTCCATTTTTACTTACGATAATTTCGGAAACATCACTAACAGCTATATAACCAAAGGGAATATTGAAACAGTTGAAATTTTTAATACGTATGGTCAACATGGTTCTTGGCTCCCATCTAAATTGGAATTAACAACCATAACAACCATTAGACAAGGAGAGTCTCCTTATGTTAGAACAACGGAGTTTTTATATACCCCTCAAGGGAAAATAGTTCAAAAAATTAATGATTCAGGTTCTCCAAAAGAACTTAATACATCATACACATATAATACAATGGGAAATCAAATTAGCACTACGATTTCTGGGACAGGAATTCCTCCAAGAACTACTAGTTATGTTTATGACACAAAAGGAAGGTACATTGAAAAAATAACTAATCCATTAAATCAAATAAGTATTTCCATTTACGACCCTAAATGGGGGCTTCCGTTATCAATTGTAGGCTATGATGGATTGATAACTAGATATGAATATGATGAATTTGGAACATTAATAGCACAAATAACCCCAGATAATATAAAAACTGAAAAAATATTAAATTGGGATTTAGGTAATGGAGGTATGGGAAGTCCCACAACAGTAGATAATTCTATTTACACTGAAAAAACCATCACTCCAGGAAAACCAACTATTAAAACATGGTTTGATAGTTTTGGTAGACAACGTCAAACTGAAATAGAAGGTTTTAGCCAAAAAATTTATCAGGTAATAGGTTATGATGAAAGAGGCAACATAAAAACTCAAACTTCTCCATTCTATTTGGGAGGGTCTATTCCCATAGTTGTTACAACTAATTCTTATAATTCTTACAACAAAATAATATCATCACAAAATGCTGCTGGTACAACTAATTATAATTATAGTTATTCTCAAAATCAAGAATCAATAACAGTTACAAATCCAGATTTCACTGTATATACACAAGTTATAGATGCAACAGGAAAAATGATAAGTGCATCTGATAATGGAGGAACACTAAATTATGCTTACTATAGCTCTGGTTTGCAAAAAGAAGTTAATATAGGTGGAATTTCCATCACTTCTATGGAATATGATATCCAAGGCAATCAAACCAAATTAATGGATAAAAATGCAGGAGAAATCATTTATGAATATAATGTCCTCGGGGAACTAATATATCAAAAAGATGCCAATCTTTATGAATATGAAATGGAATATGATTTATTAGGTAGAATGATTAAACAAACAGAAATAACTACTAATTTAATAACAGATTATGTATTTGGGGTTAGCGGCAATGGAATTAATCAATTAATTAGTGTGATTGAAAATGAGAATAATTATAGTGAAGAATATACTTATGATAATTTAGGTAGAACAACTGAAATCAAAGAAACAATTGACAATGTTGATTACATTACCAAATATGGATATGATGGTTTTAACAATATCATATCTACTACCTATCCCTCAGGCTATATTATTGAGAATACTTATACACCGTTCGGTTATATGAACAAAGTAACTAATGGAACTACTATTATTTGGCAGGGAACTGATGCTGATGCGTATAGCAATTATACCAACTTTAGTACTGGTAATGGTTTAACTGTTTCAAAAGAGTATGATGAATATGGCTTTCCTCTACATTTTTTAGCATCTAATTCAAGTGTGTTAGATTTAAGCTTTGTTGTTGATGTTAAAAACGGAAATCTCTTAAGTAGAGAAAATATAACAAAAGGGCTACTAGAAGAGTTTGAATATGATAATTTAAACAGACTTACTAAAACTACATTAAATGGAATAGTTCAATTAAACATGAACTATATTAGCAATGGAAATATTGATTTTAAAACTGATGCTGGTGTTTATACTTATGATAACAATAAGATTAATGCTGTTCTTACCGCTACAAATCCTAATAATGATATTAGCTCACTACAACAAGACATTACTTATACGCCTTTTAACAGCCCTGCTTCTATAATTGAAGGTACCAATGAACTTCTTATAAAATATGGTACAGGGCAGCAACGAAGAAAAACACAGTTATTAAGTAATGGGTCTTTAAAATATACTAAATATTTCTTAGGTAATTATGAAAAAATTGTTGATGCAGTTACTAATGATATAACAGAAATCCATTACATTGCTGGAGGAGATGGTTTAACAGCTATTTATGTGATTAAAAATGGTGTTGGAGAATTAAATTATACTTATACAAATCAATTAGGTTCAATATTAACATTAACAGATGATATAGGAAATGTTGTAGTTGAACAAAGCTTCGATGCTTGGGGTAGGTATAGAGACCCTCAAACATGGCAATTGACATCAACAAGTGGAATTTCATCAACTTATAGTTGGTTAACTAGGGGTTATACCGGACACGAGCATCTACCTGAATTTGGATTAATCAATATGAATGGTAGAGTTTACGACCCTGTTTTAGCTAGAATGTTATCTGTTGATAATTTTGTAGCATCTCCTTTTTCTACACAAGCATATAATCGTTATAGCTATGTATTTAACAATCCACTTAAATTTATTGATCCTAATGGAGAAAACCCGATACTTGTTGGTGCTATAATAGGTTTTTTAATAGGAGCATATTATGGATTAGAATATGGATCAAACAAAGGAGCAAGGGGTTGGTCTCTTGTTCGTTACACTGTGGGAGGCGGGATAATTGGAGGGATAGCAGGAGCATTGGGAGGAGGAATAGCTGCTGGTGGAGGTGCTTTTGCTAATACCAGTGCCATAGTGGCTGGTTCTTTTAGTAATTCTCTAGGTATGCACATGCTTAGTAATGGAGAAACAAATGTTTCAGTAAGTTACGGTTTTGGTTCATATAATTTTAATACCAACGATTTTGGTTATTTAGGAGAGAAAAATAATACTTTTGGGCAAAATTTTGGTTATGGATTAGGTGCCTTGGCGAATATTTCTGATTTAGTTACTCGTGCAGACAATATTAAGGCTATTGATAGAAAAAATAATCCTATGAGTGGTAAAACAGAACAAGAACTTCAACAAATTTTTGACGAAACATCCAACACAAGATTAAATAGATTTCTTAATAAAAAATCAGACGCTGCAAATTTTGCAGGTAATAGTGCCTCTAATATATCTCCAAAAGAATTTCTTAGTATAGATAGAATAGACTTACTACCTTTGGATGGTAAAGAAAATGGTTTGTTTGGTGGTTTTCAGCATGACTTAGCCTATTATAATGCAGGAACTGATGGTGCAAGAGGTGTGTTTTTTAATACAAATGTTACTTCTGCCGATTTTAAATTAATACAAGGTATGACCGAAATAATTAGAGGTGGGGGATTTACTAGAGATGTAATTTTCGTGCTCAAATTATCCGCACAAGTTTTATTTTAACAAGTGGGGTTAAATCTATTTATCCTTTTTCATATAACCACAATCCTTATGGTAACTAATTTTTTTAGGACAGAATGAAACAATCAACATTAACATATCTACTTAAATTTCAGTTCAATAAATTTAAAAATACTTTTAGCAATATTCAAATTGTAACTACTTTCTTTCTAAGAAATATTTTAATAGGTAAGTTAGGGGTATTTTCTTTTAGCTTACTTTTATTAGGGTGTGGTGAAGCATGGCAGCCATTACGTGAACGGATAACTACTGCTGGGGCTCCAGCAAAAAGACTACATATACATAACAATATTATTTCACCTAAAACTTTTGATGTATCAGTAGATAATAAGGTATATTTTTCTTATTACAATGAAAAAGGTAGATCTATTTGTAGTATGGATATTTATACAGGGAAATTAATCCAAATAACCGAAGATGGAAATAGCGATTTTCATCCAGTAGTGTCACATAATGGTAAAACAATACTTTTTAAACGAGGGGCTTTACTTGGCGGGGGTAGTTTTTATACAGTAAATTCCAATGGCTTAGATTGTAAGTTGTTATTAAATAAAAATATTTATCTTACTAATGCCGTCTTTAGCCTAAACGATAGTACTATTTATTTTGTGGGGGGAGCATTGTTTAGTGATACGAATGAGGTGGAGAGTATTTATCCAGAGTGTCAAGATATATTTGCAATAGATGTTAATGGAAAAAACTTTAGAAGAATTACCCGCATTTGCGTAACAAGTTGGATATATGATATAATATTAATGCCCGATGGCAACCATTTATTTATTTCTTTTGGTTCGGAAAGTCCATGGGAAAAACACAGTACTTTCACTTATATCAAAACGAATTATACAATTATGAATAGAAGACCTTATTCATCAAATTTTAATGGTGTGGTTAATTTAACAACAGGAGAACTGAAAGAAATAAATATTAACGTTAGTCGAAACTATTATTTTGGGTTAAAGGAGGTAGAAGAAATAGAGAATACAAAACCTTACATCAGTAATTCCGCAAATCATCCAACTGATAATTATGTTGTATTTAAAGAAAATTTGACTGGTATTTTTAAATTTGATTACAAAGTTAATACCATTAGTCTGTTTATAGATTCTATTAATAATACTCCACCTTCATTAGGTCATTACCCAGATTCTTTAGATATATATAACTTTAAGTTTATGTACGGCCAAGAAAAATTAGTTGCAGGGGTAAGCAAAGCAAATGGTGCTGACTATAAGTTAGTATTATTCGATATCAAAAGTAAGCACATAGAAAGACAATTACCTATTGATACCAACAACTTTATTCCATCGCCACATAGAACAATATTTAGAGATAGTACTTTTAATTAATTTAAAATATGAAAACACTTCTATTAATCATTACATGCTTATTATTTAGTTTAAGTACCGTTCTTGCACAAAAATCATCTGATCCTATTGTTATAAATAAAGGGTTAGGAATATCTTTTACACAAAATGGCAAAAAATTGTCTATGAATCAATTAATTGCTGTTACAAAAACAAATCCGAATGCATCAAAAGAAATACAAATAGCTAAGGTAAATCGTGATATGTCTCAACTATTTGGTTTGCCTGGTGGTTTTTTGTTAGGGTTTTCATTAGGTAAAGCAATGGCTACAGGAGAAGCTAACACCCTATTAATTGGCTTAGGAGGTGCATTAATTATTGCTTCCATTCCTTTTTCATCTGCTTATTCAAAACACGCAAAAAAAGGTGTTAACATATACAATGAAAATTTAAATGCTACCACTTTAGGAAAGATTGATTTTAATGTTGGATTAACTCAACATGGTATTGGGCTAAGTATGAATTTTTAATTATTAAAAAGAGAAAATAAATTATAATTTCAACCTCAACTAGTCCGCTTGAAGCACAAACAAATAGATTTTTAGAGCAATCTAGAAAAAAAGAAACAGAAAGAATGAATATAGCGTTAACAAAAGAAATTAATAACCAAATGAAAAACAAATGAAAACACTATTAATTTTATTATTTACTATAACTGCATTTAGTTTATTTGCACAGAAAGTAGAATATGTATATGATGATGCTGGAAATCGAGTTCAACGTAAATTATGTTTAGCATGTAGGATAGCAAACCCAAATGTAGCAGTTACAGATACTGTTGAGCAAACAACAGCTAAGTTAAATGCCGAACTACTACCAAATCCAACCAAAGGAAATTTAGCTATACAAATTACACAAGAAAATATAGAAGAAGAAGTATTTCATTTATTTGTATATGATGTCTATGGAAGGGAACTTATTAACAAAACCTATTATACAACTTCATTTAATGATAACATTTCAAATTATGCCCCTGGTATATATTATGTGAGATTAGTTTCAGGTAACAAAATAAAGAACTGGAACATAATCAAAGAATAAAAATAAATTTCAGATATCAGATAATAAAAAGAGATTATTATATTGGTCTTAATAGTAATTAGTCACCCCTTAAAAAGTATTCAACATATTGTTTGTTAATAAATTAGATG
>JAVVER010000146.1:0-7220 GCA_032251145.1 Vicingaceae bacterium | reverse complement strand
GACCCAAATTATAAACAAATATCCAAAGATGATGAGAAGGAGCTTTCTTTTGTCTGAAACAAAATTATAAAAAAAAGTAACTTTTATTTGTTTTTTATGACAGTACCTACGGACAGATGAGGGGCAGCGGAAGGGCTTACCTTCTTAATATTATTGGGCTTTTATTACAAAACCAACATCCTTTAAACCTTCCCAAAAATGAGGGTAAGATTTCTCTACAACCTCTTGGTTTTCTATTATAAGTTTATCAGTAATTAATGCTAAAGGAGCAAATGCCATTGCCATTCTATGGTCGTTATACGTAACAATTGGCTGTCGCTGTATGCTTATTTCTTTTTGTGCATGTATGATTAAATCATCATGTTCTACGGTTACATTAAAACCCAACGCATTTAATTCTTGTTGTAAAGCTACTATCCTATCGGTTTCTTTAATTCTTAAGGTAGAAAGTCCTGTAATACGAACAGGTAAATTTAACGCAGCACAAGTAACTGCATAGGTCTGGACTAAATCAGGAAAAAGCGTAAAATCTACTGTTTTAATCTTCCATGAAATAGGAGAATTGTTTTTAGTCAACTCAATACCGCCATCAATATAACGAGTGTTTACTCCTAATTCGGCATATAAAGCTACTACAGCATGGTCTCCCTGTAAACTAGTTTTATTTAATCCTTTTAAAATTAGTGTTGCTTTTTTTGATAAAGCTACCATGCTGTACCAATAAGAAGCAGCACTCCAGTCTGCTTCTACACTAAAGTCTTTTGCTACATAATTTCCTTGCTTTACCACTAATTGATTTTCTGACAACCAAGTTACTTCAACACCAAAATAATGCATGATACTTATGGTCATTAAAATATAAGGTTTAGAAACTATTGGAGTGGTAAAAGTAATTGTGAGTTCAGCATTTAACAAAGGAGCAATTAGTAACAAAGCAGAAATATACTGACTGCTTACACTTCCGTCCATGTTAATAGTACCACCATTAAGCTTTTTGCCTTTAATTTGCAGTGGTGGAAAGCCTTCATTGTTTAAATATTGAATGTCCGCTCCAAGACTTTTAAGTGCCTCAACCAAAATTTTAATTGGACGTTGGTGCATGCGTTCAGAACCAGAAAGAACTACATTTTTTCCTTCAGTAGCAGCAAAATAAGCCGTAAGAAAACGCATAGTTGTCCCAGCATGTCCAACATCTAATGTATGGGTATTTTGTTCAAGAATCTGTTTTAAAATTTGCGTATCCGCTGCAGTTGATAAACCGCTAATAGTAAACTGTTGTTGAAGAATTTGATGAATCACCAACACCCTATTGCTTATACTTTTAGAGGTAGGTAAAGTAATGCTTGAAGATAGTGTTGCTGAAGGATGTTGTAGGCAAATGGACATTAATCTATTTTTTTTAACGAACAGTAATAGTTTAAAGCT
Source organism: Vicingaceae bacterium (assembly GCA_032251145.1). Lineage (GTDB taxonomy): Bacteria > Bacteroidota > Bacteroidia > Flavobacteriales_E > Vicingaceae > BRH-c54. The sequence continues at coordinate 5,795 of JAVVER010000146.1, read as the reverse complement.
TCTAAAATTAAATCTTCACCAATTTTGTGATCAACAGTTGCTTCTCCTATAGCTTTTAGCAACGTGAAATTAATCGCCCTATTTTTATTTTTCTTATCGTTTTTCATTAATCCGAGTAGCAGCTGAAAGCTATCTTCTTTTAAATCGTAATAATTAAAAAAACTGGTAACAGCACTTACAATATCTTTAAACTCTTTGTGGTTTAACCCGTTTACTTTGTGCGATATGTAAGATTCGCAAACTAAGCCCACAGCAACTGCTTCACCGTGCAGTAAAGGCAATTCTTCATTACTGAGCGAGTAAGATTCTAAGGCATGTCCTATGGTATGTCCGAAATTAAGTTTTTTACGTTCTCCGCTTTCTTTTAAATCTCTTTTTACAATGTCATTTTTAATTTCAACACTTTTAAGAATAAGTTGCTCCCAAAGTAAATCATTAGAAAGTAAATTGGTTTTAAGTTTTTTCCAGTAATCAACATCTGCAATTAACGCATGTTTTAGTGCTTCGCTGTATCCGGCAAGCATTTCTCTTTTATTGAGTGTTCTTAAAAAATTAGGATAAATAAATACCGCTTCGGCTTCATTAAAAACACCTATAATGTTTTTTAAATTATTCAAGTCCACTCCAACTTTTCCTCCTACAGAAGCATCAATTTGAGCCAACAAAGTGGTGGGAACATTAATAAAATTTATACCTCTTTTATAAACCGAAGCCACAAAACCGCCTAAATCACAAATTACTCCTCCACCCAAATTGATAACTAATGCATTTCTGTCAACTTTTAGCTCTACAAATGTTTGCCATATATACTGACAAATTTCTAAGGTTTTATTTTCCTCACCACTATCTAGCTCAATAATTTCAACATCATTAGCCAATTCAGTTTGGATTAAAAAATCAGTAGCACAATAGTTAAAACTATTTTCGTCAACAATTAAGATTTTCTGATGATTTTTATATTTTTCCAATGTTTTTTTGACTTCATCTAAAACATCATTACCAATAAAAATCTTACTTTCTTTAGTTTTTATTACATGCATATAACTAATTTGAAATGTAAAAATAACTACTATTTAATACAAAACGAAAAAAAATAATTGCTTGTTAATTTTTGATGAGCATTCCAAATATAATTCTATGATGGATATATAGAGTTTATTTCGTTATTTTGAATTTTATTACCTAAATGATAGAAATCGGTTTAACCATATTTTATATACTTATTGGCTGTTTTATTATCAGTAAAAGTAATTTTTTTAAATTGCCTTCTATCCCAACCTATTGGTTAATTATCATCTTCGGAATAAAAATTATTATAAGCATCTTAATCACACTTATTTACACTTACTATTATTCTGACAGAGCTGTTGCAGATATTTTTAAATATTTTGATGATAGTAAAATTATATTTGATGCCCTAAAAACGAATGCAGTAGATTATGTTCAGATGATTTTCGGTCTTGATTTCAATTCAGAATATTTTCATAATCAATACTACAGTAAAATGACCTACTGGTATAGAGTAAACAACAGTAATTTACTTAGCGATACACATGTTATGATTCGTTTTAATGCCATAGTTAGGTTATTCTCTTTTGGATTTTTTCATGTACACAATGTCTTTATCAACCTCCTCTCGCTAATAGGGTTAATAGCTATTTTCAAAGTATTTAGAAAATTGTATCTCGGTAAAGAAAAATGGTTATTCCTTATTATAGTGCTAACTCCTTCTCTTTTATTTTGGGGTTCTGGTTTGTTAAAAGAAGGCTTAATCATTCTTGCATTGGGGTTGTTCTTGTTGAACTTTTTCAACATTACTGAGCAATGGTCTTTTAAAAGTCTGTTGATTATTATTTTTTCTTGTATAATTATCTTATTCTCTAAACTAATTATTTTTATTGCTTTAATACCGGGTGTGTTAGGTTTTTTAATTCATAAAAAAGTAAAAAATATCCATTTAAGCTACTTGTATTCTGTACTTGTAATAATTTTTATGAGTTTAATCTTGTATTTCATGAAACACCCACTCAATCCTATTGACATTATTATAAACAAACAACAAGATTTTATTTATTTGGTAGAAAAAATGGATGTGAGAAGTGCCATTTACCAACCTAAATTTAATAACCTTTGGGATTTATTAGCCTATACTCCACAAGCTTTAATTAATGTGTTTTTTAGACCCTTTTTGTGGGAAAGCTATTCTGTTTTTACACTTTTTAGTGCCTTAGAAAACGTACTTATCGTTCTTTTTTGTGTGGTTTTATTATTTTTTAGAAATAAAAAAACAAACTTTTCTGCTCTATTTTATTTTTCAATTTTGTTCGCTTTGGTGTTAGCTATTGTAATCGGACTAACAACTCCCATTTTAGGAGCTATCGTACGATATAAAATTTTTGTGATTTTATTTTTTCTATTAGCTATTGGTAATCAATTCAATACTACTAAATTCTCGAGCTTCTTCAAGTCTTTAATTCCTTTCATTAATAAGAAATAACTGATTTTGATCATATTTTTACTTGTTACAAATACCTTTTTTGTGGTATTGTATTAATTATGGTATATAGCTTACTTTGCATCATATTTAATTCTAATTTAGAATTAGTCTAAATAAACATAATTATAGATAAAAAAATATCAGTTATGCAAAAAATTATAAAAATAGGTTTAGTAGGTATTTTCATATTTCTTAATTTTTCGCTAATTAAAGCTCAGGGAAGCATTGAAGGATTTATAGCTCAGACCGATAGCTCTTCTTTAGCAGGTGTTTCTGTTTATTTAGAAGCAACAAATTATGGGGCTGCGTCAAATGCATTAGGAAATTTTAGACTGAATAATATACCTGAAGGAGATTACAATTTAATTATTTCATTTATTGGTTATAAAAAATTGAAACAACCCATATCGGTAAAAAACAATGAGGTAGTAAGACTTAACGTTATTGTGGAAGAATCTGCAACCGAGTTGAATGAGTTTGCGGTAACTGCAACAAGCATGACAGGTGGAAATACCGGAGTAAAAAAAATGCCTGGGTCTGCCTATTATATTTCACCTAAAGAATTAGAAAGATTTAGCTACACTGATATTAATCGTTCGTTAAGAGCTGTACCTGGTGTAAACCTTACAGAAGAAGACGGTTTCGGATTAAGAACTAACATCGGACTTAGAGGAACAGGAACAGAAAGAAGTAGTAAAATTACGGTTATGGAAGATGGAATTTTAATTGCCCCTGCTCCTTACGCTGCTCCTGCTGCTTACTACTTCCCTACTGCTGGCAGAATTCAGGCAATAGAAATTATGAAAGGAAGCAGCCAAATTAAATACGGTCCTTACACTACTGGTGGTGCTATCAACCTTATTTCTACGCAAATTCCGAATGAGTTTAGTGGTAAGTTGGATATACTTGCAGGTAATTTCGATTACAAACAAATGCACGCAACTATTGGCGATTCGTATAAAAACTTCGGCTATATGGTTGAAACTTTTCAATACGGAAGCGAAGGGTTTAAAAAATTAGATGTTGGTGGAAATACAGGCTTTGATAAAAAAGATTATGTTGCTAAATTCAGATTCAATACCAACAAAGAAGCTAAAATTTATCAAGCAATTAGTTTTAAAATTGCTCAGGCTAACGAAGTATCTGACGAAACCTATTTAGGACTAACTGAAGCAGATTTTAAGAAAATTCACATTAGAAGATACGCTGGTTCTCAAGTAGATAAAATGACCACCCAACAAAGAGTTTTTTCAGCTACGCATTTTGCTAAATTTTCAGACCATATAAACATTACAACCACTGCATACAGAACTGAGTTTAGCAGAAACTGGTACAAATTAAATAACCTTACAGATACTGCCGGAGAAAATATTAGTATAGGCAATGTTCTTGATTCTCCTGAAGATTATACAGAACTTTATAATGTATTGGTAGGAAACTCTAGTGTAAATGAAGACGCCCTTACCGTTAGAGCAAACAATAGAATTTACGAGACGATGGGCGTGCAAACTGCTTTGACCTTCAATTTTAAAACAAAAGCTTTAAAACATAACATAGATGTTGGTTTAAGATATCATATTGATGAAATGGATCGTTTTCAGTGGGAAGATAAATACCAAATGAAAGATGGAACTATGTTGATGACAAGTGCCGGAATACCAGGGACTCAAGACAATAAAATAGAATCTGCTACTGCTTTGGCAACTTATATCCAATACAAATTAAACTACAAAAAACTAACTTTTACACCAGGTGTTAGGTATGAAAACATTTTATTAGAAAGAAAAGATTACGGTAAAAATGATGTGAACAGAACTGGCGTTAACCTAAAAGAAAGAGACAACCACGTGGATGTTATTATACCTGGAGCAAGCATAGATTATCAATTCAATAAATCATTCAATGCTTTTGCTGGAGTACACAAAGGTTTTGCTCCTCCAGGAAGTGCTCCTGATGTAAATCCTGAAGAAAGCATCAACTATGAAACTGGTATTTCTTACTATAGAAATGCCTTTACTATTAAATTAGTAGCTTTTTACAACAATTACAAAAACTTGTTAGGTTCCGACTTAGAAGCAGGTGGAGGTGCAGGAACATCAGATTTATTTAATGGTGGTAAAGCTCAATCTCAAGGTATTGAACTGTTTGTATCTTACGATTTTCTTACCAGCGAATTTAGCAAATACAGATTACCTTTAACTATTTCTTATACTTATATGGATGCTACTTTCCAAAACGATTTTGAAAGCAGCTTTGAACCTTGGGGAACAGTAAGTAAAGGAGACCACCTTCCTTACCTAGCTAACAACCAATTAAATGCTATGTTAGCTTTAGAACACGCTAAATACAGTTTTAGCATTAGAGGAAATTACATGGATGCTATGAGATCTGAAGCTGGAACAGGCAGCATTCCTAGCAACCTAAAAACTGATGCTTACTTTGTGCTAGATGCCAACATTACATATAAAATTTATAAAGAAACTGCTTTATTTACTAGTGTAACTAATATTTTAGATAATGAATATATGGTTGCCAGAAGACCAGCAGGATTAAGACCAGGAATGCCAAGAATGTTTTTAGCTGGAATTAAAGCCAGATTTTAATTTTTATAATCCTCGAGACAAGTAATTTCGGGTGAGGCTAAATTTACTTTAAAACTTAAAACCGTTGTGTAGTAATTATACAACGGTTTTTTTATACTTTTGAATACTCTTTTTATCTCTTTAATCATGAAATTGTTTTCTTACAACAGTAAACATAAAATAATTGTAGGTATGCTCATTATCTTTTGGGCTGCTTATCATTTTGCAGGAAAAAGAAATACTACAGCCTACTATGAGAACGGTACACCTATGTATAAAGGAGAATTAAAAAATGGTAAAAATGATGGTCATTGGGTATGGTACTACAAAAATGGAAATAAAAAAATGGAAGGGAATTTTAAAAATGGTGCTAGAGAAGGTGTTTGGTACACTTATTTTTCAAACGGAAATATCAGTACGGAATGTTTTTACAAAAACGACCAACTTAATGGCAATTATTTAATCAGAAATGAAAATAATGAAACTATTAAAACTCTTACCTACAACAAAGATGAGTTAGTTTTAAAATAATTCAACTTTCTCAATTCTAACTTTTTAACTTAGTTTGCTAAAAGTCTATAATTTCTAATCCTATGCTATGGAATTCATTCATAAGCTGTTAAATTAAGCTCATTCGGAGCTTTTTAGTTTATAGCATAAAAATCTCTAATCTCTAATCTCTAATCTCTAATCTCTAATCTCTAATCTCTAATCTC
>JAVVER010000145.1:0-7324 GCA_032251145.1 Vicingaceae bacterium | reverse complement strand
GAAACAAAATTATAAAAAAAAGTAACTTTTATTTGTTTTTTATGACAGTACCTACAGACAGCACTAGGGTGTATGCAAAAATGACCAATGAACCATAATGAATGAAAAAGAACCCCTCGCTCCCGCAAGTTTAACGCAGTGTAACTTGTGGTAATTTTATGTTTATAAGATTAAATAAAAGCGACAAGATACAACATACTATCAAACCTTAAACCAAGTCACAACTTCATTTCAGGAATATCACCTTCAATAATTAGTTTTCCGGCTGTAGCAGCTTTAATTTCTTCTACACTAACGCCCGGAGCTCTTTCTTTTAAATGAAAAGCACCATCTTTTATTTCTAAATAAGCCATGTTGGTTACTACTTTAGTAACGCAACCCACTCCTGTTAAAGGAAGCGTACATTTTTCCAACAGCTTGCTTTCGCCTTTTTTGTTGGTGTGCATCATGGCAACAATAATATTTTCTGCTGAAGCTACTAAATCCATAGCTCCTCCCATTCCTTTTACCATAACACCCGGTATTTTCCAATTGGCAATATCTCCATTTTGAGCTACTTCCATCGCTCCTAAAACGGTCAATTGCACATGCTGCCCTCTAATCATAGAAAAGCTAGTTGACGAATCGAATATGGAAGCTCCCGGTTGTAAAGTAACGGTTTGCTTTCCTGCATTAATTAAGTCAGCATCTTCTTCTCCTTCAAAAGGGAATGGTCCCATGCCTAAAATTCCGTTTTCCGACTGCAACTCTACGGTTATGCCTTTAGGAATATAGTTGGCAACCAAAGTAGGAATTCCTATCCCTAAATTTACATACCATCCGTCTCTTAATTCTTGTGCTATTCGTTGTGCTATTCCGTTTTTATCTAACATATTTCTATTTAATTTGATAATTGGTTAATGTGAAAATGTGGTAATTAATTACTTACTACGAACTGTTCGTTGTTCAATGCGTTTTTCATAATCTTTCCCTTGGAAAATTCGTTGTACAAAAATTCCGGGAGTATGAATATGGTTAGGATTTAATTCTCCTTCAGGCACTAATTCTTCTACTTCTGCAATGGTAATTTTACCTGCTGTTGCCATTACATGGTTAAAATTAAGAGCGGTATATTTAAAAACTAAATTTCCTGCGGTATCGCCTTTCCACGCTTTAACAATTGCAAAATCGGCTGTTAATGCGGTTTCTAAAATATGTGGTTTACCATTAAAAACCCTTACTTCTTTTCCTTCGGCTACCTCTGTTCCATAACCTGCGGGAGTAAAAAATGCAGGAATTCCGGCTCCTCCTGCTCTGCATCTTTCTGCTAAAGAACCTTGTGGAATTAAATCTACTTCAAGTTCTCCGCTAAGCATTTGTCTTTCAAACTCATCATTTTCACCAACATAAGAAGAAACCATTTTTTTAATTTGTTTCTTTTGCAACAATAATCCTAATCCAAAATCATCTACACCAGCATTGTTTGAAATACATGTTAACTCCTTTACATTAGATTCTACCAACTCTGCAATACAATTTTCGGGAATACCACATAAACCAAAGCCTCCAACCATTAATGTCATTCCACTTTCTATTCCTTTTACAGCTTCTTCAGCATTTTTTACAACTTTATTAATAGCCATGTTCTATATTTTTAAATTTTTCTTACCAAGTTGAATTTGAACTCGAGTTAAAATTATTATTAAGGTTATATTGATTGCAATCCAACTCTATAGTTAAAGGTGTTTGAGGTCGTTCAAAATCGCCACTAGAAATTTTTATGGTTGGATCGGCATGTACTTTTTGCATGTAATAGCCCCAAATTGGCAAAGCAGTATTTGCTCCTTGCCCCATTGCTGTTGTAGCAAAACGGATACTACGCTCTTCAGCACCTACCCAAACTCCGGTAACTAAATCGGGAGTTATTCCCATAAACCAACCATCAGAGTTGTTTTGTGTTGTTCCTGTTTTTCCTGCTATGGGGTAACGATGTCCGACATAAGGGCGAGATTCCGAAACGCTTCCTTTCAATCTCATTCCTGTTCCTAAATGATACCTACGATCTTTTCCTCTTGCTTTAAGGTAATCTCCTACACATTTATTGTACTCACCATCCACTACTCCTTTCATTAAATCTAACATTACATAGGCAGTTTCTTCACTCATTGCTTCATTTGTTTTAGGTTGGAAATCGATAATTACATTACCAAATTTATCTTCCACACGTGTGTACATCGTTGGTTCAATAAAAACACCTTTATTAGCAAAAGTAGCGTTGGCTCCCACCATTTCATAAACCGATAAATCGGCAACTCCCAAACATAAAGAAGGTACAGGCTCTAATGTGCTCGTAATTCCCATTGCTCTCGCTTGGTCAACAACAGCTTTAGGTCCAAATTGTTTCATAATATAAGCGGTAATAGAGTTCATAGAGTTAGCTAATGCGTATTTCATAGAAACTTTGCAACCAGTGTTGTAACCATCAGAGTTTTTAGGAGTCCAGCTTTGTAAAATACCATATTCTCCTTTTTGAAAAGTATAAGCCACATCAGGCACTTCATAGCAAGGAGAATAACCATTTTGAACGGCTGTGGCATAAACAAAAGGTTTAAAAGTAGATCCTACCTGACGTTTGGCTGTTTTTACGTGGTCGTAAGCAAAGTTTTGATAGTTTACTCCCCCAACCCATGCTTTAATATAACCTGTGTGAGGATCCACAGACATTAAGCCTGCATGCAAAAATGTTTTGTAATATTTTAATGAATCCAAAGGACTCAAGGTAGTATCTTTATCTCCTTGGTGAGTAAAAATGGTCATTTTGGTAGGCGTATCAAAAATAATAGCTATAGAATCTTTAGCTACAGCATAGCTTTCGTGTCCACAATCTTCCGCCTGACAAACAAACAATTTCCCTACTTTTTTTACAAAATCTCCTCTTCTTCCGCAATTAGCACATTCTTGACCTGTCATTATTCTGTATCTCGGAGAACCTTTTTTCATGTTATCCAATAATTGTTCATATTGTTTTTGAGATATTCTATGGTCGTAAGGATATTTTGATTCACGGTATTTTTTCAGGTGAACACTAAATTCAGCTTGTAAATGGTTGCCAATATGTTCCTGAACAGCATATTCTGCATATCTTTGCATTCTGGAATCTATAGTAGTATAAATTTTCAACCCATCTTTATAGATGTTATAAGGTGTTCCGTCTTTTTTTGTATAAAGGTAATTCCCTTCATCGTCCTTTTCTTGTAGTTTTTCTTGCAATTCTAATCTTAATGTTTCTCTAAAGTAAGGAGCTATACCTTCCTTATGATCAACCACTTTGTAATCCAACTCTATTGGTAAAACTCTTAATGAATCATAGGCTTGTTGCGTTAATAATTCATTTTTTTTCATCTGAGAGAGTACCACTTCTCTTCTTTTTAGGGCATTTTCAGGAAATCTTTTAGGATTATATAATGATGGGTTTTTAGCCATTCCAACCAAAATAGCAGCTTCTTCAATGTTTAATTCAAAAGGTTCTTTATTGAAATAAACGTTACTAGCAGATTTAATTCCAACAGCATTATAAATAAAGTCGAACTTGTTTAAATACATCACAATAATTTCTTCCTTGGTATATCTTTTTTCTATTTCTACCGCTATAATTTGTTCTTGAATTTTCTGTTTGATACGTTCTACAATATTATCAGCACTATGCTCAAACATCATTTTAGCCAACTGCTGAGTAATGGTACTGGCCCCTCCGGCTTTCCCCATTTTTGCAACCGCTCTCAACAAACCTCTAAAATCTATTCCAGAATGGTTGTGAAAACGTTCATCTTCGGTAGCGATTAATGCATCAATTATATATGGAGAAAGCTCCTCATAAGTAATGTTGGTTCTATTTTCTTTAAAATATTTACCGATTACTTTTCCATCAGCAGTTATAATTTCTGAAGCCAAATTGCTTGTAGGATTTTCTAGCTCGGTTAAGTCAGGCAAAGGATCAAAGCTAAGCGTACCATTTTTAGCTCCTAAGAATAAAATATAAATGAATAAGAAAGGAAGAATAACTAGTAACCAAAACACCAAAATTTGTTTTTTTTTATTCGTTTTTTGAGGTGGTAATGTTTGTTTTTCTGTTTTCAATTGGCATGAAAATAAATTGATTTATAATAGTGGCAAATATATTGATTTTAGCTTGAAAGACAATAAAAAAAATTAAAAGCTATCTTAAATAAATGTAAGCATTAAACGCAACTGCATGTTAAAATTCAGCTTTAAAAAAATCGAGCGATTCTAAATCTATCATGTGTACATTTTTATAATAAAAATGCAAAATTTCTGCATAAGTATAACCCATTTTTGCCATACGCATAGCTCCTTCTTGACAAAGTCCTACGCCATGTCCGAAGCCTTTGCCTTGTAACACCACAAAATTACTTTCAGTTTTTACATCAAATTGTGCCGATTTTAGTTTCCAATCGGTTCTTATCTTTACAAAAGGAATTTGCACATTTTGCTTTTCAAAAAAGCGTTCTCTCCCTATTTGGAAATACTCAAAATGACAACTGTCATTCAAAATTTCTTTAGGATAACCATTTGTTATCAAATAATTTGCCCACTCGTTTTTAGCTATTTTTTTCTGCCAAATGGAATTGTTTTCATTCAAACAAAAAGAATCTTTTACCGAGCGTAAGTAATATAATTCCTGATGCCAAACTTCTTCAGAATTAGCAGATTGCCCACCACAATTTGAATAAAAGGTTGCCGTAATTAAATTAATGTCGCTATCTACAATTACCGTGTTGGAAGTAAGTAATGCCGATTGTTTTATTTGTTCCGATTTGGGTTTACCATGGTAAGCTTGACAATGCACTTTGTCGCACAAGCTAAAACCTTCAGTTTGGTGTTTGTTAATGTTTTTTAAGGCATAAGTACGGCAAATAATAGCCTGCAATTTAAAATATTCCTCTGGCGGACTTTTACCCACCTCGGCTTCTACTACACCTGCCACATAATTATCAATGTTAATGTTGTTTATCAGTTGTAAATAACTATGAAAAGGATGTGCTTTAATAAACAAATTATCTTCGTACTGAATAATTTTCCCAACAGGCTTATTGGTTTTGAGTTTAAAAGCATTTTGGTTGCTTACGCCAATAATTCTAATCTTGTTAAAATATCCATAATCCTTCTCTAGCGTTTTTAAAAATACTTTCTGATTTCTGTAGGAGATTTCAATAATTTCGGTGTTATCAATGTCGAGCAGTTTACCACTTTCCGTATAAACAACATATTTGCCCACTTGAGGATAAAAAACAAATGAGGTAACCGCTTGTTTATCTAAAATGCCAATGTTTATCAACTCTGCTTTAGCAGTAATAGCAACAAAAAACAAGAGGATTAATATGGAAAATTTTCTTTTTAACACGAAGTCAAAAATAAGTTAAAGGCAAAGTTTAACACTACAAAAGCTTAGAAGTTATACACACACGGTTTTTAATAGTGATGAATAAAAAAAACCAGCACCAACTCCTCGTGCGAGGGCAACCGAACAAACGGTGCGAAATCCTGCGTAATCGGACCAGGAAATGCGGTGGCTTGTGGGTAAAGATTACAAGGGATTTGGCGTTTGTTCTTGATTTTTGGCTCTTTTTATCAAGAAAAAGAGCGTTATAATGAAATTTGTGTCAACACTCCTATTATAACACAACATTTCTAGACTCCTTGTCTTCGCTTTGCTTCGCAAGGAGAGAAGCAAATGGATATAACATTAATACTTCAAATGAAAATCAACCAATTCATTTATAGGCTGCTGAATAACCTTTCCTATACTAACACCATAATCTTTTGCTGCTAAAACAATATGTTGCTGAAAATGAAAACCTATAGAACCCACAATGTGTAACGGATGTTGCTGATAGTTGGGATACAACACAATGTATTGCTTAAAAAACTCATGAAAACTTTGTTGAATAATGGCATTAATCTCCGCTTCATTTTCATGTTTTAAAATGAATTCAGCAAAACTTGCCAAAAACCTGTTGGGCAAAGTTTGTTTATATACTTTATCTAAAATAGTATTTAAGTTAAGTTCAGGAAAAGTGTGCTTAAAATCTGTACTTACCTTATCGGACAACTGCTCATGAAGTAATTTTTTAATAAACAGTTTACCTAAATGCACTCCACCACCTTCATCGCCCAAAATATAACCCAAAGCAGGAATGTTGTGACTAATGTCTGTTCCATTATAGAGACACGTATTGGCTCCTGTGCCTAAAATAGCTACCAAACCAGGTTCGTTTTTACAAGCAGCTCTTGCAGCAGCTAATAAATCGTGAGCAACCGTTATATTGGCATTGGTAAAAAACTGAGCAAAAATAGTAGTTAAAAAAGCTTGTTTTTCGGCAGAAGAACAACCTGCTCCGTAAAAAAATACCTGCTCCACTTCTTCTTTTTTTGTAGCCAATTCCGAAGTTGCTAATTCTTCTAAAACAACAGCTTCATCAACAAAATAAGGATTAAAACCCATAGTTGTACAAGCCAATAGTTCGGTTTTATCGTTAATTAATCTCCAATCTGTTTTGGTGGAGCCGCTATCTGCAACTAAAATCATGGTGCTAAAATTTTTCACTAAACTAATCAATAAAAAATTGAAAATAAACCATTTTGTGTTACTTTTAATTGCAAATTTGTGGGTAGAATGAGAAGATTATTGATTTTAATAAGTTTAGGATGTTTGTTTCAGGTTGGTTTTGCTCAAAACGATACCACCAATATTCCTGCAAGAAAACTATCTTTCAACGATTTTATGGCTTATTATTCTACTAACGATACTTCTGCAGCTGTTATAGAATTTTTCTTTGAAAGAAAAGAAACCAACGCTGTAACAGAAATGATGTTTTTACCACTTTCTGCTGGAGTGTTTTTACTTTCTCCCCCCTTAGGTTTTGGTATGGGAATAATTAGTGTTCCGTTTTTTATTCACGGTACCTACACACTTATTCGATTTAACAAAAAGAAACTCAAACGCATATTAATTGAATACAATGAAACGGGGTACTTGCCCAAAAACATCAGAAAAAAAGCCAATAAAATTATCTACTACTATTCTCTTCCTGATGATTATTGATGGGGAAATTTTAACCGCAAAGACACCAAGTTTTCGCAAAGGGCAGAAAGTACTTAGAACCCTCACTGTCCTTAATCTGAAGCGAGGCAAGAGCGATGGAGACTAAAGACTTTAATAAAAAAACTTATTTTTGTTCTATGAAAATTCAAGGTTTCATAAAGTCCGTAGTTGCCATTACACAAAGGCTTGGCTTCAAACTCATATCTTTGAAAATTATTAATT
>JAVVER010000144.1:0-7348 GCA_032251145.1 Vicingaceae bacterium | reverse complement strand
GAACTTATTAGCTTTTTCCGTGATTTTACTTAGACAACTTTAAACAACTTCATTACTATCCTCTAATAATAGTAAAAAAATCTCAATTAGATATTAACAATTTAGAGATAACTAGGAATAACTTTTATACTTTTTATCTATCTCTATGGCATTATGATTATATATTTGTACTTTTAAATTTAATAGATTAAAACTCATGCAAAGCAACGCTGTAAAAGAAACTCACTTTAATTTTAAAGATCAGAAAAGTTTTTATAAAGGAAAAGTTAGAGATGTATATAATATTAATGACGAACTATTGATAATGGTAGTTACCGATAGAATTTCAGCGTTTGATGTGGTGCTTCCTAAAGCTATTCCTTTTAAAGGACAAGTGTTGAACCAAATAGCCGCTAAATTTTTAAAAGCTACAGCCGATATTTTACCTAACTGGGTGGTGGCAACTCCCGACCCTAATGTTACTATAGGTAGAATTTGTGAGCCTTTTAGAGTAGAAATGGTTATAAGAGGTTATTTATCCGGGCATGCTTGGCGTGAGTATAAAGCTGGAAAAAGAATATTATGTGGAGTTGAAATGCCTGATGGTATGAAAGAGAATGATAAATTTCCGCAGCCCATTATTACACCATCTACCAAAGCTTATGAAGGACATGATGAGGATATTTCTCGTGAAGAAATTATTAAGCAAGGTATTGTTTCCGAAGCAGATTATGTGCAGTTAGAAGATTATACTCGTAAGATTTTTCAAAGAGGAACTGAAATGGCTGAAAAAATGGGGCTTATATTGGTTGATACCAAATATGAGTTTGGAAAAATTGGCGATACCATTTATTTAATTGACGAAATTCATACGCCAGATTCTTCAAGGTATTTTTACAAAGAAGGCTATCAGCAAAGACAAGATAATAATGAAAAACAAAAACAACTTTCTAAGGAGTTTGTAAGAGAATGGTTGATTGCTAATGGCTTTCAAGGTAAAGACGGACAGCAAGTACCAACAATGACAGATGAATTTGTAAATGAAGTTTCGGAGCGATACATAGAGCTTTATGAGCAAATTACAGGAGATAAATTTCAGCGAGCTGATGTTTCTGACATCCAAACTAGAATTGAAAATAATTGTAAAGCTTTTTTAGCTACTATTTAAAAATACGATAAAACAACAGAATGCAATCAACTATTAAGGCGGTAATTTACGATATGGATGGAGTTTTGATTAACTCAGAACCATTATGGAGAGAAGCAGAAATTCTTACTTTTAATAAAGTAGGTTTAAATTTTACTGAAGAAATGTGCAGAGAAACTATGGGCATGCGTTTGTACGAAGTAGTAGAGTATTGGTACAACAAAACCCCATGGGAAGGAATGTCATTAAAAGATGTAGAAAAAGAATTGTTAAAAACAGTTACTTCTTTAATCGTAAAAAATGGCAAAGCCATGGATGGCGTAAAAGAATCATTAGAGTACTTTCAATCTAAAGGTTATAAGTTGGCATTAGCATCATCATCAGCTATGAAGTTGATTATTACTGTGCTGAACAAACTAAAATTAGCTTCTTATTTTGAGGTGATAAATTCAGCAGAAAACTTACCATTTGGAAAACCGCATCCCGAAATTTTTATTAAAACAGCCCAAGAATTAGATGTTCATCCGGTAAATTGCTTGGTAATTGAAGATTCTTTTAATGGTGTTTTGGCAGCAAAATCAGCACTTATGAAAGTAGTTGCCATTCCTGATGAAGAAAGTAGAGATGATGAACGATTTATTATTGCAGACAAAAAACTCAACAGTCTTTTAGAAATAGAAAACGTATTCCTTGAGCCAGCAATTTAACATATCAGAGTGGTTGAGCCAATTTTTTAGCATGAGCAACCTTAAAAACTTGTTTGTGTATAATGAAGGAGAACCAATGATATTCACTGCTTTTTTCTTTTGGGGATTTTTTGCCGTAGTGCTTTTAATTTATTCCCTCATTCATAAAAAAAGAGGATTGAGAAATGCTTTTCTATTTTTAGCCAGCTTGTTTTTTTATTACAAAACCAGCGGACTGTTCATCAGCATATTGCTTTTCTCAACTTTATCAGATTATTTTATAGGAAAAATAATTTATGCTTCGCCAAAAAAAGTAACTAAACAAATTTTTGTGGGATTAAGTGTGGTTATTAACCTTTTTGTGTTGTGTTATTTTAAGTATGCGTATTTCTTTACCGATGCGTATAACGATATTTTTCAGACCAATTACCAAGTGTTTAACCATTTTGCACAGTTTGCTAACGAAACGGTAGGAACGGCTTATTCTGTCAATCAAATTTTATTGCCCGTAGGGATTTCTTTTTTTACTTTCCAAACCATAAGTTATTCGGTGGATGTGTACAAAGAAAAGATTAAGCCTGTAAATAGTATTTTAGATTTTGGTTTTTATGTGTCTTTCTTTCCGCAGTTGGTTGCCGGACCAATTGTTAGAGCTTCGGAGTTTATTCCTCAGCTGTATCAACCCTATAAATTAACACAACATCAATTTGGGTTAGCTTTATTTTGGATTTTAAAAGGATTAACAAAAAAAATAGTGATTGGCGATTACATAGCCGTAAATTTTATCGATAGGGTTTTTCATAACCCGTTAATGTTTACCGGTTACGAAAATCTGATGGCATTGTATGGTTATTCCTTACAAGTGTATGCCGATTTTTCTGGTTATACCGATATTGCTATTGGTGTAGCTTTGCTAATGGGATTTACACTTCCCACCAACTTTAACTCGCCCTACAAAGCCAAAAACGTAGGCGAATTTTGGAAACGTTGGCACATGAGTTTATCTTCATGGCTGAAAGATTATTTATACATTCCTTTAGGAGGAAATAGGGGTGGCTCTTTAGGGACTTGGATAGCCATAGGAGTAATAAGTGTTTTTGTTATTTTACTTTCAGGAAAAATGATAGTGCTTTATGCCTTTTTGTGGGCAGCTATTTTAATTGCGGTATTAGCCATTTGGATAAAATCTTTTAGAGCGTGGCTTACTACTAATATTAATTTATTGATAACCATGTTGCTCGGAGGATTATGGCACGGTGCAAGTTGGCAGTTTGTAATTTGGGGAGGATTAAACGGATTAGGTTTAATGGTGTATAAATTGTGGCGAAAAATTAGTCCTTACGAAAAGTATAATAATTTTTTGGCATTGGCGGTAAAGGTGTTTGTTACCTTTAACTTTATCACCTTTACCAGAATTTGGTTTAGAGGCGAAAGCATGGAATCAACTTGGCAAATTTTGGGACAAATAGGTAATAACTTTAGTGCTGAATTAATTCCATCTATTACTTCTTCTTATGCAATGGTTTTTGTAGTGATGCTTATTGGCTACATTATTCATGTGTTACCTACCAAAATTAAAAATTGGTATCAAGAAGCTTTTATTAAACTACCTTTATGGGTAAAAATTATTGTTAGCAGTATAACTATTTTTGGTATTTATCAATCAATGTCTGCCGACTTACAGTCTTTTATTTATTTCCAGTTTTAGCGTTTTACAACAAAATAATCTTGTTTCTTCCCAACTCAACAACTCCTTCGGTTTCTAGTTGTTTTAATAGCCTAGAAATTACAACTCGAGCTGTACCTAATTCGTTTGCCATTTGTTCGTGGGTAATAGAAATAACATTGTTTTTAGATAAAGCTACTTTGTTTTCGAGGTAGTTCAACAAGCGTTCGTCCATTTTTTTAAATGCAATTTCATTAACAACATCTAATAGTTCTTCAAATCTTTTGTGATAAAGTCTAAACATATAATCTAACCATTCCGGATATTCCCTCATTAATATGTTTAATTTCTCAGTAGGAATAAAAAGAATCTCGGTATTTTCTTCTGCTATCGCTTTAATTTTACTGGTATCTTGGTGTAAACCACCTAAAAATGACATAATACAACTCTCTCCAGATTTAATGTAATACAATAAAATCTCTCTCCCGTCATCATCTGTTCGCATAACTTTTATACTCCCAGTAATTACAATAGGGATAGATTTTATATAACTATGGTCGTTTATAATAACTTCTCCTTCCTTAAAAATTTTTGAAAAACCAATTTCAGATAGTTTTTCATACATCTTTGAGGTAGTTTTCAATGAAATGTTGTTAGATAATTCCATAGAGTTTCTATTGAGTTAGTGCATATTGAATAATATTAGCACCCATTTGCAGTGCTTTTAATCTGTTCTCCTCTGAATTGTTATGGATAACAGCATCTTCCCAACCATCGCCTAAATCACATTCGTAATCGTAAAAGCAAACCAACCTTCCTTCGTAAATTAACCCAAAACCTTTTGCTGGTTTGTTGTCGTGTTCGTGGATTTTTGGTAATCCGTTAAAATTATATTTTTGATGGTAAATAGGGTGGTTATATGGCAATTCTACTAATTCCAATTCAGGAAAAACTTTTTTTAATTGAGGTCGGATAAATTGATCTAAGCCATAATTATCAGAAATATGTAGAAAACCCCCACCAATAAGGTAATTTCTAATGTTTTGAGCTTCGTCATTAGAAAAAATAATGTTTCCATGTCCGGTAAGGTGCACAAAAGGATAGTTGAAAATTTCTTTACTGCCTACTTCAACAATGGCTTGTTCTGGGTTGATGTTGGTTTTTAAGTTTTTGTTGCAAAATTTTACCAAGTTGGGTAGTGAGGTTTCTAAATTAGCATACCAATCGCCACCACCATTGTATTTTGCCAAAGCAATTTGGTAAGAGTAAGGTTGTGTTTTTCCAGAAAAAGAAAAAACAGCTACCAATACAAATAGGATATAAAAACGCATTTTATTCATTGATTACTTTTATTGTAGTACAAGCATAAACTCCTGCAGTTTCTGTTCGGAGTCTGTTTTTGCCCAAACTTATAGGGATAAAATTATGTTTTTTTATGGCAATTTCTACTTCTTCTAAACTAAAATCTCCTTCCGGACCAATTAAAAGTAAAACATCTTTATTTAAAGTATAAAGTTCTTTAAGGTGTTGTTGATTTTCTTCATAACAATGAGCTATAAATTTTTGTTCAGCATTACATTGATTTAGAAAGTCTTTTAGTTTAATGGCTTCATTAATTTGAGGCAGAAAAGCCCTGCCAGATTGTTTCATAGCGGCAATAGCGGTTTTTAGCAAACGCTCTTGTTTTACCACTTTCCGCTCGGAATTAGCACAAATAATTGGGGTAATTTCATTAATACCTATTTCTGTGGTCTTTTCTATAAACCATTCTAGTCTGTCGTTGTTTTTGGTGGGAGCAATAGCAATATGAATATTAGGTTGTTCATCATTCACTTTTGTATAATGAATAATGTTTACTGTACATTGCCTACCAACTGAGGTGATTTCGCAATGAAAAATCAAGCCTTTGCCATTAAGTAGCATTATTTCGTTGCCAACAGCTAACCTTAACACACGTGAAATATGCTTTGATTCAGCTTCATCTAAGGTAAAAGAAGCTTGCTGCTCATCAATATCAGGACAGTAGAAAAAGTTCAAAGTTCAATAGTTTGTTAAAGTAGAAACAAAAGTCCCCCTTCGGGGGATTTAGGGGGCTTTAATTATTCCCTAAAATGATTGGTAAACCATTTTTTCCGCTTCCAACAACTACCACTTTTGCATTAGGAGATTTTGCTAATTCTAAGGTAGCATCAATACCTTTTTCTGTAAGAATTTTATCGGTTAATGAAGCACTTAAAATTTGATTGGCTTTGGCTTTACCTTCAGCATCAATTCGTTGACGTTCAGCTTCTTTTTTTGCTTTTTCTAATTTAAACTCATACTCCAACGATTCTTGCTCTTGTTTCAGTTTGTTTTCAATAGCTGTTTTAATGGTTGGAGGTAACATAATATCTCTTACCAATACTTCATTTAGTTGAACGTGTTGTTTATCTAACACCTTTTTAGTTTCGATGTTGATTTCTTCCTGAATAACATCTCTTTTAGAAGAGTAAATTTCTTCAGGGGTATATCTACCAATTACACTTCTTGTTGCAGAACGTATAGCAGGACGAACAACTCTTTCTACATAGTCAATTCCTTTTTCTTGGTATAATAAAGGTAATTTAACAAATTCAGGTTGGTGCCATACAGAAACATCTACAGAGATTTCCAATCCGTTAGAAGATAATACAGCCATTTTTTCCATTACTTGTTGCTGACGAACTTCCATAGTTATCATTTTGTTCCAAGGAGCTATAATATGGAAACCTTCTGTGTAAGTACGGTCTTTTTCAACACCATCTCCAAAAGTTTTGAAAAGCACACCAGCCTCACCAGCCCCAATTGTTACAGAGCTTTTCCATAAAAATACAATTACTGCAACTCCTATTATTACGCTTAGAATTATTTTTTTACCATTTGCCGGAAATTCAGGCATATCCATTTGTTGATATTCACTCATGTTTTTTTGTTTTATTTATAATTTATGCAAACTTACTATTATTTTGTAAGAATATGGGTGAAAAGTTTTTTTACCACAGAGACACTAATGACACAGAGAAACCCTAACTCTATATTCCTGAGTACTTTTTTTCTATCTACAAACAGGTGGGGTTTTTAAGTAGATTTATAGTATATTTGTAGTATTAAAAAAACAAATTCAACCAGCTTTCTTAAAAAAATCGTTATGAGTGCATCAAATATTATAATAGCTCGTCCAGTTAGCAAAGACAAATTAGAGTCTTTAAAAGCATTTTTAAAGGCGTTGAAAATTAAATTTGAAGTGGCTAACGAAGAAACCTACAATGAAGATTTTGTAAAAATGATTTTAAAGGGCGATGAGGATATTAAAAATGGTAAGGGTAAAACTATTGATAATATTGATGATTTATGGAAGTAGTTTTATTGCCTGAAGCTGAAAGACATCTAAAATTCTGGAAGAAATCGGGTAATCAAATTATTCAGAAAAGAATTACTGCTCTTATTAAAGCTATCTTAGAAACTCCTTTTGATGGTATTGGCAAACCAGAAGCCCTAAAACATCAACTTGCTGGTAAATGGTCTCGAAGAATCGATAAAGAACACTGACTAATTTACTCCATACAAAACCAAAAATTATACATCTACTCGCTTAAAGGACATTACTAATTTTAGTTAGTGAAAATAAATAAAAGATTGTTTCAAGCAGGTAGTTAAAGTCTTTAGTTGTTTTCGTTGTTGTCTCGCTTTAGAATCTAAAGAGAGTGAGGAGGGGTGCAATAAAACCTTGTTATAAGGTGCTTTTAAGTATATTTATAGTATATTTGTATTATTAAAAAACAAATTCAACAACTAGCTTTTATATTGAAGTTGTTTAAAGTCCTTTGTTAATAAAACACCAATAGTACAATA
>JAVVER010000143.1:0-7388 GCA_032251145.1 Vicingaceae bacterium | reverse complement strand
AAAGAAAAAGCGGAAGCAGAAGCCAAGGTGAATGCTGAAGCAGAAGCAAAAGCCAAAGCGGAAAAAGAAGCTGCCGAAAAACGTGAGCAAGAAGAAAAATTAGCTAAAGAAAAAGCAGCAGCAGAAGCGAAACAAAAACGCTTAGATGAAGAGGCTAAGAAAAAAGAAATGGAGGAATACCGCAAAAAAATGGAAGAAGAAAACGCTATTACAGAAGCCAAAGCTAATGCTAAATTAGAAGAAGAGAGGTTGGCTAAGGAAAAAGCAGAAGCAGAAGCTAAACAACAGCAAGAAGAAATGGAAGAAAATGCCAATGAAGCTGGTTTTACCATCAAATCTACCTCTTCAAATAATACTTCTAACAAAAAGAAAAAATTATCAAAAGCGGCTAAACAGTTTGCTGGTGGTAAAAAAATTAAATTATAACCCTAACTCAATTATCTATTAACATGAAATTTCACAAACAGGGATATCCCTCATTAATCGTTGTACTTTTATTCTCTATCATTTTAAATGGTATTATTTATTTCTTTTTAAATGATTTTACGATTATTAAATGGCTAGGATATGCAATTTCTGCATTTTTAATTATTGTTATCCTTCAATTTTTCAGAAGTCCGAGTAGGAATTTTATAGCAAGAGATGGAGAAATAATCTCCCCAGCTGATGGAAAAGTTGTGGTTATTGAAGAAGTAATGGAGACAGAATATTTTAATGAGAAACGTTTACAAGTTTCTGTGTTTATGTCGCCTGTTAATGTGCATTTAAACCGCTACCCTATTTCTGGAATATTAAAATATTTCAAGTATCATCCTGGAAAATATTTAGTTGCTTGGCATCCAAAAGCATCTACAGAAAATGAAAGAACGACCATTGTAGTTGAAGATAGCCAAGGAAGAGCTGTATTATTCAGACAAATTGCAGGTGCTTTAGCTAAACGTATTGTTTTCTTTGGAAAAGAAAATACCGATGCTATACAAACCGATGAGTGTGGTTTTATAAAATTCGGTTCTAGAGTAGATTTGCTTTTACCTTTAGATGTTGAGTTAAATGTAAAATTGAATGATAAAGTAAAAGGCGGTATTTCTATTATTGCGAGGTTTAAATAAGATAAACTTTTTTAAGTTTTACAAAAAATTCAAATTAGTTATTGTTACTATTTTATTTACTAACTTAATCACTAACAATTAACTAGTCATTTTGCTTATAGCGTTAATTACTGAAAAACAACAACTTAACTCTTAACATTTTTTAACACCGAACAAGACTCCTCCATAATAATAAACTAACTTAGCTGCTTAATTTAGCAACAATAAAACTAAAAAAATTATGGAAGAAGCACATACACCTACTCCACCTTTATCTTCTGCTCCGTCAGAAGGCTCAACAAATGTGGATATTAGAGCATTAAACGAAAAAATTCAAAAAGAAAGTTCTTTTGTAACTTTACTTACCATGGAAATGGATAAAGTAATTATCGGTCAGAAACACATGACAGAAAGATTACTTATTGGATTATTATCTAACGGACATATATTGCTTGAAGGTGTTCCTGGATTGGCAAAAACACTTGCCATTAATACCTTAGCAAAAGCCATAGATGCGAAATTTAGTCGTGTGCAGTTTACCCCAGATTTACTTCCTGCTGATATTATAGGTACAATGATTTATAACCAAAAGCAAGAAGCTTTTTCAGTAAAGAAAGGTCCTATCTTCGCTAATTTTGTTCTTGCCGATGAGATAAATCGTGCTCCAGCAAAAGTGCAAAGTGCTTTATTAGAAGCCATGCAAGAGCGTCAAATAACTATTGGTGAAGAAACCTTCCATTTACCTGAACCTTTTTTGGTATTGGCAACTCAAAACCCTGTAGAGCAAGAAGGAACTTATCCACTACCCGAAGCTCAAGTAGATAGATTTATGCTTAAAGTAGTATTGGATTATCCTAAAAAAGAGGAAGAAAAAATAATTATCCGAAATAACATCTCTAAAGCTGGCTTTCCTAAGCCCAACTGCGTTCTTAAGCCAGAAGATATTCTTAGAGCTCGTAATGTAGTTAGAGAAGTGTATATGGATGAAAAAATTGAACAATATATTGTAAATATTGTTGATGCTACCAGACATCCAGAAGATTATAACCTTGCTGAATACAAAAACCTAATCACTTTTGGAGGTTCTCCAAGAGCAAGTATTAACCTAGCATTAGCTTCTAAAGCGTATGCTTTTATTAAGCAAAGAGGTTATGTAGTTCCAGAAGATGTAAGAGCTATTTGTCATGATGTATTGAGACATAGAATTGGGTTGAGTTATGAAGCTGAAGCTGAAAACATCACTAGTACAGACATTATTAATGGTATTTTAAACAACGTTGAAATTCCTTAAAAGAAATAAGAATACTGGCAATTGAACTAAACTCACTTTTGTCATAAAAATCTTAAAATCTTAGCTTTTTATGTCTAATTACACTACATCTGAACTTCTAAAAAAAGTTAGAAAAATAGAAATTAAAACTCGTGGATTAAGCAGTCAGCTTTTTTCAGGAGAATATCATTCTGCTTTTAAAGGAAGAGGTATGGCTTTTAGTGAAGTTAGAGAATACCAACATGGAGACGAAATAAGAACAATAGATTGGAATGTTACCGCTCGTTTTAATCATCCTTATGTAAAGGTTTTTGAAGAAGAACGAGAAATGACCGTTATGATTTTAGTAGATGTGAGCGGCTCTGGGTATTTTGGTACACAACAAAAAAGCAAACAAGAATTAGCAACAGAACTTTGTGCTGTACTTTCTTTTTCTGCTATTCAAAATAATGATAAGGTTGGGGTAATTTTCTTTTCGGATAAAATTGAAAAATTCATTCCTCCTAAAAAAGGGAAAAGCCATATTTTAATGATTATAAGACATTTAATAGACTTTGAACCAGAAAGTAAAGGAACAGATATTGGATTGGCAATCAAATACTTAAATAGCGTTGTTAAAAGAAGAGCTACAACTTTTATTATTTCAGATTTTGTTGCTAAGTATAACTACGAAGATGCTTTGAAAATTGCCAATAAGAAGCACGATGTAATAGTTTTACAACTTTATGATAAAGCTGAAGAAAATTTACCCGACCTTGGTTTAGTTCCTTTTTTAGATGCAGAAACCAACCAATTAAATTGGATAAATTCTTCCGATAAACAGGTTAGAAAAAATTATGAATTGGCATTTTTAAAAAGAAAAGACAAACTGAAAACAATATTTAAAAAAGCTGGTGTAGATAGTGTTTCTATCGGAACACATCAAGATTATGTAAAACCATTAATGACTTTATTTAAGAAAAGAGGGTGAAAAAATTCTTTTACATATTTGTTGCACTATTGCTTCCGAGTTTTGCTCTTTTTGGTCAAAATGTAGCTGTAAAAGCTGTTTTAGATACCAATTTTTTAATGATTGGCGAACAAACGCAACTTCACTTTATTGCTACCTATCAAAATAAAAATACACAAATTAGTTTTCCACAGCTAAACGATACTATTATCAAAGAGATTGAAATACTTTCTCAATCCAATGTAGATACTTCTGTTGCTGATGTTAACGGACTTTTTGCTCAAGCTCAATCATTGCTTATTACTAGTTTCGATTCGGGATATTATGTAATTCCTCCTTTCCAATTTATTATTAATGGAGACACTGTTGAATCCAATCCACTTTTATTGGAGGTACAAAGCATGGAAGTAGATACTGCCAATGCAATTTTTGATATTAAACAACCACTTTCCGAACCGTTTTCTATTAAAGATTGGTTAAAAGACAATTGGATGTGGTTATCAGCAATTTTAGCCGCTCTTATTGGTGTTTTCTTTTTAGTAAGATATTTAAGAAGAGAAAAACCTGCTGTTGTTGAAGAAAAGGTTGTCTCAAAAACACCTATACACGAAATTGCTTTAAGCAAACTAATGCAGCTAAAAGAACAACAACTATGGCAGAATGGAAAAATAAAAGCCTATCACTCAGAAATTTCTGAAATATTAAGAGAATATATTGAAGAAAGGTACCAAGTAAATGCCTTGGAAGAAACCACTTCTGAAATTATACACGGATTAAGGCTACATCAAATTCCTGAAGAATTAAAACTAAAACTTTCACAAACGCTTACCCTAGCCGATTTAGTGAAATTCGCTAAAGAACAACCCTTAGCTAATGAAAATGAAAATAGTATCAATTATGCCATTGCATTTATTAAAGCTACAAAAGTGATTGAACCTGAAAACAATGATACGCATGCTTGATTTTTGGTACGACATATCATTTGCTAACCCAACTTTTTTCTGGTTGCTACTCATTATACCCTTGTTGATTATTTGGTATATTTTAAGACTGAAAAAACACCAAGGAAGTGTTAAACTTAGCACCAACGAGAACCTATCTTCTACTTTTTTAGCCAAATCTAGGCACAGTATATTTTTATTAAGAATTATTGGTATTGCCGCATTAATTACAGCGATTGCCCGACCACAAACTTCATCAAGCTGGCAAGATGTTTCTACCGAAGGAATTGATATTGTGCTGAGTATTGATGTTTCAGGAAGTATGTTAGCAGAAGATTTTAAACCTAACCGTTTGGAAGCTTGTAAGAACATTGCCATGGAATTTATTTCCAATAGACCTAACGACAGAATGGGCTTGGTTGTTTTTGCTGGCGAAAGCTTTACTCAATGTCCTCTAACTACCGATCATGATGTGCTTATTAATCTTTTTTCGAGTGTACAAAACGGAATGATTGAAGATGGAACCGCAATTGGAATGGGCTTAGCAACCGCAGTAAGCAGGTTAAAAGACAGTGAAGCAAAAAGCAAAGTAGTTATTTTACTTACTGATGGAATTAATAACTCAGGTTCTATTCCTCCAGTTACAGCAGCCGAAATTGCCAGAGAATTTGGCGTGAGAGTTTATACCATTGGCGTAGGTACAACAGGAACTGCTCCTACTCCTTATGTTGATCAATTTGGCAGAAAACAATACCAAGATGTTCCAGTAAGAATTGATGAAGAAACAATGACTCAAATAGCTGAAATGGCTGACGGGAAATATTTTAGAGCAAAAAACAATAAAGAATTAGAAGAAATTTACAAAGAAATTGATAAAATGGAAAAATCTAAAATTAACGTTACTGATTATAGAAAAAAATCAGAAAAGTTTTTGCCATTTGCCATTTTAGCCACTTGTGCTTTATTAATGGAATTTTTATTAACCAAAACACTTTACAAAAGCATTGTTTAGATTTGAAAACATATTATTTCTGTATGCTTTAGCTGTGGTTATTCCATTGCTAATTGTCGCTTTTTTATTATTCCAACAATGGAAAAAGAAAAAATTGAAACAATTTGGTAGTCACCACTTAATAAAAAGATTAACTCCAGAAATTTCAAAGTACCAGCCATCACTTAAGTTTATATTATACTTACTTGCCATCATTTCTTTGTTTATCGGTTTAGCAAACTTACAATATGGAACAAAAGCCGAAGAAATTAAACGTGAAGGAGTTGATTTAATGATAGCCTTAGATGTTTCTAACAGTATGTTGGCAGAAGACCTCTCTCCTAACCGATTGGAAAGAGCTAAAAGAGCCATCTATCAACTTATAGAAAAATTAGAAAACGACAGACTAGGAATTATCATCTTTGCAGGAGAAGCTTATGTTCAACTTCCTATCACTTCCGATTATTCTTCGGCAAAATTATTTTTAGAAAGTATCGGCACAGACATAGTGCCTGTTCAGGGAACAGCTATAGGAAAAGCCATAGATTTAGCTCTTCGTTCTTTTAACCCCGAAGCTGAAACTAGCAAAGCCATTATTGTTATTACCGATGGAGAAAACCATGAAGACGATGCATTGGGAGCTGCTGCAAATGCTTTAGAGAATGATGTATTTGTGCATACTATTGGTATGGGTTCTGAAAATGGTGCTCCACTTCCTATTTACCAAAATGGCAGACAAGTAGGATTTAGAACCGATAACAGCAACAATACTATCGTTTCTAAGTTAAATGAAAAGATGCTTCAAGAAATTGCAGCTGCCGGAGAAGGAACTTATGTAAGAGCAACTAATGCCAATGCAGGTTTATCTATTATTATGAATGAGATAAATAAAATGGAGAAAAAAGAATTTGGCAGCAAAGTCTTTAAAAATTACGATGATAGGTTTCAGTTATTTTTACTAATCAGCTTAGTACTATTAATTATAGAGTTTTTAATATCGAAAAGAAGAAGTAGTAAATTAGATAAGATTAACCTTTTTCAATCATAAACAAGCATCGTTGATGTTTTAAGTTTATGATAATTAATGAAATTGAAATAAATAGTTTGTGTGAATAATTTTAATTTTTATAAACACATAACACAAATTAACACTCATTCCACAATTTATTAGTGGAGCGAGAAAAAGTAATAAACACAAAAAACATCTTTGATGTTTTAAATTTGTGACAATTAGTGAAATTGAAATAAAATTTGTGTCAACGGTTTAAGTATTAACAATCGTACAACAAAACTAAAATTTTAAAATTAAAAATGGGGTTAAACGAAAAATATCCTTATAAAACAGAGTGTTATAAAATTATTGGATTATGTATGGAGGTTCATTCTAATTTAGGAAAAGGATTGTCTGAAATTATTTATAAAGATGCTTTAGAATATGAATTAAATAAAAACAACATACCTTATTCAAGAGAACTAAAATTTGAAGTAAAATATAAAGATGTAATACTAAATCACCATTATTATGCTGATTTTGTTGCATATAATGACATTATTTTAGAAATAAAAGCTAAAAGTGGAATTATTGAAGAACATATTGCACAAACACTAAACTATATGTCAATATCAAAAAGTAAGGTTGGATTAATTTTCAATTTTGGAGAAGATTCATTAACTTATAAAAGGTTAGTTTTATAAATATAAACAGATGAAATACATTTTACTCATATTATTTGTAAGTGTTGCTGGGTTTTCTTTTGCTCAAGAAGAGAAAAAATATATCCGTGAAGGAAATAAGCACTACGATAATGAAAAATATACCGAAGCTACCGAAAGCTACAAAAAAGCAATAGAAAAAAATCAAGCTTCAGAAAAAGCTACTTTTAATTTAGGAGATGCCCTTTATAAAGAACAAAAATTTGCCGAGGCTGCCGAAGAGTTTAAAAAAGTTGCTGAACAAAGTACCAATAAAGAACTTAGAGCAAGTGCTTTCCATAACCTAGGAAATTCTTTTTTAGAAGCTCAAAAATACCAAGAGAGTGTTGATGCTTATAAAAATGCACTTCGCCTTAATCCGAAAGATGATGAAACCAGGTATAACCTTGCTTATGCTCAAAAAAAGTTAAAAGAACAACAACAACAAAACAAAGAC
>JAVVER010000142.1:0-7410 GCA_032251145.1 Vicingaceae bacterium | reverse complement strand
CCAAATAGGATTCCTGGAGCAATAAACATTAACAAATTGAATAAAATGTCTTTTCTACTGGTGAATTTCATTATTCGTTCCTATTTAATAACTATAATTTTATAATTGTAAATGCTAACAAATCTTACCTCAACACATAAATTCTTTCAGCATCTAGTCTGATGAAGATAAACAACAAAATAGTAAACGCCCACAATGACGAACCTCCGTAGCTAATAAATGGCAACGGAATACCAATAACAGGAGCCAAGCCTATAGTCATGCCTATATTGACTAAAAAATGGAAAAACAAAATCGATGCAACACAATACCCATATATCCTACTAAAAGTGGAGCGTTGCCTTTCTGCTAAGAATATAAGTCGGAGAAAGAGAAACAGATACAAGGACACTAATACAAAAGAACCTAAAAAGCCCCATTCCTCGCCTATGGTACAGAAAATAAAATCGGTGCTTTGCTCCGGTACAAAATTAAATTTAGTTTGTGTTCCATTTAAAAATCCTTTGCCAGCAAAACCTCCTGAACCAATGGCAATAAGCGATTGGTTTACATTATAACCTGCTCCATGAGGATCGGATTCTACACCCAACATTACATTTATTCTTTTAGATTGATGCGGTTCTAACACATTGTTAAACACATAATCAACACTAAAAACAATCCCTACAGAACAAATTAAAACAGCTATAATAATTATCCATAATTTTTTCATTTTTTTAGTAAAATACACCGTAATAGCACCTATAATCGCCAAAATGAGAATTAACAACAATTCCCCTTCAACTTCTTTATTAAAAAACGTAAACGTATGGATACGCATTAATAAAGAAGTAATAAATAAAAATGCGGTATAAATTCCTGCTAATAATACATTTCCTGAAAGACCTTCTCTGTATAAAACAAGTACAAAGGAGAAATAAACTAGCATAGAGCCTGTATCATTTTGCAATAAAATTAACATTGCTGGAAAAATAACAATTGCAATTGCTGTAGCTTTAGTTTTTAAATCTTTCATGTTAATACCCAAAGCCGACAAATATTTTGCTAATGCCAAAGCGGTAGCAAATTTGCCAAACTCTGCGGGTTGAATGGCAAAACTACCTATTCTAAACCATGCTTTTGCTCCTTTAATTTCTGTTCCGAAGAGCAGTACACCAATCAGCATTAGTATTATAAATCCGTAAATGGGGTAAGCAAATGAAGTAAAAAAACTTCCTTCAATCATTAAAATAATTAGAGCAAGGAGTAAAGAAAAACCTATCCATAACAATTGATTTCCATAACGTTGAGAAATGTCAAAAATTTTACTGTGTTCTTCATTATATACCGCAGCATAAATACTAAGCCAACCAATAATTACCAATACCAAATAGGTGAGTATGGTTACCCAATCGAGGTTAGTAAATACATTGGTTCTATTTCTCATTTTTTAGGCTTAACGTTTAATAAATTAGCTTCTAAAATTCTTTTTTCTTTTACTTTATCACTAATGCTATCTGTAAGGTATTGTTCCATCATTAAACTGGCAATTGGTGCAGCCCAAGTGCCACCAAAACCAGAGTTTTCTACATAAACCGCAATGGCAATTTTAGGGTTTTCCATAGGAGCAAAAGCAATAAATACCGAGTGGTCTTCCCCATGCGGATTTTGAGCCGTTCCGGTTTTTCCACAAACAGAAACTCCATTAATTTTAGCTCTTCTGGCTGTTCCTCCAGACTCACTAACAACTGCCAACATTCCTTCTATAATCGGATTAAAATAAACACTATCAATTCCTACATATTGTTTGGTAGTGAACAAGTTCGGAATAGTATCAACCCCTTCAATTTTCTTTAAGATATGAGGTGGATAATAATACCCTTTGTTGGCAATAATGGCAGCTAGATTTGCCATTTGTATAGGAATTACACCCAACTCTCCTTGTCCGATACTTAAAGAAAAAATAGTGCTAAAAGCCCATCTACCTTCGCCATACCATCTATTGTAAAAATCTACTCCTGGTACTAATCCGTTTTTAACTCCGGGAATATCTGTTTCAAGTGTTCCTCCAAAACCAAATTTTTTGACGTTAGTTACCCATTTAGCCAATCCAATTTCACTATCTTTAAAAATACTTTTAACTTTATTTTGCTGAATAAGTCGTTTGAAAACTTGATGATAATAAGGGTTACACGACATTTTTATAGAAGCTGATACATTTAAAGCTGTTGGATGATTATGACATCCTACCAAACTTCTTATACAAGAAAAGCTTGTGTTTTCTGTAATTACACCTTCTTGCATGGCAATAAGTGCTTGTATGGTTTTAAAAATGGAGCCGGGAGGGTATTGAGCCATAGTAGCCCTGTTGAAGAAAGGTTTTAAGCTGTCTTTAGTTAAAGTAGGATAATTGGTTTTTATAGACCTACCTACTAATAAATTCGGGTCATAACCCGGAGAAGAAACCAAACATAAAATTTCTCCTGTTTTGGGTTCAATAGCAACCACACTGCCTGTTTTGTTTTGCATTAAAAGTTCTCCGTAAGCTTGTAAATCAACATCTAAAGAAGAATAAATAGTTTGTCCGGCAACTGAAAGAGTATCTTCTAACCCATTATTATAACTACCTTTTTCTCTGTTGTGTACATCAACTAAAATTTTTCTAACCCCCCTTTTTCCTCTTAATAATTCTTCGTAAGCAAGTTCTAATCCGCTTTTACCAATATAATCGCCAGATTTGTAGTAGCTATTTTTTTCAATAATAGCATTGTTTACTTCGCCAATATAACCTAATACATGAGCTGCATTATTTTTAGGATATTTTCTTAATGTTCTGGTTTGTACAAAAAAACCAGGAAATTTATACATTTGATCTTGTACATTTCCGTAAGTTGCTGCCGAAAGTTCTTTTTCAAAAACAGAAGGTTTATAACGAGAATAACTTTTTGCTTTATTATATTTTGCTAAAAAATCTTCTTTAGTAATATCAAAAAGACTACAAAAAAGAGCGGTATCAATTTCTTTAAGTTGTCCTGGAATAAGCATTAAATCGTAAGCAGCTTCATTAAAAACGAGCAACTCTCCATTTCTATCATAAACCAATCCTCTTGCAGGATATTCGGTAATAACACGCAGCACATTATTATCAGAATCGAGTTTGTA
Source organism: Vicingaceae bacterium (assembly GCA_032251145.1). Classification (GTDB taxonomy): domain Bacteria; phylum Bacteroidota; class Bacteroidia; order Flavobacteriales_E; family Vicingaceae; genus BRH-c54. The sequence goes on along the minus strand of JAVVER010000142.1, from coordinate 4,269 downwards.
TTTATTATTAACTACTTGAACATTGAACAAACGAATAATAAAAATCAAACAAATGATACTGAAAATAGCTCCAACAATAAATTTTCTGTGCGACAAGTTGTTCATCTTCTTTTTTTGCTTGGCTTATAATAAAACAACTGGGTAATGCTTATTAGTAGTAAGGTAAAAATGGTGCTTACCAACGCTCTTCCGAAAGTTGAAAAAAACTGACTGAAAGAAAAAGATTCTACATAAAATAAAAACAAATGGTGAGCAAAAACCATAATTACTACATAAGTAGCGTACCATTTCATTCCCATATCGGCTATGTTTACCGAGAAATTGGTTTCATAACCATCTCTGGGTTCTAATATTTTTAAAATATAAGGTCGTAAAAACCCCATAAAAACACAAGCTGCAGTATGCATTCCTAACGTATCTTGAAAAGTATCTATGGCAATTCCCATTACAAAACTTAGTGCTAAAACTAAGTATTTTGAAGCGTTTAAAGGCAATGATAAAATAAATAACACATATAAAAACGGATTAATATAATCGTTCAACTCTATATTATTCAACACTAAACCTTGCAGTAAGAGTAAAGCTAAAAAGCGGGTGCTATGTTTTATAATATCAATTAACATCTTCTTGGGTTAATGCTTCTAATTTATCTAACTCTTCTTTTTGAAGAGATTTTACTATATAAACATGCGATAGTTGTTTAAAATCTGTGGTAAGCTCAATTATTATATTGTAAAAATTACTGCCTTTAGGTACATCAAAATATTGAACTGTTCCGATAGGCAATCCTTCTGGGAAGATAGCTGAAAAGCCACTGGTAACTATGGTATCTCCATTTTGTATATCAACATGGTTGGGAATTTCTTTTAAAGTAGCTGTACAATGATTGTTTTCATCAGAATCCCAAATAACAGAACCAAAATATTCAGATTTTTTTAGCTTACCGCTTATGGACATTTTTTGGTGCAATAAAGAAATAACGGAACTAAAGTTGGGAGAAACATTTTTTACTATTCCTACAATTCCGTTACTGTTTACCACAGCCATGCCGGGTTTAATTCCGTTGATAGCTCCTTTATCTAAGGTAATGTAGTTTTCTCTTTGGTTAGTAGAGTTATTAATCACTTTTGCAGAAGTGTAAACATATTTTTGAAAATAGCTGGTATCATTAATTAAAATAGTATTTCCATAAATTTTAGTGAAGGAATTAATATTTACCGAAAGCAATTCTGCATTGTGCTGAGCCAATTCTGAGTTGGTAGTTTTCAGATTAAAATAATCTGTAACATTAGAAACTGACTCATATAAGTTTCCTACTAAATAGTTGGAAGAATTAAAAAATTTTGAATTTTGGTAATTATTGTTATTAATTAACAAGGCAAAAGCGATAACTTCTAAAAAGAGAAATAGAAAAACAAATGAATTTTTAACTAGAAATTGTATAAAATTTCTCATTTACTATAATGATTATCATTTTTGATTTATGCTTTAACATCCTTTATTAAGAAAGGTAGTTTATCTATGTTTTTAAGAGCTATACCCGTTCCTCTTGCTACTGCTCTCAAAGGGTCTTCAGCAATATGTACTGGTAATTTAGTCTTCATAGAAATTCTTTTATCCAACCCTCTTAACATAGAGCCCCCACCTGCTAAATACAATCCTGTTTTAAATATATCTGCCGAAAGCTCCGGAGGAGTCATTTCAAGTGCATTTAGAACAGCTTCTTCAATTTTAGCAATAGATTTATCTAATGCATGGGCAATTTCTGTATAAGAAACCGTAATTTCTTTAGGTGTTCCCGTCATTAAATCTCTACCTTGAACTGCGTAATCTTCTGGCGGATTTTCTAACTCTGTTAAAGCAGAACCACATTCAATTTTTATTTGTTCAGCAGAACGTTCTCCAATTAATAAATTGTGTTGTCTTCTCATGTAATCCACAATATCGTTGGTAAAATCATCTCCAGCAACTCTGATAGATTTATCACACACTATCCCTCCTAAAGCTATAACGGCAATTTCTGAAGTTCCTCCACCTATATCAATAATCATATTTCCCATAGGTTCCAACACATCAATCCCAATACCAATAGCTGCTGCCATAGGCTCATGAATTAAATAAACTTCTTTACCTCCTGCGTGTTCAGCAGAATCTTTTACTGCTCTTTTTTCCACTTCGGTAATACCAGATGGAATACAAATTACCATTTTAAGTGAAGGAGCAAAAAGTTGTTTTTTAGGGTTTATCATTTTAATCATTCCTCTAATCATGTGTTCAGCAGCATCGAAATCTGCTATAACACCATCTCTTAAAGGTCTGATAGTTTTAATATCTTCATGTGTTTTACCGTGCATTTGCATGGCTTTTTTTCCTACGGCTATAATTTTACCAGTCATTCTGTCTTTGGCTACAATTGACGGTTCGTCAACTACCACTTTATCGTTATATATAATTAATGTATTGGCTGTTCCTAAGTCGATGGCAATCTCTTGCGTTAAAAAATTAAATAAACCCATGTTGAATAAATATTAAATGATATGGTAAATGTATGAAATTAAACGGTGATTATTTTTTTAAGTTGTAAGAACTGTAAACATTATTTTGTTTATTTTTTTAATGTTTAAAATGTCTGATTCCTGTTGTTACCATTGCCATGTTGTTGGCATCGCAGTAAGCCACAGATTCACTATCTTTTATAGAGCCTCCGGGCTGAATAACAGCAGTAATTCCTTCGTTTCGGGCTATTTCCACACAATCAGGAAAAGGAAAAAATGCATCTGATGCCATTACAGCTCCATTCAAATCAAAACCAAAACTTTTGGCTTTATGTATTGCCTGACGTAATGCATCAACTCTGGAAGTTTGTCCTGTACCACTTGCCAACAATTGTTCTCCTTTTGCCAATACTATGGTATTTGATTTTGTGTGTTTCACCAATTTATTGGCAAAAAACAAATCATTAATTTCTGTTGCTGTTGGTACTTTTTTAGTTACGGTTATAAACTCACTTGGTTGAGCAGTAATCATATCCTTATCTTGAACCAACACACCATTTAAAATTGTTCTGAAGGTTTTTTTAGGTAATGCTACTTGGTTTTGTTTCAATAAAATTCTATTCTTTTTTTCTTTTAGTATTTTCAGTGCAGCAGTTTCAAAATCGGGAGCTATTACTACTTCGCAAAATAAATTATTGATTTCTTTTGCTGTAGCTTCATCTATGGTTTTGTTGGCAATTAAAATTCCTCCAAAAGCAGAAACAGGGTCTGCCGCTAAAGCATCATTCCATGCTTGTAAAAGCGTATTTCTAGTAGCCAGTCCACAAGCATTATTGTGTTTTAAAATGGCAAATGTTGGTGCTGCATTTTCATATTCTGCAATTAAATTAACAGCAGCATCTACATCAAGTAAATTATTATACGAAAGCTCTTTACCGTGCAATTTGGTAAACATTTCATCTAAATCTCCACAGAAAAATCCTCTTTGGTGTGGGTTTTCTCCATATCTTAAGGCTTGAGTTTTTCTAATGCTTTCTTTAAACACAATAGTTTTATCTTGATTAAACCAATTAAAAATTGCGGTATCGTAATGCGAAGAAACATCAAAAGCTTGCTGAGCAAAGTTTTTTCTGTCATCAAGCTCAGAACTTCCACTTTTCTCATTCAATAGAGTTAAAAAATCGCCATATTGTTCTCTTGAGGAAACAATAATTACATCGGCAAAATTTTTGGCAGCTGCTCTAATTAAAGAAATACCACCTATATCAATTTTTTCAATAATATCTTGCTCAGAAGCACCTGATTTTACTGTATCTTCAAACGGATATAAGTCAACTATTACTAAATCTATTTCGGGAATATCGTATTCGGCAATTTGTGTTTGGTCTTCTGCCAACGCTCTTCTGTTTAGTATTCCTCCAAAAATTTTAGGATGTAAGGTTTTTACTCTACCTCCTAAAATAGAAGGGTAAGAAGTCAATTCTTCAACAGGCACAACTGGAATTTTTAACTCTTCTATAAAACTTTGTGTTCCTCCGGTAGAATAAATGGTAACGCCTAATTGGTTTAATTTTTCTACAATTGGTTGTAAATTATCTTTGTGAAATACTGATATTAAAGCATTTTTAATCTTTTTTTGACTCATTTTGGCGTTGGTTTTTTGTTTTTGAAAAAATTGAACTGCGAAGTTAGGGATATTAAAAACCTTGACCTATTGTAAAAAGCTCATTTTTATTTGATTGTTAATAAAAATTACTTTTTGTTTAAAAATGAA
>JAVVER010000141.1:0-7427 GCA_032251145.1 Vicingaceae bacterium | reverse complement strand
TGCTAACAAAGAATTGTGAAAGGTTTCGAACACTTATGGCGTCCACGCTTGTGGTAGCGGGGGCATTTATGCGACATTTAAATCACAATCGGTATTAAAGACAAGCCATTTACAACTGCTTAAAAAAGCTGATTTTCCGTTATTGTTTTTTTAGAAAGAAATTTCCTATACTTCGCCAAAACTATCTTTTTTAATCACTTTTGGCGAAGTATAGTGTTGTTTATATTTCAAACAAACAGTTCATAGTAAGCTCGTTTGTTATTATTTCAGCACTGTAGGCATTTGGTTTTATGCCATGAGTGGTAAGCATGGTTAGGTAAATGTTTTTTTTTGTTCCCGTGTTCTTTTTAAATTCTTCAACTTTATTTTTAAGGTTAGTATAATATTTTTTATCAATTGAAAATTCCGATTGATAAAACTTCAATTCACATATATTTATGATATTATCGTCTCTGTCAATCAATAAATCTATTTGAGCATTATCATTAAACCAACTACTATTGGTAGAGTAGATTGCATCTATTCTCAACGCTTTTTTAATTTGTTTAATATGCTTTAAACATACTGCTTCAAAACTAAAACCAGACCAAGATAAGTAAGATGATTTATTAAAGAGGCGTTGCCAAGTACCCGCACCATTGTTTTTGTTGTCTTTAATAAATTTTAAATAAAAACTAGTATATTCGTCTGACAAAAGAAAAAGGGATTTCTTTGTTTTATTTTGGAAATAATTGTATTCACTTACAAAGCCCGATTCTATTAATTCTGATAACTTTAAAGAGAAATCGCCACCACTGGCTAATTTACTTTTACTTAGTAATGTTTGCCTTGTTAATCCTTTTCGGCACGAAGCAAGTGTTTTAATTATAGTTAAATGTTTTTCTGAATCTTCAAAAAGAGAAGCGAATAGTTGATTAAACTCATTATTTAAAATAGCATCTTTTTCAAAACAAAGTCGGTCTATATTTTGTGCCACGCTATCCCCTTTTTTAAGTTTTTCTAAATAATGAGGAACACCTCCCATTGCCATATAAACTTGTAGTATATCATAAGGTGTATAATCAATTCCTTTATGTTTTAAAAAAAGAGCAGTTTCATTCAAATTAAAAGGAAGCAAACGGATTTTTTGTGAAATTCTGTTGTGAAGCCCACCTTTATTGTTTATAATTTTTTTGGTCATATAGGAGGCGGCAGAGCCACATACAACCACTACTAAGTCACTTCTTTTTGTTGCAAAATGATTCCAAAAATTTTCAAATGCCAACAAAAATTTAGAACGCTGTGTTGCCATCCATGGAAATTCATCAATAAAAATTATTTTTTTATCTTTTCCAGTCAACTTTTCCAGATATTCTTCTAAAAGAGTAAACGCATCCAGCCACTTTTTTGGAGTTTTAATGGAAAAATTAGTTGAGCGTTTTTTTTAATTCCTTAGTAAAGTTAGCTAGTTGGTCAGATAGCTCTCCTTGATATAAACCTGTAACTTCAAATTTTATTTGGTTAGCATAAATTTCACGAATCAAAAAGGTTTTCCCAACCCTTCTTCTACCATAAACAGCTATTAGTTCAGAGTTACTACTTTTAAGCGATTCCTGTAGAATTTCAATTTCATATTTACGCCCAACTATTTTAGTCATATTTCCCATACTTCGCCAAAAGTATGAAAAAAATATCTTTTTGGCGAAGTATAGCGTTGTTAATGTTTATAATATTATTGGCATAACAAACTACTTCTTCTCCAAATTTTTCGAGTATTCTCATAACAAAAAGAGATTATACATTTCTATTATTACGGGATGCGAGTCTCCCGAAAGTTTAACTTTTGGCACACCCCCTAAGCAACAGAACAACTACACTAAAAGTTTATTCACAAACTTTGTTGTTATTTAGTTAGTTAAAAGTAATTTCGTCAAAAATTCAATGTACAATGGCACAACGCATAAAAATTAAAGATTTATTTGAAAAACAACCTATTGGCGAGGAAATTACCGTAATGGGTTGGGTAAGAACAAAAAGAGGTAGTAAAAACGTTGCATTTATTGCCTTAAATGACGGATCTACTATTAAAAATATCCAAATTGTTGTAGAATTAAATGCTAACAATGAAAGTTTAGTGGACAAAGCAACAACAGGAGCAGCAATTGCTGTGAATGGTAAAGTGGTAGCTTCTCAAGGTAGTGGACAAGCCATAGAAATAAATTGTACTACCCTTGAAATTTTAGGAGAAGCCAATCCTGAAGAATACCCTTTACAGCCAAAAAAACACTCGTTAGAATTTTTAAGAGAAATAGCACATTTGCGTTACAGAACCAATACATTTAGTGCTTTGGGTAGAATTCGTCATGCTATGACTTTTGCCATACACAAATTTTTTAATGACAAAGGGTTTTACAACATCCACACACCTCTGATTACAGGAACAGATGCCGAAGGTGCAGGAGAAATGTTTCAGGTAACTACCTTGGATATTGCTAATCCTCCAAAAAATGAAGATGGTACAATTAACTATAAAGAAGATTTTTTTGGAAAGCCTGCCAACCTTGCTGTAACAGGACAGTTAGAAGCTGAATTAGCTGCTTTGGCTTTAAGTCAGGTATATACTTTCGGGCCAACTTTTAGAGCGGAAAACTCTAATACAACGCGTCATTTAGCGGAATTTTGGATGATAGAACCCGAAGTTGCTTTTGCAGACAACAACGACAACATGGATTTGGCTGAAGAAATGCTAAAATATTGTGTGAAATATGCCTTGGAAAACTGTAAAGACGACCTTGAATTTTTAAGTTCTCGACTAACAGAAGAGGAAAAATCAAAACCGCAAGATCAACGCTCTATGGAGTTGATGGAGAAATTACAATTTGTGTTAGAAAATGATTTCGAAAGAATTACTTACACAGAAGCCATTCATATTCTAAAAAATTCTAAGCCTAATAAAAACAAAAAATTCAATTATATTATTGAAGATTGGGGAGCTGATTTACAGTCGGAACACGAACGATTTTTGGTTGAAAAGCACTTTAAAAAACCAGTAATTATCACTGATTATCCTGCCGGGATTAAAGCTTTTTACATGAAATTAAATGATGACGGAAAAACAGTGAAAGCAATGGACATTTTATTTCCAGGCATTGGAGAAATTGTTGGTGGCTCTCAGCGTGAAGAAAGATATGAGGTGTTGAAACAAAAAATTGAGCAATTCAACATTCCCCACGAAAGTGTTTGGTGGTATTTAGAAACCCGAAAATTTGGAACAGTTCCGCATGCGGGATTTGGACTAGGTTTTGAACGTTTGTTGCTTTTTGTAACTGGAATGACTAACATTCGTGATGTAATTCCATTTCCTAGAACTCCAAAAAATGCGGAGTTTTAATTAGAGCCTGTCTATAGTGTCCAACTTCTTCGTTATTCTTGTTTTAAAAACCAGTCATTTACCCAAGTAAACTCCTGATTTTCAAAACTTCGAAAGCCTCGAATTTGAACATTATAGTTCAGTCTCTCAATTTTATCGACAAATACTAGTTTAATTAAAAATTAGAGATTTATCCAACAACTTCAAACCTCAAACATTAAACTTGAAATCATTAACAAACAATCATAAAAAAAGGCTGAAACCTTAGTTTCCAGCCATTTTTGTTTTCTTTAGTAAAGTAATAGTTACTTTTTTTTTTAGAACAGCTTAAGTGAAAAACTTTTACCTATTGCTTATTATTGTTTTATAATCTTTTGAGAAATCACTGAATTATCTTCAAATAAAACCTGAATAAAGTATATTCCCGATTTTAGATTGTTTGTGTTTATAGTATTTGTGTCATTCTGCTTAATAGAAATTTGCTCTCCTAATTGATTAAACACATTTATAGCTTTAATTTTATTATGAATAGATTCATTACTAATTGTAAGAGATGAAGTAAATGGATTTGGATAAACCACAATGTTTTCGATTTTTTTATTATCCTTTATAGAAGTAGGTCCTGCATCACCAAACAGTCTAATAATATCTCTATTATGTCCACTAAATTGAGTATGGTAATTGAACAAATCTTCTCCTTGGTAATTTCCACCACCATTTGCTACATATATATGTTGAGTAGCAGAATTTACAACAACATCATAAGCGCTGCCATCAAAACCTGGGTTGCTATCAAACGAACTATCTAAAGTACCATCGCTATTTAATCTCGCTACACCACCTCTATCAACTAGGTTGTATTTATCAAAATTCCCAACAATGATAATTTTACCGTCATTCTGTACATCTACAGCATAAACAAACCCTGACCCATTACTAGAGCCAGTCGTTGCAGCGGTACCAACAGTAAAAGAATTATCGACACTTCCATCTGTATTTAATCTAATAATCCCATTGTTTGAGCCATTTGCATTACTTCCATATCTATTAAAAGCTCCCACAACAAGAAGTTTTCCATCATTTTGTATTTTTATATCATATACAGGAGAAGTTCCTGATACTTGAACATCACAAGAAAAAGATGCATCTGAAGATCCGTCACTGTTCAATAGAGTAACCCCTTCATTATTTACTCCATTAAACGAACCAAACCTTCCTCCAACTACTATTTTTCCTGAAGGCAACAACTTTATTACCTCTATAATATGACTTGGTCCTGTACCAGGATTAAATGTATTATCCAACGTTCCGTCAGCATTTAACCTTGCTATACCTGCTATGGCAGTTCCATTATAGTTAGTAAAAGAACCTGCAATAAGAATTTTTCCATCTGGTTGCACTACAATAGAACGAACAGATGGTGCATATATACTTGGAGCTCCTGTTCCCACAACAAAAGTTGTGTCTAATGAACCATTAGCATTCAAGCGTGCTATATTAGGTCTGCTAATGCCATTATATTGGGTGAAACTTCCGCCAATAAGAATTTTTCCATCTGACTGAATAGCAACTGCTGCAACTATAGCATTTGCTCCTACTCCACTTGCATTAAATGTATTATCATATGTTCCATCAGTATTTAGCCTCATTATACCTGAATAAGATGACCCAAAATGAAAGAACCCTCCTACATAAATTACTTTTCCATCAGGTTGAATGGCTATATTTTTATAAAGGGTTGCTCCAGAAAATTGACCAACAGCGATTGGTACATGCATATTAAATGTAGTATCTCTATCTGCCGGGTTTTGAGAAAAAATTCCAGAAGATGATAAAAGCATTAAAGAAGTAAAAAATAGTTTAATTGTTTTCATAGCAAATTAATTTAGTAAATAATACTTCAAAGTTGAATGTTTATGGGTAAACATTCAATACGTCAAATGCCATATAATTAGAAATACCCCACAAAAAAAGGCTGGAAACTTAGTTTCCAGCCTTTTTTGTTTGCTTCAGAAATGTAATTAGTGTTTACAAGAAAACTGTCTTTTTTTAAGTTTTTGATAAGAAAAAGTCAAAGACAAGGCTTTCGAAGTTTTTGAAATTAAGGAGTTTACTTATGGTAAATGACTGTTTCAAAAACGAGAATAACGCAGTATTAGGCGTTTTCTTGCAAAGACTAATTATTTCTTTTTCTTAGGAGCAGCTTGAGCAGCAGCAACAGAATCAGCTTTAGCTTTTTCAATTGCAGCAGCAGCTTCAGCCTCAGCTTTTGCAGCAGCTACTGCTTCAGCAGCAGCCTCAGCTTCAACTTGAGCATTGTAAGTAGCTGTAGAATCAGCAACTGCTTTTTCTCTCGCTTCAACTTCTTCTTGGGTTGGACCACAAGAAACTACCATTAATGCAACTAAGGCAACTGGTAGAATAAACATTTTTTTCATAATTAAATTTAGTTATTAATTGTACACAAAACTATTCTAAGTTTTAATCACTTTAGCAAAAACATAATAATTTTAACATCCTCATATTTATGTAGTTAATTTTGTTTTATTTATTTATTTCAATTTATAATAAAAAAAACAGAAGACTTCTATAAATTTTTAATTCTAATCCCAACATCGCCCAACAACATTAATTACTTTTACAAAAAATATATTGTATGATTGAAATTAATAGAACACAAGCTCCACCATTTAATCAAGTATCGAGTATCGCTTTTTTAGAACCTGTTAAAACGCAGCTAGACAATGGTGTGCCAGTTTATTATATTTCAGGTGGTAGTGAAGAAATTCTAAAAATCAGTTTTATTTTTAAAGCTGGAAAATGGTATCAGCCTCATCCGTTAATCGCTTCTTCTGCCAACAAATTAATGCAAGAGGGTTCTAAAAACTTTACTTCTGCCCAAATTGCCGAAGGGATTGATCAGTATGGAGCTTTTTTAGATGCCGAGTTTGCTTACGACAATGCTAATGTTACGGTTTATACCTTATCTAAACATTTGCCACATGTTTTGCCGTTTGTTAAAGAAGTAATTGCTTTTCCTGCTTTTTCTGAACATGAGTTTGAAGTGTATAGACAAAATGCTTACGAAAAGTTTAAAATTAACCTCGAAAAAGTAAGTTTTGTCGCTCATACAGAGTTTATGGAAATGTTGTTAGGAAAAAACAATCCTTACGGAAAGAAAACAGAAGCACATCATTTTGAGCAGCTTTCTTTGGAAGCTATAAAAAAGTTCCACCAACAACATTATAATTTTGCTCATGTTACTATTATTGCCTCTGGAAAAGTTACCGAGCATGACGTAAAAGTATTAAACCAACAAATGGGAAGAAAGGATTTACTTACCCCTTTTACTCCAGAGGTTAACCACCCAAGCATTATTGAAGAAACTAGTTCAGATAAAACAAAACACATTTCTAAAGCCAATGCCATGCAATCTGCCATAAGAATTGGTAGAGTAATGCCAAATAGAAATCACCCCGATTATTATGGATTACAGATGTTAACTACCATTTTAGGAGGGTATTTTGGCTCTCGATTAATGAAAAATATTAGAGAAGACAAAGGCTATACTTACGGTATAAATGCGGGAATTATGAGTTTACAACAAGCTGCTTTTTTCTATATTAATACCGAAGTTGGTGTGGATGTAACCGACAATGCTTTGACAGAAATTCATAAAGAAATTGAGTCGCTTCAAACAGTTTTGGTGAGTGATGATGAAATGGCTTTAGTAAAAAACTATATTTTAGGACAAGTACTAAGAAGTAGTGATGGACCATTTAATATGGCTTCTCTTTTTGAGAATGTTCACTATTTCGGTCTCGATTTTGACTATTACAACAACTACATCGAAAAAGTAAAAAATATTGATGCTGAAGAATTGAAAAACCTAGCTAAGAACTACCTTAAAAAAGAAGATTTAATTGAAGTGGTGGTTGGGAAGTGAGGAATTCTTAAAATCACTTTTCAATTTCTATTTTTTAAAACTCTTAGCCTAAAACCAATTTTTTAAGTTTAGACTAACTAGTCACCCCTTAAAAAGTATTCAACATATTGTTTGTTAATAAATTAGATGATT
>JAVVER010000140.1:0-7646 GCA_032251145.1 Vicingaceae bacterium | reverse complement strand
AAATCATCTAATTTATTAACAAACAATATGTTGAATACTTTTTAAGGGGTGACTCTTTAATTTTTAAACTTTCATGATAATATTCTAATGCATGGGGAATATTTTCTTGGTCATGATGAATTAATCCGATATTATGATAAGAATTTGCCATTCCTTTTTTATGGTCAATTTCTTCGTATGCTTTCAAACTTTTATGATAGTATTCCAAAGCCAAAGGAATATCTCCTTGGTCTTTATAAATCATCCCAATATTATTGTGTGAAGCTGCTATTCCTTGTTTTTCTCCAATTTCTTCGGCTATTTTCAAACTTTTATGGTAGTACTCTAAAGCTAGTGAAATATCTCCTTGGCTTTTATTTACCATGCCAATATTGTTGTAGGATTGTGCCATCCCTTGTTTATCTCCAATTTTTTCTCGTAGTTGAAGACTTTTATGATAGTACTCTAAAGCTAGAGGAATGTCTCCTTGGTTTTCATTAATATACCCAATGATGTGGTACGCATTTGCGATCTCTAGTTTGTCTCCAATTTTTTCTCGTAGTTTTAAATTTTCATGGTAGTATTTTATGGCTATAGGAATATCTCCTTGTTTTTCATGAATATACCCTATGTTGATGTAGGAGTCTGCCATTCCCTTTTTATAGTCAATTTCTTCGTATGCTTTCAAACTTTTATGATAGCATTCTATAGCTAGGAGGGCATCTCCTTGGGTATCATAAAAATACCCGAAATTATATAAAGCATGAGCTAAATATTTATGCAAAGTAAATTTAACAGAATTAGTCTTCTCTTTATGTCCTTCGGGTGAAATAGGGTAATCAGAAAGCGTATTATTGGTAAATTTATATACCCAACTATTATATTTAGGCCATAAATTAATATCCCAACTATTTTCTACAATAGTATTTATTGCATTGACTTTAGTGGTATCGTGTTTTGCAGCGTGGTAAATTTTTAGGCAGCTATCCACTAAAAGGCGGTCGGATTCACTTAGATTGGAAAGTTCTAAACTGTCCACCAAATAGTATTTCTTATCTACATAGTTTTGAGCGGTTACCTCTTTTGAGTTTGTCGCTAAAAGCATTGTAAAAATAAATAAGATGTAGTTTTTCATCGTTTTAATATATTAAACCCTAACTCCAATTACACTCCTCGTCAAACCTGAGATAAACTTTGCATCACATTCTTACCCCAATTACACACACATCATCAACCTGCTCTAAACTTCCTTTCCAGTTCTCAAAATGCTGAGCTAAAATTTCTTTCTGTTCGTCCATTGTTTTATTTTGAATGGATAATAGTAGTTGTTTAAAAGGTTTATACATCATTTTTTTACCTTTTGATCCACCAAACTGGTCGGCAAAACCATCTGTAAAAATATAAATGGTATCTCCTTCTTGTAGTTCAATTGTATGGGTGGTAAATAATTGTGGATTATCTACTTTTCCAATAGGTTGTTTGTTAGGCTTAGTTTCGATTAATTTTCCTTCTCTAATAATCCAAAGCGGATTGTTTGCTCCTGCATATTGCAGCAAAGCTACTGTTTCGGGTTCGTTTAACTTCAAACCTTTAACATCAAACCTTAAACTGCAAAGAGCTATGTCCATTCCGTCTTTCACATCATCATCACTTTTTTCAAATTCTTGAACAACTATCTCTCTGGTTTTATTTAAAATTTCTGAGGGATTTGTTAACCCAAATTCTCTAACTGTTCTATTTAACGCATTATTACAAACTACACTCACCATAGCTCCTGGCACTCCATGTCCGGTGCAATCGGCTGCTGCAAAGAGGATAACTTCATTGCGATTCTGAGAGCGAAGCGATTCAGGAGAAGCAATCTTTTCATTATTTGCAGATTGCTTCACTCGTTCCTCGTTCGCAATGACGGAAACCGATTCCATCCAATAAAAATCTCCTGCTATAATATCTTTTGGAAGATAAAGTACAAAATTATTAGGCAAATATTCTTTTACGGTTGTATCTGATGGTAATATCGCATTTTGAATACGCTTGGCGTAAGTAATTGAATCGGTTATTTCTTTATTTTTTTCTTCAATAATTACTTTTTGGTTTTTTGTGATTTTAAATCGATTATACATAAAACCTGCAAAAACAACCACTAATATTAAACCAATAAAAAGTGCAATTTGTTGATTTCTCTTTGTAGTTAATTCACTTTGCTGTTGCTTAATTTCAATGTTTTTAATTTCTTCAATTTTTGCAAAATTTACACTATCAATGTATGTTTTTTTAAGAAATTCTACTTTTAAAGCTTGGCTACCTAATTCTTTTATAGATTCTTCACTATGAATACTATCTTGATATATTTTATGTAATTCAAAGTTTATTAAAGCTTCTTTTGGTTGGTTTAATGCCTTGTATATTTTGTATAATTTTTTTGTAGAGTTTGAGAGTTGTAATAAATTATTTGTTTTTTTAGCAATTGTATTTGATTCTTGAGCATATTTTAATGCTAATTTGTAATTGTTTTCTAAATAATAATAATCTGATAATATGATTAAAGAAATAGAAATTCCTCTTTCATCATTAATTTCTTTTCTTATTCTATAGCATTCATCTAAGTATGCTTTAGCTTTTGCTCTTGTATTTTTATTTCTTAAATAAATTCCTCCTAAATTATTTAGCAAAGCCGCTAATCCAAATTTAAAATTTTCTTCCTTTACAATTTTTAAACTTTTTTCAAAATACGTAACCCCTGTTAATGTATCTTTTTGTTTTATGTAAATATTACCAATGTTGTTGTATAATTCTGCTTCACCTACTCTATCTTTAAGTTCTTTGTTAATCTTTAAACTTCTATTAAAATATTCGAGTGCAACATCAAAATGATTAAACGTGTAATTTAAAATGCCAATATCGTTACAAATTTCTGCCTCAAATTCTTTTAATTTTTTTTCTTCTGTTACTTTTAATGCTTCTAATAATGTTCTTGAGGCTGCTGCTGCATTTCCAATATTTACATATATACTTGCTAATCGATTTTTTGCATTAACAAGCTCTTTAAAATAATAATTTGATGAGTTTTTTTTAACAGTTTCTGCTTCACAAATCTTAATTATTTTTTGATAAGAATCGAAAGCAAGTAGTTCATTTTTAGACTTAACTTTTGTAATTAAGTTTTTTAAATGTATGATTAAAACAGAATCATTTTTTGTTTCAGAAATTAATTTGGCTATTGAATCTTGCTCGTTTTCTTGAGCAACTAGATTATAGTTAGTCAAAATAAAACCAAGCATTAATAAAACACAGAAACTGATTTTTTTATAGCAAGTCATCTGACTTTATGTTTAATAAATAGCTGGATATTTTTGTGGATTTGCCTCATTCATAATAGTATATGCTGCATCAAAAATATCTTCTATACTTGGTTTAGAAAAATAGTCTCCATCTGTTCCATAAGCTGGACGGTGTGCTTTTGCAGTTAGCGTTGTTGGTTCAGCATCTAAATGATAATAGCCTTTTTGCTCTTCCATAATTTGCTGCAAAATAAATGCACTTGCTCCACCAGGAACATCTTCATCTACTATTAATAAACGGTTTGTTTTTTTCAACGATGCTACAATAGAGTGGTTGATGTCAAATGGCAACAAGGTTCTTACATCAATTAATTCAGCAGAAATTTCTACTTCAGCCAATTGCTGTACTGCTTGTAATGCTAAATTGCAAGTAGAACCATAACTAACAATAGTAATATCTGTACCTTCAGTTAAGGTTTCAGGAATTCCTAAAGGCGTTGTAAATGCTCCTAAATTAGATGGAATATGTTCTTTAGTTCTGTATCCGTTTAGTGGTTCAATAACAATTGCAGGGTCATCGCCTTGAATAAGTGTATTATAAAAACCTGCTGCTTGTGTTAAATTTCTGGGTACACAAACATGTATTCCTCTTACAGAGTTGATAATCATTCCCATTGGAGAGCCCGAATGCCAAATTCCTTCCAATCTATGTCCACGAGTTCTGATGATTAACGGTGCTTTTTGTCCGCCTTTGGTTCTGTATTGAAGTGTTGCTAAATCATCACTCAACACTTGAATAGCATACAATAAATAATCTAAATATTGAATTTCAGCAATAGGACGTAAGCCTCTCATTGCCATTCCAATTCCTTGTCCGATGATGGTGTTTTCTCTAATTCCGGTATCGCTAACACGAAGTTCTCCGTATTTTTCTTGTAAGCCTTCTAGTCCTTGGTTTACTCCGCCAATTTTTCCAGAGTCTTCTCCAAAGATTAATATTTCGGGGTAAGTAGCTAATAATTTATCGAAATTCTCTCTCAATACTACTCTTCCATCTTCTTTTTGGTCGGTAAGTACTGCTTTTACCTCTGTAACTCGCATTGGTGAGCTAGGAAATTCCGAAAGCAAAGTAGAACTGTATCGGTCGTAATTCGCTTTTGCAGCATTATCTAACCAAGAAATTAGAGCATTTTTTGAAGCTATATTTTCTAACCTAACCATTCTTAACACTCTTTTTATTGTCGAAACAATATCTTTTCTAATCGGTTCGGTATTACTTTTTAACGTAGCTATCATTGGAGAGATAAATGCTTTGTTTGCACTTTCTTCCGCCAATGCAGTAAGCATAGCAACCACTTCATCTCTTTCTTTTTTTATGGGATTCAAATACGCTTCCCAAGCGGATCTTTTTTGTGCATTTACTTCTTTTTTGCCTTCTGTTTCTAACGCATCTAATTCCTCTTTACTTGCAATGTTGTTGGCTTCTATCCATTCTCTAAATTTTTTCACACAGCAATATTCGGTTTCCCATTTTAATCGTTCTTCCGATTTGTATCTTTCGTGCGAACCAGATGTTGAATGTCCTTGTGGTTGTGTTACTTCGGTTACATGCACCAACACGGGACAATGTTCTTCTCTGGCAATTTTCACTGCTTTTTCGTAAGTTTCAACCAATGCAGGGTAGTCCCACGCTTTTACGTTGAAAATTTCGTAGCCGTTGTTTTTACCTTTATCACGTTGAAATCCTTTTAAGATTTCAGAAATATTTTCTTTAGTAGTCTGATATTTTTGTGGAACAGAAATTCCGTGTCCATCATCCCAAACCGACATTACCACAGGAACTTGCAGCACGCCAATAGCATTAATGGCTTCCCAAAATGGTCCTTCAGAAGTACTAGCATCACCAATGGTTCCGAAAGCTACTTCATTTCCTTTGTTTGAAAAACTAGTGAAAGAAGCCAAATCTTTATTGTTTCTATACACTTTAGAAGCCTGTGCTAATCCCACCAAACGAGCCATTTGACCTGCTGTTGGGGAAATATCAGCAGAAGAATTTTTCATTTTGGTTAAGTCTTTCCATGTTCCGTCTGGGTTTAAACTTCTTGTTCCAAAATGTCCATTCATGGAACGACCTGCTGAACTAGGTTCAGCTTCTACATCGGTATGAGCGTATAATTGAGCAAAAAATTCTTGGATAGTTAGCTGGCCAATAGCCATCATTAAAGTTTGGTCTCTGTAATAACCCGAGCGAAAATCTCCATCTTTAAATTGCTTAGCCAATGCTATTTGTGGCAATTCTTTTCCATCACCAAAAATACCAAACTTGGCCTTTCCGGTAAGCACTTCTTTCCTTCCTAAGTAGGAAGTTTCGCGGCTCATGTACGCTAATTTATAATCGTTTAAAACGGTAGCTTTAAATTCTTCTTTAGAGATTTTTGCAGCCGAAGTTGTTGCGGTTTCGTTACTCATACCCTTCTTTATTTGTTACTATTTTTAATAAACTGTTGTAAGATTTGCTTAGTATCTTTTTCTTTTCAGAATTCTAAGCCGTGCGAAGTTAATAATTTATCTTTAAAAATAAATTAGAATAACTCAAAGGAAATGTACAAATAAGATTAAAGAGAGTTTTACCTCACAAAAGGCATTTCTAGCAAACCAACATTTCCAACACCATCTGTTACTTCTAATTTTAGTGTGTGTTCTCCATTAGCTAACTTATCAAAATCGTGATAGACCACACCTTTCTTTGGTTCAAACTCCATTAACACCCACTTTCCATCTATATATAAATTATAGGTTTTAATACCGCTTAAGTTATCCGAAATAGAAAAAATAACGCTGGAATTATTACTCATATTTTTATTGGGATAAATGTTTACAGCTTTAATAATAGGAGCAACCGTATCTAACATTACCGCAAAACCACCAAATGTTTTTGAAGTAGTTTCTAAATAATTATTTCTCCAAACGCCACCTCTAGAATATAATCTGTGGTTGGCATCAATATTTACAATTACTGCTTTTTTTCGGTGTTCATCAGAAATTCTACCTACTTTAATCCCAACAGTTATGGGTAAGTGCAATGGCGTATAATCATTATGAATTTGATAGGTTGGTGTTAACGCACTATGTAATTGTTTTCCTTCGCCAAACTGAAATGGTAAATTTTCATACAAGGCATTTTTAGGAATGGCTACTCGTACCATTTTATTTTCATAATAATTACTGTCGGAATAACTAAAAAGAGTATCTACAGTACCTTTTATTACAGGGTTAGAAGATGTTGCTGCTTTATTCCCACTAATTGCAAATTCCAAGGTAGATTTATTTTTATACGTATCGGTAATTTCATATTTAATAAGGTAATTTTTACCATCTTCAATTAATATATTCCCATTATTTGTTCTTCTTCTGTATATAGATAACTGATTGTTGGGTGCAACAAAACTTTTTTGAAAGCGATTTTTTGTTTTTAAATAATATTCATAATCGATTAAAGAATTTAATGCCCTGCTTTCATCAAAGCTAAATTTGTTCATTTCTGAATAATAAATCAAACTATCGTTCACAAAAAGTTTCACTTCATAAACTCCATTTTTATTAGGAACACCGTTTAATTGATCTATTACATCAACACCAATTCCAATAGTACCAATAGCCGAAATGGGAGTGGTTGAGGCTAATCTGTAATTTCCTCCACTGCCCACAACAGATAAAATTTCTTTGGTATTTTTTTGATTAACAAAACTGATGTCGTTTAGCGGATAAACAGCCATTTTCCTAATGTGTGGAGCAATATTGTCTTTTACATCAAAACCTAATAAAAGTGGATTAATCGGATGTTCCGATTCAGTTTCTCTAATTTCAAAATGTAAGTGTGGTCCACCCGAACTACCCGAATTTCCTGAAAGAGCAATTACTTGTCCTTTCTTCACTTTTAATAAGGTATCGGGAGGATAGTAATCTATTTCCCAAGTTTGGTTGGCGTATTGGTATTTTTTAATTTCTGTAGCAATTTTGCCGCTATATTTTTGCAAGTGAGCATAAACAGAAGTATATCCGTTGGGATGATCGATGTAAAGAGCATTACCATAACCATAAGGAGAAACTTTTATTCGAGAAACATACCCATCTGCCACTGCAATAATTTTATGTCCTTCTACTCCTTGAGTTTTAATATCAATTCCTGAATGAAAATGATTGGAACGTAATTCTCCAAAGCTTCCTGATAAATAAAGCGGAATATCTAAAGGTGAACGAAAATAATTAACGGGTAAGGTATCTTGTGCAAAAAAAGAAAGGGTATTTGCCGAAAGAATAATGGATACTATATAGTCGAACCTTAAAAATTCCATTTTAGGCTAAAGGTTTTAAAAAATAGATTTT